>DQIG01000156.1:1825-17047 GCA_003525885.1 Stenotrophomonas sp.
TGTAGGAGCCGGCAAGCCGGCTCTACAATGGGCTTACCCACAATCCCTGTTGACCCGTCTGTGGATAACCTGTTCGCGGCTGTCCACACCCCTTGCAAATCAAGCCCTGTAGTCCTCTGTACGAAAAACAACCAGGCTAACTGGCGGTTTTTCCTGGGTTTTTTCCCTGTGCGCACTGGCGTTTACACACAGACTTGCCCCCAAAGTCTGTTGGCGCTTCTGTGGATAAGATGTTCGCTCTCGGCTGAGAGCCTTATAAAACGTGGCTTACACAGGCTTGGGCAAAAAACGATCAATTTGACTGTGAAACCGTGAAAACCCCCGGTTCATGACGGTTTGATGGGGTTTTCCACAAGATTTTTGAAGTTACACCCAATCTCTGTTGGTGGCTCTGTGGATAAGGTGTTTGCGTACCGCTACAGGCCTCTATCTACATGGCTTGTAGGTGTTTGATCAATAAGTGAGCAATGCATGCTGAAACCCCATGACTTGAATAAGTCACGGATTTTCTTCAATTAAATTCAGGTGAATAGCACAGTTGCCCACAATTGCTGTGGGTGGCTTTGTGGATAAGTTGTTGGGTAACAGCTGGAGGGCAGGGCGTTGAAGGGTTTCAAGAGGGTTGATCAAATGTTGAACACTGTGCAGATGCAAATGTGGGAGCTGGCTTGTCGAATCGTCGCACCGCTGCGATGACTGCAGTGAATTCACCGCCGCTATCGCTGGCAAGCCAGCTCCCACAGTTTGGTCTTTGTGGGCTCTGTTACTCGTGTACTGCCACACCCTTGAGGTAAGGCGCTGGCGCCGCCCCCAGGTTGCTCAGCATGCGCTCGCTGTACCAGTCCACGAAGTTCACCACGCCGAACTCATAGGTCTTGGAGTACGGGCCAGGCTGGTAGGCGGTGGAGTTGATGCCACGCTGGTTCTCTTCGGCCAGGCGGCGGTCCTGGTCGTTGGTGGCGTCCCACACTTCGCGCATGCGCGCCGGGTCGTAGTCCACGCCTTCCACCGCGTCCTTGTGCACGATCCACTTGGTGGTGACCATGGTTTCCTGGGCGCTGATCGGCCACACGGTGAACACGATGATGTGGTCGCCCATGCAGTGGTTCCAGGAGTGCGGCAGGTGCAGGATGCGCATCGAGCCCAGGTCCGGGTTCTTGATGCGCCCCATCAGCTTGGCGCAGCCTTGCTTGCCGTCCATGGTCATCGACACGGTGCCCTTGAGCAGCGGCATGCGCACGATACGGTTGCGCAGGCCGAAGCTGGCGTGGGCGTAAGGGATCTTCTCGGCATCCCAGGCAGCGGCGGAGGCGGCTACGTGGTCCTTGAAGGCCTGGTCGGCACGCGGGTCGGTGACGTCGTCCCATTCCAGCAGGGTTTTCAGCAGTTCGGGGTGCGACGCGTTGCAGTGGTAGCACTCGCGGTTGTTTTCCAGCACCAGCTTCCAGTTGGCTTTTTCCATCAAGGTGGTTTGCACCGCCACCTTGGTGTTTTCCATGTCGTACGGTTCCATGTAGTGGGTGAGCGTCGACAGGAAGTCATCGATGGCCGGCGGGTTCTCCGACAGGCTGATGAAGATGTAGCCGCCTGCGGTCTTCACGTTCACCGGCTTCAGGCCGTATTGCTTCATGTCGAAGTCGGCGCCCATCTCGGTGCCGGCGAACAGCAGGCGACCGTCCAGCTCGTAGGTCCACTGGTGGTAGTGGCACACGAGTTTGGCGACCTTGCCCTTGTCGCTGGTGCACAAGCGCGAACCACGGTGGCGGCAGACGTTGTGGAATGCATGCACCACGCCTTCGGCGCCACGGATCACGATGATCGGGTTCTTGCCCACTTGCAGGGTCAGGTAGTTGCCCTTGGTGGGGATCTCGCAGGTCATGCCGGCGATCAACCACTCCTTCTGGAAGATCTCCTGCATGTCGATATCAAACAACCGCTCATCAGAGTAGAACGGCTGTGGCAGCGAAAAGGTGCGCTCGCGTTCTTGCAGCATTTGCGCGGTGGCCTTGCGTGCGGGTTCCAGCGGATCGCCCAAGCTTAAGGTTGCGGTGACGTCCATCGTGTAGGTCCTCATGGCCATTCTGTGTGGCCGAGATAAGTGGCTAATCAGGTTTGCAGCAAGGCGTAAAGAAAGCGTCGTTGTTGGGAGCGAGTGTGGGGCCGCCGATGGGCTGAACCTTATCCATGGGCGACATGGCCCAATCTGTTCCCGACGCGCAACCCTAGGTCGTTGGGGGCTGGTCGCGATAAGTATGTGAATGTCGCAGATAGGTAAATGGGTGGTTCTGGCGTTACGCAGAATCGCCACCATAAGGCCGATGTCGGCGGTGGAGAACAACATGTCCAATAATTTCCTGAATCCGGTAACCACCCAGACCTGGGCCAATGGTCGGCACATTGTCCGTTGCGTCAAAGTCATCCAGGAAACCTGGGACGTGCGCACCTTCTGCTTCATGGCCGACCAGCCGATCCTGTTCTTTTTCAAGCCGGGGCAGTTCGTCACCCTGGAGCTGGAAATCGAAGGCCAGCCGATCATGCGCTCCTACACCATTTCCAGTTCACCGTCGGTGCCTTACAGCTTCTCGGTGACCATCAAGCGCGTACCGGGTGGCAAGGTGTCCAACTGGCTGCATGACACGCTTCATGAAGGTCAGGAGCTGGCAGTGCACGGGCCGGTGGGCCTGTTCAATGCCATCGACTTCCCAAGCCCGAAAGTGCTGTACCTCAGCGGCGGCGTGGGCATCACCCCGGTGATGTCCATGGCGCGTTGGTTCTACGACACCAACGCGAATGTCGACATGACGTTTATCCACAGCGCCCGCTCGCCCAAAGACATCATCTATCACCGCGAGCTGGAGCACATGGCGTCGCGGATCGACAACTTCAGCCTGCACCTGATCTGTGAGAAACACGGGTTGGGTGAGCCGTGGGCCGGTTATCGTGGTTACCTGAACCACAAGATGCTCGAACTGATGGTGCCGGACTTCCTGGAGCGCGAAGTGTTCTGCTGCGGGCCTACGCCCTACATGAATGCGGTGAAGCGCCTGCTGGAAGTGGCCGGGTTCGACATGACGCGTTATCACGAGGAATCCTTCGGTGCCACACCACCGGAAGCCCGTGCCGATGCGGTCGAACAGGCCGAACAAGCCGCCGACGCGCCGGAAATCGACCTGGCGGACCTGCACCAGGTGGAATTCATTGCCTCGGGCAAGAGCATTCGCGTGGCCCCGGGCGAAACCGTGCATGCGGCCGCGGCCAAGCTTGGCCTGTTGATTCCAAAAGCCTGCGGCATGGGCATCTGCGGCACGTGCAAGGTGATGAAACTGGGTGGCGAAGTCGAGATGGACCACAACGGCGGGATCACCGAGGAAGACGAAGCCGAGGGTTACATCCTGTCGTGCTGCAGCGTGCCAAAAGGCGACGTGCGTATCGAATTCTGAAGGCTAGCACCGCCCCCTGTAGGAGCCGGCGTGTGTGGGAGCGGGCTTGCTCGCGAAAGCAGTGTATCAGTCGCTTATCTGGTGACTGACACTCCATATTCGCGAGCAAGCCCGCTCCCACATTAGGGGTTACTGGGCGTAGATGTGGACGACGAAATGCTGGCCTGATGCTGTCAATTCATAGGCTTTATCGTAGATCCGCAATGTCCTTGATGGCTCGCGGATGGTGTCGCCCACTTTTGCGTACTTGCGGAACTCATCCCAGTCAATGACGGTGGTGCTGACGCTGCCGTCGCTTTCGAGGGTGTTGCCGATGCTCTGATATTCCATGGTTTAGCTCTCTGTTGGATGTCCATTTCCGGCCGGTCATTCGGCAGGTTGTCGTACCCGAAAGGAGAGCCGCTGCAGCGGCGTTTTCCTTCCGGGTTCCAAGAGGCTAGACAATGAAAATGCAGCGTGAGGCTGTCAGAAATATCAAATAACAGACTCGGCACTGCGCCAGTATCAGGCCCCCATCACTTCCCGAATATCCGCCGCCAGTTCTCTTACACGCTCTTCCTCGGTATCCCACGCACACATGAACCGTGCGCCACCTTTGCCGATGAAGGTGTAGAAGCGCCAGCCCTTGGCCGTCAGTGCGGCGATGGCCGGTTCCGACAGCTGCAGGAACACGCCGTTGGCCTGCACCGGGAACATCAATTCCACGCCGGGGATGTCCGCCACCAGGCTGCTCAGCAGCTGCGCGCAATGGTTGGCGTGGCGCGCGTGTTTGAGCCAGGCGTCGTTTTCCAGCAAGCCCACCCATGGGGCCGAGAGGAAGCGCATTTTCGAGGCCAGCTGGCCCGCCTGTTTGCAGCGGTAATCGAAGTCTTCAGCCAGCTTGTGGTTGAAGAACAGGATCGCTTCGCCCACGGCCATGCCGTTCTTGGTGCCGCCAAAGCACAGCACGTCCACCCCGGCTTTCCAGGTCAGGTCCGCTGGCGAGCAGCCGAGGAATGCGCAGGCGTTGGAGAAGCGCGCGCCGTCCATGTGCAGGTTCAGGCCCAGCTCTTTGCAGGTGACGCTGATGGCGCGGATTTCATCCGGGGTGTACACGCTGCCCACTTCGGTGGCCTGGGTCAGGGTGACCACGCGGGGTTTCGGGTAGTGGATGTCCTGGCGCTTGAGGGCGATCTCGCGGATCGACTCCGGGGTCAGCTTGCCATTTTCAGTGCGGGCGGTGAGCAGCTTGGAGCCGTTGGAGAAAAACTCCGGCGCGCCGCATTCGTCGGTCTCGACGTGGGCGGTTTCCGAGCAAATCACGCTATGGTAGCTCTGGCACAAGGACGACAACGCGAGGGAGTTGGCGGCGGTGCCGTTGAAGGCGAAGAACACTTCGCAGTCGGTTTCAAACAGGTTGCGGAAACCGTCGGCTGCGCGGTGGGTCCATTCATCGTCGCCATAGGCGCGCTGATGGCCCTGGTTGGCTTGTTCCATGGCGGCCCAGGCTTCCGGGCAGATGCCGGAATAGTTGTCGCTGGCAAATTGTTGGCTCTTGTCGGTCATGGCCCATTCCTGTGGTCGATGTTGGTGCGCACTGTAACCAAGAATGTCGCGGGTGCGCACGCGCTGTAAATGCAAAGTCACTGGGGAATTATGCACGGTACTGAAACGATTCCTGTCGGACGCGTCCGTGATGGCGCTTTGGATTTGCTCAAGTGGCTGGCGCTGCTGTGCATGGTGCTGGACCACCTGCGGTATGTCGGCTTGAGCCTGGATGGCCTGTACGTGCCGGGGCGCCTGGCGTTCCCGTGGTTTTGCCTGGCCATTGCAGCGAATCTGCACCGCGCACGAAATGCACCCGTGACCGGCCAGTGGCGCTACCTGGGGTGGCTGCTGCTGTTCAGCGTGATCAGCGAAGTGCCGTACCGCCTGTTTATCGATGATGCCGATACGTTGAACGTGTTGCCGACTTTGGCGTTGGGCTTGCTGGTTGCCCGAGGATGGCAGCAGAAGGCGCTTTTTGATCGAGGATTGGCGCTGATTGCCGTCACCATTGCGGCGGTTTTTTCCACGCAGCTGATGTTCGGTTTTTTCGGCGTGTTGTTGCCGTTGGCGATGCTGCTGGTGTTCCGTCGCCCGTGGTATTTCAGCCTGTTGCCGGGTGTGGTCTGCATGGCCGCCAACCAATGGCAAATTCTGCTCAATAGCGACACGCTGGTGGCGAAGTTGGGATTGGCCGCGTGCCTGATTGCGCCATTGGCCGGCCTGGCCTTGTTGCGACGTGCCAAAAACGTCTCGCCACCAGCCATGCGGCGTTGGGCTTATGCCCTCTATCCCCTGCATTTCCTGCTGCTGTTACTCGTCCGCCAGATCATCGCCTAACCCCCTGTGGGAGCGGGCTTGCTCGCGAATGCGGTGGGTCAGTTAACCCATGTATTGGCTGACCCGCCGCATTCGCGAGCAAGCCCGCTCCCACATTTGTTTCGTGTCGCTCATCTAATGTCGTAAACGCACCTTTGCGTGGCGTGCGTAGGCATTTGACCTGTCTGCACCAGCCCTACCATCGCATCAAAGGGCCCTGCGAGGGCCTCAACAATACGAAAGGCTGGGAGAGACGCGATGTTCAGCAAAAAAGACCAGATCCAGGGATATGACGACGCACTGCTCGCGGCCATGAATGCCGAAGAACAGCGTCAGGAAGATCATATCGAGCTGATCGCGTCAGAGAACTACACCAGCAAACGTGTGATGGAAGCGCAAGGCAGCGGCCTCACCAACAAATACGCCGAAGGCTACCCGGGCAAGCGCTACTACGGTGGCTGCGAGCACGTGGACAAGGTCGAAGCCCTGGCCATCGAGCGCGCCAAACAACTGTTCGGCGCCGATTACGCCAACGTGCAGCCGCACTCCGGCTCTTCGGCCAACAGCGCCGTGTACCTGGCCCTGATCAACGCCGGCGACACCATCCTGGGCATGAGCCTGGCTCACGGCGGTCACTTGACCCACGGCGCCAAAGTGTCGTCTTCGGGCAAGCTGTACAACGCGGTGCAATACGGCATCAACACCGACACTGGCCTGATCGACTACGACGAAGTCGAGCGCCTGGCGGTGGAACACCAGCCAAAAATGATCGTGGCCGGTTTCTCTGCCTACTCCAAGACCCTGGATTTCCCACGCTTCCGTCAGATCGCCGACAAGGTCGGCGCGCTGCTGTTCGTCGACATGGCCCACGTCGCCGGCCTGGTTGCCGCTGGCCTGTACCCGAACCCGCTGCCGTATGCCGATGTGGTCACCACCACCACCCACAAGACCCTGCGCGGTCCACGGGGCGGCTTGATCCTGGCCAAGGCCAACGAAGAGATTGAAAAGAAACTCAACGCTGCCGTGTTCCCGGGCGCCCAGGGCGGCCCGCTGATGCACGTCATCGCCGGCAAGGCCGTGGCCTTCAAGGAAGCGCTGGAACCGGGCTTCAAGGCCTACCAGCAGCAGGTGGTGAAGAACGCCCAGGCGATGGCCAACACGCTCATCGCGCGCGGCTACAAGATCGTCTCCGGCGGCACCCAGAACCACCTGATGCTGGTCGACATGATCGGCAAGGACGTGTCCGGCAAGGACGCGGAAGCGGCGCTGGGCAAGGCCCACATCACCGTCAACAAGAACTCGGTGCCGAACGACCCGCGTTCGCCGTTCGTGACCTCGGGCCTGCGCCTGGGTACCCCGGCGGTCACCACCCGCGGCTACGTCGAACAGGACTGCGTGGACCTGGCCAACTGGATCGCCGACGTGCTCGACGCGCCGGCCGATGAAGCCGTCATCGCCCGCGTCCGCGATGCGGTCAGCGCGCAGTGCCGCAAGTACCCGGTCTACGGCTGACCGAGGAGTGGGGTCGGATCCCTTCCCGCAGGGAAGGGCTCTGACCCCGCCATCAGGAATCCCGCGCATGGATGAGCGCCGCCTCAAATACCTGTACGCCACGCTGGCGGTGTTGTTCGGCCTGCCGAGCCTGGCGATGGGCGGCGCGGCGGCAACGATGCTGCTGCTGATGGGGCTGGGCCAGTTCGGCCATGGCACGCTGGCCTCGGTGACCGTGATGCCGTTGTGGGGCCTGGCCGGCATTGCCGGCTGCCTGGCCTGGTTGTGGCTGAGCGCGGGTTTTCTGATGCAGGGGCGTGCCGGGCTGCACGTGCGATCGGTCTGGTGGTGGATGCTGCTGGCGGGTGGTCTCGCCGCCTTGCCGCCGCTGGGCCTGGCGCTCTGGTGGGGCGTCATCGTGCACGCCGAAGGCTTCAGCCTGTTGCTGCTGGGCCCATCGATGCTAGTGCCGGCCGCGATGCTGGTGTGGATCAAACGCCGCGCATGACGTGGCCCATGGAAGGAAATCGAACGCATGGATGAGCGTCTACACAAACGCTGGATGGCCATTGCCGGCCTGCTGGTGGGCCTGCCTACCGCGGCGGCAGGAGGCACCGTGGCTGTGCTGGGCCTGATAACCGTCATGGACGGCAAGTACCTGTCCGGCAACGAGCCCACGGTGATCGCGCTGTGGTCGCTGGCCGGGCTTCTCGGTCTGTTGTCCTGGATGTGGCTGACCGGGCTCTTCCTGTGGCGCGGCCGCGATGGCTTGCGCCAATCCCCGCTTGTCGCATGGGTTGGGCTGCTGCTGGGGTGCCTCGCCGCGTTGGGCGTGGTTGCCGCTACGCTGTACTTCACCTTCAAGCACGGTGAGATATCGACGCTGGCGTTCCTTGGGCTTGGTCCGCCGTTGCTGGTGTTGGCGGGGCACCTGGCGTGGCTGCGTTGGGGGCAGGCTGTCCCTGATGTCGGCAAGGCTGGCTGAGCATCCCGCTGCGAGCTCTACAGGCGCGTTGTGCAGGCACTTTCGCGCAGACAGCATTTGCTGCTGAACGCTTTCTCAGGTACCTTTGCGACGCTGCCATGACCGTGGCAATTAGGTTGCTCCTTGAGCCAGGCGTTCCATGCATTGCCCCTTCTGCCAACATGCCGATACCCGGGTCATCGACTCGCGCGTCTCCGAAGACGGCGCGACGATCCGCCGTCGGCGTGAATGCGAAGCGTGCGGCGAGCGTTTCAGCACCATGGAAACGGTCGAGCTGAAGCTGCCGGCCATCGTCAAGAGCGATGGCACCCGCGAAGCCTTCGACCAGCGCAAGGTGCGTGCCGGCTTCGATCGCGCGCTGCAGAAGCGTGCGGTGGCCGAAGACAAGATCGAAGCGGCGGTGCGCGCGGTGGTTCACCAGCTGCGCATCAGCGGCGAGCGCGAAGTGCCCTCGATCAAGGTCGGCGAGTTCGTGATGAACGAACTGCGCAAGCTCGACCACGTCGGCTATGTGCGTTTTGCTTCGGTCTACCGCAGCTTCGAGGACGTGGCCGATTTCCGCGAGGAGATCGAGAAGCTGGAACGCGATCTGCCGTCCAGTACCGAACAGCTGCAGCTTCTGGGCGACGTCATCGCCCTGACCAAGAAAAAGAAGGGCTGACGCCCTGGTGGGTGCCAACCGTTGGTTGGCACTGATGGCATGGATCCACACCAACGGCGCTACCATGGCCGCATGACCACCCCGTTCTCCGTCCTCGATCACCTGCACATGGCCAACGCACTGCGCCTGGCCGAGCGTGCTGTCTATACCACCCGCCCCAACCCGATGGTCGGCTGCGTGATCGCCCACGGCGAACGCGTGGTCGGGCAGGGCTGGCACCAGCGGGCAGGCGGTCCGCACGCTGAAGTGTTCGCGCTGCGCGAGGCCGGCAGCGAGGCCCGCGGTGCCACCGCCTACGTCACCCTGGAACCCTGCGCGCACTACGGGCGCACGCCGCCCTGCGCGCTGGCCCTGATCGAAGCGGGCGTGTCGCGCGTGGTCGCGGCGATGCGCGATCCGTTCCCGAAGGTCGATGGCGGTGGCTTCGATCTGCTGCGCAACGCGGGTATCGAGGTCGCCGAAGGGCTGATGTCCGCGCAGGCCCGCGAGCTCAACAAGGGCTTCCTGTCGCGTGTGGAGCGCAACCGCCCGTGGTTGCGGGTGAAGCTGGCGGCCAGCCTCGATGGCCGTACCGCGATGGCCGATGGGAGTTCCAAGTGGATCACCGGCCCGGCTGCGCGCGAAGACGTGCAGCACTGGCGCGCACGTGCGGGTGCGATCCTGACCGGCGCCGACACCGTGCTGGCCGACGACCCGATGCTGACCGTGCGTCTGGCCGATACCGAGGTGATGCCACCGTTGCGCGTGGTGCTGGATTCGCACCTGCGTTCGCTGGAGTGCAGCCGTGTACGCGAGGGCAATGCGCCGACGCTGTACCTGCACAACGCGGTGGTCAGCCCACCCGATGCGGCCGACGCCGCATTTGCCAGCGTTGCCGTGCGCCATGGCCATCTTGATCTGGGCGCGGTTCTGGCACTGCTGGCCGAACGGGGCATCAACGAAGTGCATACCGAAGCCGGCGCGACGCTGGCCGGTGCACTGCTGCGAGGCGGCTGGGTGGACGAGCTGCTGCTGTACCAAGCGCCCACGTTGCTGGGCGACAGTGGCCGGCCGCTGCTGGCTGGCCTCGGTATCGATGCCATGGACCAGCAGCGCAGGCTGCGCGTGGTGGATCAGCGGCAGGTGGGTGAGGACATCCGGCTGTTGCTGCGGCCCTGATACGTTTCCTGCGCTTCCTGCATGCCGGGGCTTCTACTCCGGCAACGCCAGCAGCAGCTGGATCCACTGGTGCAGCGGCGGCATGTCCTGCAGCGCCCAGACATCATTTTCGCCCTCGCGTGCCAAGGTTACGCTGCCCGTATGGGCGCGCTTGGGAGCGCGCTGCAGCATGGCGATCGCTTCGTTGACACCTGCCAGCGCATCCTCAGCTCCCGGCTCGCGAACCCCGTCGTCTGGCATCCTTTTCTTTACCGCCGCGTAGTCGGGAACCTGGCAGGTGTAAGCAACGATGGCGATCTGGAGATCGTCACCATCCTGGCGTTCGCTGCCCGTGCTGCGGCAATGGGTTTGCCGTAGCGCCAGCGCCACCTGGCGCGAAAGCTCTCGACCCACCCGCGTGCGCGCGTCGTCCACCGGCGCATCGCCGACCACCATCCTGTCGACCGCATCGTCCCAGCGTTCGCTGCGTACTGGCATGCCGGTCAACGCGGCGATCTGTGCTTCAGCATCGGCATCTCCTTCCAGCATGAATCGCGCAAACAGGTCGAAGCTCTGCTCCGGTGTCGGCACGGGTGTCTGCGCCGAGGCGGTCGAAGCAATCCACAGCAGGAAGAACAGCAGGCGCGGCATCATCGGGTCTCGTCGGGCAGGTGTTCATTCCATTCAAAGAATGGCAGGAAGGCATCGGCAACTGCGCTCAACAGCGGCGACGGGTTGCCGATGCGCCAGGCGTCGCCGTCATGGTCGCGCTGGAACGACACGCTGACGACTCTCTCGCGATCCGGTGCCACGGCGATCATCCGCGTATACGCGGTGGCCAGCGGTATCGCCATCTGCGGTGGGTGTGGTCCATTGAACGGCACCGGATGCTGTCGATACACCGGCAGTAATGCGCTCAGATCCGGCAAGCGGCAACGAAAGGAGACGTCGGCAATCCCGGCCTGCAGGTAGCGCACGCTGTCGGTGCTGCAATGTACCGATCGTTGCCGCGTGCGCACGGCTGCGGCGGCCTGCGGCCAATCGGCCAGCTCGGGGGCCTGGTCCAGGTGGCTCATGGTGGCCAGCGCGGTTGCCATCGCCGGTCCCTGCTCGCCCGGCAGGTAACGCGCCAGCGTTGCCTGCGCGGCCGGGTCTCCGTGCACGATCACCCGTGCGTACAGGTCGAACACCTGCACGGACGCATCTGTGTTCGCATGGGCAGCCAGCGGGGCCAGCAACAGTGCTGCCAGCCCCGTGTACTTCAGCGACGCCACGTCAGGCGCATTCGTCGCTCCACATCATCTCGGCGATCGGGCGCAGTGCCTTGCACTCCTGCGTCATCTCATCGGCCGACTGCACCTGCGCCTTGGCCTTCAGCTCCTCGGCCATCGCATCCACGCCGCTGATCTGTTCCGGTGCGATCTTCGCCACGCAGGCGCGGTGCTGCTGCAGCAGCAGGTCGCAGCCCGGCACGCCAGTCACCTTCGGCGCGTTGGCCGCCTGCGCGTCCTGCATCCAGTCCTCGAACGGTGCCAGCGCGCCGGTCACAGTGCCCACCAGATCGTCGAAGTTGCCGCTGTACCAGTAGCCGTTGTCCTTGGCCGGGTACAGGGTGAAGGTGCCGTTGACCGGCACGCGCGCGCCACTCTGCAGCGCCTGGGTATAGGCATCGGTGAACTGCTTGCGCGAGGCTGGGCTGGCGTCGGATGCAAGGCTGGCGGCGAACAGCGGCCGAACCTTGCCCAGGTCGGGTACCTGGCAGCTGAAGCTGATGCGCGCCAGCTTCTGGTCTTCGACGTACTCGTTGTCTTCGATCACGCTTTTGGTCGCGCGGCACTTCGAATCACGCAGGGCCCTGGCATACATCGCTTCGGTGGTGGCCGCGTCGGCCTTTGCGCCGCTGCTGGCAAGCACGACCTGCCACGGTTCGGCCAGCGCCTTGGCCAATGCGCCCGGGTTCGGGGTTACCGCGTCCTGGCCGTCGAAGGCGGGCTTCAGCGCATCGTTGAGGGTGCGGGTCGCAGCGGCGTCGTCTTCCAGCAGGACGCGCGCATACAGGTCGAAGGCCTGTTCGGGCGTCAGCGTGGCCGGGGCGGCGCTGGCCAACAGCGGGGCAGACAGCAGGGCGCTGGCCAGCAGGGTACGCAAAGGGGTCTTCATGACGATGTTTCCTGTTCCAGAGGCGCGCAAGCCTAGCGCATCTTTGCGCAGGCCCGATGGCGCCATGTGATCACGTGCCGGTGCGCGCGGGGCAAAAAAACGGGCCCCTTGCGGGGCCCGTCAGATCGCACGACGAGGATCGGGCAATCAGAAGCTGGCGCGGACGCCGGCCGAGTACTGGGTGACGTCGCGGTAGCCGGAGATCTCGCCCACCAGACCCCAGGTCTTGGTGAAGTTGATCTGGCCGCCAACGGTGCCGACCCAGGTGCCCTTGAAGTTGTTGCCACCATCCATGTAGCCGGCCTTGGCCCAGGCTTCAGTCATGCGCGACGGCTTGCCGCGGACACCCATGGTGACGCGGCCCACGTTGGTGTGATCCTTCAGGCGATCCACTTGGCGGCCGTCGAACGACATCTTGAACTCTTCGTCCAGACGCACCCATGCAGCATCAGCGGTGAAATCCACGCGATCGGTCCAGGGCATGTGATAGCCAATGCCCAGTTCCGGCGACTGCACCTTCTGCTTGATGCGCACCGCAATGTCGTAATAGTTGTGGTTGTAGGTCTTGGTGACAGCGGTGTAGCCGCCAAACACGTGCACCTGCTCGGCAATGGCTACCGAACCACGAATGTAGCCGCCGTCCAGCCTGGGCTTCGAGCCACCACCATTGTCCAGCTGCAGCTGCGTCCAGCCGCCTTCAACGTAGGTGTAGCTCAGGGCGTCGGCCGAAGCCGAGAACGGGGCGGCGGCCAGGAGGGCGGCCACGATCAGGATCTTGCGCATGGGAATTCCTGTGAGTTTCAGTCCATTGGCGGGCTGCCCTCCGGGCGACCCGTGACGACCTCATGTCGTCCGACGCTCGAGTTTAATGAAAATTTCACGGAATGCGAGAGATGGCCGTCACAGGCTGGGCCGGCGTGGTCGGGGGCACAGGCTCATGAGGTCAGAGCCCTTTCCTGCGGAAAGGGATCCGACCCCGTTCAGGCCGGGCTGCTACACTACGCAGGCCGGTTCGCCGGTACACAAACGTCTTCAGGGCGGGGTGCAATTCCCCACCGGCGGTAGGTGCGCAAGCACGAGCCCGCGAGCGCCCCGGCCCACGGCCGGGGGTCAGCAGATCCGGTCCAATGCCGGAGCCGACGGTCATAGTCCGGATGAAAGAAGACGGTGCCACAGGGCTTATGCCCTGCGTGCGCCTGTTTGCCTTGCGGCGTTTTTCGCTCACTTTTCGCGGAGAACGTTACTTGTTTACTGGAATCATCGAAGGCGTCGGCCGTCTGGCCGCACGCGAATCCATCGGCGGCGATGTCCGCTTCACCTTCAATGTCGGGAATCTGCCGTTCGACAACGTGCAGATGGGCGAGAGCATCGCCATCAACGGCGTCTGCCTCACCGTCATTGCATTCGACGCCAGCAGCTTCCAGGCCGATGCCTCCACCGAGACCCTGGGCCTGACCACGCTGGGCCAGCTGGGCGAAGGGGCAGTCATCAACCTGGAGCGCGCCATGCGCCCGACTGACCGCCTTGGCGGCCATCTGGTCAGCGGCCACGTCGACGGCCTCGGCCAGGTGCTGTCCATCCATGAAGACGCACGTGCCCAGCGCTGGCGCTTTGCCGCGCCGGCCTCGCTGCGCCGCTACATCGCCAAGAAGGGCTCGATCTGCGTGGACGGCGTCAGCCTCACCGTCAACGAAGTGGACGGCGAAGGCTTCGAAGTCGCCCTGATCCCGCACACCGTGGCCAATACCGCCTTCTCCGCCGCGGGCGTGGGCAGCGCGGTCAATCTTGAAATCGATCTGGTCGCCCGATATGTGGAGCGGTTGATCAGTGTGCCGACCAACGGTCAGCACCCACAGGGAGATGCCGCATGAATTTCGCCCCGATTCCGGAAATCCTGGAAGACATCCGCCAGGGCCGCATGGTGGTCATCGTCGATGACGAAGACCGCGAGAACGAAGGCGACCTGATCATGGCCGCCGAGCTGGTCAAGCCGTCGGACATCAACTTCATGGTCACCCACGGCCGTGGCCTGGTGTGCCTGCCGCTGACCCGCACCCGCGCCGCCGACCTCGGCCTGGCGCCGATGGTGCAGGCCAATACCGCGCAGTTCCAGACCAACTTCACGGTCAGCATCGAAGCCGCCGAGGGCGTCACCACCGGTATCTCGGCGCACGATCGTGCGCATACCATCCGCACCGCGGTGAAGCCCAATGCCAAGCCGTCGGACCTGCACCAGCCGGGCCACATCTTCCCGCTGATCGCCCAGCCGGGCGGCGTGCTGACCCGTGCCGGCCATACCGAAGCCGGCGTTGACCTGGCCATGCTGGCCGGGCTGGAACCGGCCGGCGTGCTGGTGGAGATCCTGAACCCGGATGGCAGCATGGCGCGCCGCCCGGAGCTGGAAGTGTTCGCCCGTGAGCACGGCCTGAAGATGGGCTCCATCGCCGATCTGATCGCCTACCGCCTGGCCACCGAAAAGACCGTTGAACGCGTCGACGAGCGCGAGATCGACACCGAATTCGGCCCGTTCAAGCTGGTGACCTACCGCGACCGCATCGCCCACGACCTGCATTTCGCCCTGGTTCGCGGCACCCCGGATGCGGACACTCCGACCCTGGTGCGCGTGCAGGTGGAAAACCCGCTGGCCGACCTGCTGCACTGGCGCCGTGACGATTTCGGCGTGGCCGCCACCGATGCCCTGCGTGCGATCGATGCTGAAGGCGCCGGCGTGATGGTGGTGCTGCAGGCTCCGCGCGACGGCGAGGCCCTGCTGGCCCGCCTGCGCCAGCAGCCGGCGCCGGTGGTTCCGGGCAAGGACAAGGACGTGAGCCAGTGGCGCCGCAATGGTGCCGGCGCGCAGATCCTGTCCGATCTGGGCCTGGGCAAGCTGCGCGTGCTGGGCACCCCGCGCCGCCAGATCGGCCTGGCCGGGTATGGGCTGGAAGTGGTGGAGACGGTGGCCCTGTAACCCCAAGAATCGGTAGTGCCGGCCGCGGGCCGGCAAC
>DQIG01000154.1:0-309 GCA_003525885.1 Stenotrophomonas sp.
CGGGGTTGCCCCCGCCGTTATTTCTTTCGTACTTCAGGTCACGCTTACTTCAAGCCGCGGAACTTCAGCAGCGGTTCCACCGACGGGTCCTTGCCACGGAAATCGCGGTACAGAGTCGACAGTTCCACGCTGTTGCCACGCGAGAGGATCTTGTCGCGGAACTCCTGGCCGTTGGCCGCGGTCAGGCCACCGTGCTCGGTGAACCACTGGTAGGCGTCATGGTCGAGCACTTCGGCCCAGAAGTAGGCGTAGTAACCGGCCGAGTAACCACCACCCCAGATGTGGTCGAAGTAGGTGGTGCGGTAGCGC
>DQIG01000154.1:455-768 GCA_003525885.1 Stenotrophomonas sp.
GAAGTAGGTGGTGCGGTAGCGCGGCGGCACCTGCGGCAGGTCGACCTTGAACTTCTTCAGCGCGCTGGCTTCAAAGGCGCCGACATCCTGCAGCGGCGCATCGGCCTTCTGCGTGTGCCAGGCCAGGTCCAGCAGTGCGGCCGACAGGTACTCGGTGGTCGCATAGCCCTGGTTGAAGCTGCGTGCCTTGAGGATCTTGTCGACCAGCTCCTGCGGCATCGCCTCGCCGGTCTTGTAGTGCTTGGCGTAGTGCGCGAACACCTTCGGGTCCAGCGCCCAGTGCTCGTTGAACTGCGACGGGAACTCGACGAAG
>DQIG01000154.1:900-5220 GCA_003525885.1 Stenotrophomonas sp.
CCACATCTCGTTGACCTGCGACGGGAACTCGACGAAGTCGCGCGAGGTGGCGGTGCCAGCGATCGACGGGTACTTCACGTTCGAGAACATGCCGTGCAGCGCATGGCCGAACTCATGGAACATGGTGGTGACGTCGTCGAAGCTGATCAGCGCAGGCTGGCCGGCGGCCGGCTTGGTGAAGTTGCACACGTTGTAGACCACCGGCTTGGCACCGGTCAGGCCGTCCTGTTCGACGAACACGTCCATCCAGGCGCCACCGGACTTGCTGTCACGCTTGAAGTAGTCGGTGTAGAACAGCGCCAGCGAGGTGCCGTCCTTGTCGAACACTTCGTACACCTTCATGTCCGGGTTGTAGGTCGGAATGTCGGTGCGCGGCTTGAAGGTGATGCCGTACAGCTGGGTGGCGGCGTAGAAGACGCCGTTCTGCAGCACGTTGTCCAGTTCGAAGTACGGCTTGATCTGCGACTCGTCCAGATCGTACTTGGCCTTGCGCACCTGCTCGGCGTAGAAGTCCCAGTCCGAAGCGGCGACCTGGAACCCACCCTTCTGCGCGTCGATCACCTTCTGGATCTCGCCAGCTTCGGCACGCGCCTTGGCGGTGGCGGCCGGCACGGTGTCGGTCAGCAACTTGAGCGCGGCGGCCGGGGTCTTGGCCATCTGGTCGCCCAGCTGGTAGTCGGCGAAGGTGTCGAAGCCGAGCAGCTTGGCCTTCTGCGCACGCAGCTGGGCCAGGCGCTGCACGGTCTGCCGGGTGTCGTTGGCATCGCCACGCTCGGCGCGGGTTTCCGAGGCCTTCAGCACGGCGGCGCGCTGGTCGCGGTCGCTCAGCGAGCCGAGCACCGGCTGCTGGGTGGTGTTCTGCAACGGCAGCAGGAACTTGCCATCCAGCTTGCGGTCCTTGGCGGCGGCCGCAGCGTTGTTGATCGCGTCCTCGTCCAGGCCGGCCAGCTTGGCCTTGTCGTCGACGACAACGGCAGCAGCAGCGGTGGCGGCAACCAGGCGGGTGTGGAACTGGGTGGAGAGGGTGGTCTCTTCCACGTTGAGCTTGCGCAGGGTCGCCTTGTCGGCGTCGGACAGCTGCGCACCGGCACGCACCAGGCCGTCGTAGTAGTGCTCGACCAGGCGCTTCTGCACCGGGTCCAGCTCCAGCGTGTCACGCTGGTCGTACAGCGACTTCACGCGCGCGAACAGCTTCGGATCGAGGTTGATCTCGTCCTGATGCGCGGCCAGCTTCGGCGCCACTTCTTCCTGGATCTTCTGGCGCGCATCGTTGGTGTCGGCCTGGACCAGGCCGAAGAAGATGCGCGACACGCGGGTCAGGGTCTCGCCGCTGCGCTCCATCGCCACGATGGTGTTGTCGAAGGTGGCCGGCTCGCTGCTGTCGGCGATCTTGCGCACGTCGGCCAGGTGCTGGCGCATGCCTTCTTCGAAGGCCGGCAGGTAATCGCTGTCCTTGATCTTGTCGAACTGCGGTGCCTGGAACGGCAGCGTGCTCGCGCTCAGCAGCGGATTGGTGGAGGCTTCGGCCGGCTGCTGGGCCGGGGTCTTCTGGGCTTCGGACACGGGGGTGGACTCCTTGCCGGAACAGGCCGCCAGCGCCAGGCTGATGGCGGCGGCCAGGACTACGGTACGCGACATGTGAAACGCTCCTTGGGCAGACGGTACGGGATACCAGCCCTCCACCCTACTCCTGTCGCGCTCGCCCGGCATGTGCCGGACGTGGCGTCTATTCGGCGGCCTGTGGCCGGCTCAGACCGTGCCGCGGGTCTTGCCCATCCAGGGCCGGTAGAACTCGCGGATGGCCGCCATGTCGGCGGCATCATCACCGGTCGGCGTGAACACCGGACCGATGCCGATGGTCTTTTCCGGGTAGTGGAAATACGCGGCCAGGATCGGCACGTCGGCCATCCGCGCGATCTTCAGGAAACCGGCCTTCCAGTCCTTCACGGCCTTGCGGGTGCCTTCAGGGGTGATGGCGAACCACATCTTCTCGTTGTTGCGCAGCAGGTCCACCGCCTGGCCCACCGTGCCCTGCGGCGAGCTGCGATCGAGCGGGATCACGCCCAGCTTGTGCAACAGCGGGCCCAGCGGCCACCAGAACAGCGATGCCTTGCCCAGCACTTTCACCTTCATGCCCAGCGCGATCTTCGCCGCCATGCCCCACAGGCCGTCCCAGTTGGACGAATGCGGGGCGATGATGAAGACCAGCCTGGGGATGTCAGGCAGGGTGCCGGTCACCTTCCAGCCACCCATGCGCAGGGTGCAGCGTGCGAGCCAGCGCAGGAAGGCGTTGGGTTTGACCTGCGGCATCTGCGGCGGCACGGCCGGCAGCAACGAAGTCGGGTTGTTCAAGCAATCACTCCCAGTCACGTGATGAGCGCCCGCGCTTGATCTGCGCGCGCCCGCGTTTGGCGTCCAGACGACGCAGTTTCGACCCGAGGGTCGGCTTGGTGGCCTTGCGCGGTTTGGGCACGCTCAGCCCGGCCTGGATGAAGGCCGCCAGCCGCTCGCGCGCATCCTCGCGATTGCGATCCTGGGTGCGGAATCGTTGCGCGTCGATGACCAGCACGCCTTCGCCGGTCATGCGCCGGTCACGCCGCGCCAGCAGGCGCGTACGCAACGGTTCGGGCAACGAGGGCGAGTTGGCCACATCGAAACGCAGTTCCACCGCGGTGGAGACCTTGTTGACGTTCTGGCCACCGGCGCCACTGGCACGCACGAACCGCTCGACGATCTCGCCGTCGGGGATTTCAAGCTGCGCGCTGATGGTGACCGGTCCACTGCCCATCCGCGCATTGTAGCGGCAGGCACGCGACGGAGTGCGGCATCGCGCCCCGTATGCCGCCGATCAGGCACCGAACACGCCGCCTTCGCCTTGGCTGCGGGTATGCTGGCCGTCCCATGTACCGCAGGAAGCCCCGCATGACCCGCTTCGCACCCGCCCTGCCGTCCCTGCTGCGCCGCGCCGCCCTGCTGCTGGTACTGGCAATGGCCAGCGTCCCGGCCCTGGCCGCCCCGCCGACCGACGGCGACATCAACCGCCTGCTGTCAGCCTCGCGCGCGCAGAGCATGATCGACACCATGGTGCCGCAGATCGAAGCGATGCAGCAGCAGCAGTTCCAGCAGGTGGCTGCGCAACGCCAGCTCAATGCCCAGCAGCAGGAACAGCTGAAGCGGATCCAGGCACGGACCAGCCAGACCCTGCGCCAGGCCATGTCGTGGCAGCAGCTGCGGCCGATGTACGTGGACCTGTACAAGAAGACCTTCAGCAAGGAAGACGTGCTGGCGATGGCCGAGTTCTACGAGAGCCCGGCCGGCCAGAGCCTGCTGGACAAGACCCCGGCACTGATGCAGAACGTGGTGGTGGCGATCCAGGCGCGCATGCAGCCGCTGTTCGCAGACCTGCAGAAGGACCTGGAAGCGATCGTCAACGAGCCGGAAAAGAAGTGAGGTAGTGCCGGCCGCTGGCCGGCAACCTCGTACGGTTGGGATCATGCAGATGCCGGCCAGCGGCCGGCACTACCGTCTACAGGTCCTGGTTCCAACCGAACAGGTCCAGTGCCTTCTGGAATTCGCGGTCCAGCGGCGCACTGACGTCCACGATGCCGCCCTCCGGATGGGGAAAGCGCAGACGCTCGGCGTGCAGCAGCATGCGGTGCACGCCCTGCATGCGGAAGATGCGGTTGTGGCGGCCATCGCCGTGGCTGGTGTCGCCGATCATGTGGTGCGACAGGTGCTTGAGGTGCCGGCGGATCTGCCGGAAGCGCCCGGTCTGCGGCTGGCAGCGCAACAGCGCGTAGCGTGAGCTGGCGAATTCACCCACCGGCACCGACAGCTCGCCGGTGGCCAGGCGCTGGAAGTCGGTGATCGCCGGCTTCTTCACCGGCTTGCCCGGCCCACCGTCCAGATCATGCTCCACCCGCCAGGACAGCTCAGTCGGCCAGCCACGGCAGACCGTCAGGTAGTCCTTGGCCACTTCACCGCCCATCAGCGCCTTGCCCAGCGCACTGGCGGTTTCGCGGTCGAACGCCAGCAGCAGGCAGCCACTGGTGGCCCGGTCCAGGCGGTGCACGAGGAAGATCGGGCGCCCCAGCTGCTCACGCAGGCGGTCGGCCAGGAAATCATCTTCGCCACGGGCCAGCTTGCTGTCGTGGACCATCAGCCCGGCGGGCTTGTTGACCACGGCCAGGCGCTCATCCAGGTGCAGCAGCTGCAGGGGCGCGGTTTCAGTCTCGACCGCAGCGAGGGTGTCAGGTTCGGTACTCACCGCGGGATTATCGGGGCTGGGCACTGAATGGGGTAGAGCCGGCCGCTGGCCGG
>DQIG01000185.1 GCA_003525885.1 Stenotrophomonas sp.
GCACCGCCCATGTCCTTCTTCATGTTGCGCATGCCATCGGCCGGCTTGATGTCCAGGCCGCCGGTATCGAAGCACACGCCCTTGCCGACCAGCACCAATGCCGGATCGGTGTCCTTGCCCCAGCGCAGCACCACAAGGCGCGGTGCGCGGTGCGAGGCCCGGCCCACGGCGTGGATCGCCGGGAAGTTCTGCTTCAGCAGTTCATCGCCGGTGATCGCCTCGACCTGCGCGCCATGCGCATCGGCCAGGGCGCGTGCGGCGTCTTCCAGCTGCTGCGGGCCCATGTCTTCGGTCGGCGTGTTGACCCAATCCCGTACGCGCAGGCTGGCGGCGATCAGGTCGGCCACTTCGCCGGACGGTGCAGCCACCAGCTGCGCCGGTGCACGGTTGCGCTTGCGGTAACGGTCGAAGCGGTAACTGCCCAGGCCCCAGCCCAGCTGCAGCAGCGCCAGTTCGGCGGCCGGCAGTTCATTGGCCAGCTGCCAGACGCTGCCTTCCGGCAGCGCGTGCGGCGCGTGTGCATAGCTGTAGGCATCGCCACGATCACCCACACCCATCACCGCACCGGCCAGGCCATCGCTGCCGGGAAGCAGGGCCACGCTGTGTGCGCCGGCGCTGAAGCCCTGCGAAGCCAGCCAGGCCTGGGTGGCAGCCGGCTGGCTGTTCTTCCAGGCGGTGAACTGTTCGCGGTCCAGCACGTACAGCGGCAGCGCTGCGGCGGTGTCGGCGGTGAAACCAGTGATCTCGCTCATGCGTCAGGTACTCCGGGGTGCGGCGGCGTCGAGGTTGGCGTCCAACCAGTCGGCCAGGCCGGTGAGGGTGTCGAACTGCAGGTCCGGCTGCAGGTGCGGATGGGTCCAGGTGGCTGCTTCGCGGTTGATCCAGCACCCGCGCAGACCGGCGGCGATCGCCCCGGCCACATCCATCTCGGCGTGGTCGCCGACGTGCAGTACCTGTGCCGGCGCCACACCCAGTCGGGTGCAGGCGGCGTGGAAGATGCTTGCCTCGGGCTTGGCCGCGCCGTGTTCGCGCGCGCCCAGCTGGAAGGCGAAATGATGGGCCAGGCCGATCCGTTCCAGATCGGCGTTGCCGTTGCTCAGCGCTGCCACCGGCACCCGCGCGGCAATCCGCGCCAACGCGTCGATGGCATCGGGATAGCACTCGACCTGGTTGCGCGCGGCGTAGAACACTTCGTACGCCGGCTCGAGCAGATCGAGGCTGGCGCCGCTGGCGTGCAGGGCTTCGTGCAGGGTCAGCCGGCGCAGCGCGCTCAGGTCGTGGTGGAGGTGCGGATGGGCGTAATACAGGCGCTCGCGCAGTTCGCGCATCGCCGCCACCGGATACATCGCGGCAGTGGCGGGGCTGTGTTCACGCATCCACTCGTGCAGGACCAGGTCGATGCGGGCGCCGATCGGAGCGAACGGCCACAGCGTGTCGTCAAGGTCGAGAGTGATGGCTTGGACGGGGAAATTCACCCCACCATTCTACGCCTGCCCGCGCGGGCTTTCATTCCAGCAACCGCGCCCAGCCCTGCATGCCATCCAGCCGTGCCAGCACCAGCTTGATGCAGACCAGCAGCGGCACCGCCAGCAGCAGGCCGATCATGCCCCAGGCCCAGCCGAACACCATCAGTGCCAGGATCAGCACCAGCGGCGACAGCTTCATGCGCCGGCCCAGCACGATCGGGGTGACCATCTGCCCTTCCAGGGTGTGCAGGGCCAGGTAGGCGGCCGCCGGCAGCAGGGCCTGCAGCGGGTCGCGGAATTCCACGAAGCCCATCAGCAGCATCAGTGCCACGCCGATCAGCGGGCCCACATAGGGGGCGAAGTTCAGCAGTGCGGCCACCGTGCCCCACAACAGCGCTTCCTGCAGGCCGATGCCGAGCAGCATCAGGATGCCGGCGAACACCAGGCCCACCAGGGTGTTGATCACGCTGATGGTCAGCACGTAGCGCGAGACCTCTCGCTCGATCGAACGCAGGATGTCGGTGGTGAAACGCTGCTGCTGGCGGTTCGGGAACAGCGCGATCGCCGCGCGCTGCAGGCTCTGCCCGTAGATCATGAAGAACAGGGTCAGCAGCACCACCGCCAGCACCGACGCGGCCAGCCGCGGCGCACGGGTCAGCATGCGGTACGGGTCGTCCAGCTGGGTGCGGATCACCTGCACCTTGTGGTTGCTGTCACCGCCGGCCACGCGGGCGAAGTTTTCCGCGGCCTGGTTGGCCTGCTGCACCGGCTTGGTCAGGTCCTGTACCTGGCGGGCAACCTTGCGCAGCTGCTGCGGCGCCTCCTGTGCCCATTCCATCGCCGGTCCGATCAACTGCACCGCCAGCGAACCGGTCACGCCCACGCCAGCGCCGAGGATCAGCAATGCGCCCAGGGCACGCGGAATCCACAGCTTCTGCAGCAGGCGCAGGATCGGATTGCCGACCAGCGCGAAGAACACCGCCAGCAGCACCGGCAGGATGATGTCCTGCGCGGCCCACAGCGTGTAACCCACCGCCAGGGTTGCCAGTACCACCAGTGACATCGGCCCGCGCGGGCGCGACGGTGGCGGCAGCGGTGCCTCCGGATGCTGAGGATCGGCCGGTGACGGGGACAGGAGGGACTCGCTCATCGACGCACCAACCGGGAAGGGGAGCGCATTATCCGCCGGCCGCGATCGGCGCGGCGGATTCCATGGATCAACGTTCGGACAGCTCGGTGGCGGCTTCGGCCGGGCGCGGTTCGCGCAGTTCCGGTTCGGGCTCCGGCACCGGTCGCGGTGCGGGCCGTGCGGCGGCGGTGGAGGCCGCCTGTGCCTGTTCGCTGGCCTCGTCGGCTTCTTCGGCTGCATCGTCGGCGCTTGCTGCCGCCTGCGCCGCCATTGCCGCGCCGAACGCAGCCTGTGCGCTGGCGAACAGGTTAGAGACCGAACCCACCATCTGCAGCCAGCGCGCACCGTTGACCTTGCCCGGCACTTCCAGCTTGCCGGCGATGAACCCGCCGGCCAGGCCGACCACCACGATGCGCAGTGGTGACCAGCCCTGGCGCCAGACCTGGCTGAGCGTGGACCAGTGGTCCTGGGTCTCGCCCAGGCGCACGGTCACGACCTGTTCGCAGCGTTTCACCCGCCGCTGCAGCGCGCCGAACTTCATGGCTTGCCCTCGGGCAGCTGCACGCCGGCATCGGGGTCGTCTTCGCTGGGCTCGTCGAACAGGCCCAGGCGTGACAGCTGGCGCCGGGTGGCATGCATGCCGGTGTGGTGGAAGAAGTAGGACACCCGCCAGATCGCATAGCCGGTGACGGCCAGGCTCAGCAACGAGGTGATCAGCAGGGCCTGCAGCCAGCTCAGGCCCCAACTCTGCAGCAGGGCGATGAGGGTGGCGGCCATCAACAGCCAGGCCGACGCACCGAATACGATTGCCACGCCGGCCCAGGCCAGCGCACGACCGAACGCACTGC
>DQIG01000238.1:0-348 GCA_003525885.1 Stenotrophomonas sp.
ACCACGGAGGGGCTCCGCCGTTCGCCGACCCCCGCCGAAGGCGCGCTTTCCGCGGAAGAAAAAATTTCCAACAGACGTGTCGATTCCCAGCCCCCTGGTTCGTTGTACCCAGTGAAGGGCACGCATCACGCGTCCCCACGGGAGACCGCAATGAAAGTGATGGTGATCGTGAAGGCCAACGCCGACTCCGAAGCCGGCCGCATGCCCAGCGAACAGGAATTGTCCGAAATGGGCGCCTTCAACGAACAACTCGTGGCCGCCGGCATCATGCTGGCCGGTGAAGGCCTGCATGCCACCCAGCGCGGCCGCCGCATTCACTTCGGCGGCGGCGCGCCCAAGGTCGAGGCC
>DQIG01000238.1:498-774 GCA_003525885.1 Stenotrophomonas sp.
CGGCGCGCCCAAGGTCGAGGCCGGTCCGTTCGGTCCTGCCAGCGACCAGATCGCCGGCTTCTGGCTGTGGGACGTGCGGTCGCTGGACGAGGCCGTCGAGTGGGCCAGCCGTGCGCCGTTTGGTAGTGGCGGAACGCTCGAACTGCGTCCCTTGATCTCCGCTGAAGACTTCGGTGAAGCCTTCACCCCCGAATTACAGCAGCAGGAACAGCGTCTGCGTGCACAGCTGGAAGGTTGACCCGATGCATCTCCCTGCCGGGCACGACCCGGCGTTAC
>DQIG01000238.1:920-1206 GCA_003525885.1 Stenotrophomonas sp.
GCCGGGCACGACCCGGCGTTACTGCCCTGAACCACACAACGGAGTATTGCCATGAGACTGATTCCCTTCCTCGGCTTCAGCGGCCAGGCCCATGAGGCGATGGCGTTCTATGCCAAGGCACTCGGTGGCCAGGTCACCTCGGAAATGAAGTACCGCGACATGCCGCCCTCCGATGGCATGCCCGGCTGCAACGAGATGCCGGCGCAGACCCTGGACCATGTTGCGCACAGCCAGCTGGAGATCGGCAACGCCATCGTGATGGCGGCCGACGGTCCCGGCGGGGGGG
>DQIG01000238.1:1356-6129 GCA_003525885.1 Stenotrophomonas sp.
CCGACGGTCCCGGCGGTGGTGAGGGTGGCTCGACCACCATCAATGTCGACGTCGACAGCATCGAAGAAGCCGAACGCGTTTTCGCTGCACTGGCCGAAGGTGGTCAGGTGCAGATGCCGATTGCCGAAACGTTCTGGGCACACCGCTGGGGCATGCTGATCGACCGCTACGGCAAGCCGTGGATGGTCAACTGCATGAAGCAGCCCTGATCCGATCTTCTCCATCCACCCAGGAGCTTTACCGATGAGTGCACCACAACCACAGATGATCTTCGTCAACCTGCCCGTGCAGGATCTGAACGCATCCAAGGCTTTCTTCGCCGCGCTGGGCTACAGCTTCAACCCAACCTTCACCAATGACGATGCCGCCTGCATGGTCATCAGTGAGAGCATCTTCGTGATGCTGCTGACCCAGCCGTTCTTCAAGCAGTTCACCACCAAGCCGATCGCCGATGCACGCAGCCAGACCGAAGTGATCACCTGCCTGTCGGCGGACAGCCGCAAGGCGGTGGACGTGATGGTGGACAAGGCGCTGGCGGCTGGCGCCAGCGAACCGCAGCCGGCGCGCGACTACGGCTTCATGTACCAGCGTGGCTTCCAGGACCTGGACGGCCATCTCTGGGAAATCGCACACATGGACGGCGAGCCGGGCTGACGGTCGCCGCTGGGAGAACCCGCATGGCTTACGTGGACGCTTACGTGCTGCCGTGCCCGCAGGACAAGGTGGCGGCTTACCGCCGCCTTGCCCGCAAGGCCGGCGCGGTGTGGAAGGATCATGGCGCGCTGCAATACATGGAGTGCGTGGCCGACGATGTGGAACAGGGAAAGCGCACGTCGTTCCCACGGGCGGTCAAGGCCAAGCCCGGTGAAACGGTGATCGTCGCCTTCGTGGTATTCCGCTCGCGTGCGGCGCGCGACCGCATCAACGCCAGGGTGATGGCCGACCCGCGGCTGGCGTCGCTGGGCCCGAAGGACATGCCGTTCGATACCCAGCGCATGTTCTGGGGCGGCTTCAAGCCCATCGTCGAAGCGTGAGCCATGGCGCTTGTGCGGGCCGGGCGTGCGTGCTGTGATCGGCGCATGCTCGATCCCACACTGACGCAGCGTCTGGAAACCCTCTGGCGGATGGAGTCGCCAGTGCTGATCGCGCGCCTGGCGCGGCTGCTCGGTGGCGATGTCGGCCGTGCCGAGGAGCTCGCCCAGGACACCTGGCTGGCCGCGCTGGAGCGTTGGCCGGAGCAGGGCATCCCGGACAATCCCGGAGCCTGGCTGATGACCACCGCGCGCAACCGTGCCATCGATGTGCTGCGCCAGCACCAGCGGGTGGCGCAGCAGCACGCGCAATGGGGCGAGGAACTGCATCCGGCGGCGCTGCCGGCACCGGATGACAGCCAGGCGCTGGAGGATGACCTGGGTGATGACCTGCTGCGGCTGATGTTCGTGGCCTGCCATCCCGTGCTGCCGGCCGATGCGCGGGTAGCGCTGACCCTGCGCCTGCTCGGGGGCCTGACCACCGTGGAGATCGCGCGTGCGTTCCTGCAGCCGGAGCCGACTATCGCCCAGCGCATCGTGCGGGCCAAGCGCACCCTGGCGCAGAAGCAGGTGCCTTATGAAGTGCCGCGCGCGGACGCGATGCCGGAGCGGTTGGCCTCGGTGCTGGAGGTGATCTATCTGGTGTTCAACGAAGGCTATGCGGCCAGTGCCGGTGATGACTGGATGCGCCCAGCGCTATGCGAGGAAGCGTTGCGGCTGGCCCGCATCCTGGCCCATCGGTTGCCGGTGCCGCCGGTACTGGGCCTGCTGGCGCTGATGGAACTGCAGGCCTCGCGTGCAGCGGCACGGGTGGACGCGCAGGGCGTGCCGGTGCTGCTGGACCAGCAGAACCGCGCGCGCTGGGACTGGCTTCAGATCGAACGCGGGCAGCAGGCACTGGCGCGTGCGCTGGCCGCAGGTGGTGGCCAGGACCCCTACGTGCTGCAGGCGCGCATCGCGGCCTGCCATGCGGCCGCGCGCCGCGCCGACGCCACCGATTGGGCGCGTATTGCTGCGCTCTATACACAGCTGCTGCAGGTTCAACCTTCGCCAGTGGTGGCATTGAACCGGGTAGTGGCGATCCTGCGCAGTGATGGCCCCTTTGCCGCCTGGGCACAGCTGCAGCCACTGCTGGTCGATCCTCGCCTGCGCGACTACGCACCGCTGCAGGTGGTGCGTGGCGAGCTGCTGCAGGCATTGGGACGTGAGCAGGACGCGCGCGATGCCTTTGCCGAGGCCGCCGGGTTGAGCCAGAACCAGGCAGAGCGTGGACTGCTGCGGCAACGGGCAGGCCTGCCCTCCACGGAGTGAACCGACAAAGACGGCACTTGTCGGCGGGCCTGTGAGCGGCTATGTTTCGCGCCCAGCGGACGCATGAGCGTCCGCGTTCCGTGCGTATTGACCGAGGAGCGGTTGGATGTATTCAAGGACGAAGAGCGCATCGCGCGCTTTTGCGCGCCTGCTTGCCTGTGCCCTGTGCCTGGCCGTATGGCCGATGGCCGTGCAGGCCGCGGACAAATCACAGCAGGCCTATTGGGCCGGTTTTGCCTATACCGCTGACGCCGCCGCCGTGCAGGCGACCACCCCGCATGCGCATGCGGTGCTGGAACGGCGTGGCCTGGTTCCGTTGAACCAGGTTCTCGCGCAGTCGCTCAAGCGCCGTGCACCGTCCCACCTGGAACTGATCGACCAGCCGGTGGCTATGCTCGACGGCACCACCAGTGCGACCGTGCTGGCCGCTGCGCTGGACCGCGAACTGGTCTCGGTCGAGCCGATCGGTGACCAGTACAAGGTGCTGGTGGAAGTGGCGCTGCAGGCGTTGTTCTTCGACTTCCGCGAGCGCCAGGTGATTGCCTCCTATCCGCTCACCCTGCAGCGTATCGACGTGCAGGATTACCGTCCGGACAACGACGATATCGACGCGATCGTCGCCGACCTGCTGTACGGCGGCGCCGATACCAGCCTGTCGCAGGTACTCGCGGCCAGCCTGGCGCAGGCCCGGCTGCCCGATGCCGCCGTGCGTCGCCTGCAGGTGGGCGGGGTGACCCTGTCCGATGCGGCACGTGCCAAGCTGCCCGATCCGAAGTGGGAAGCACCGCTGCGTGCCACGCTTGCGCACGAACTGTCCAAGACGCTGTCGTCCAACACCGGCGTCGGCCTGCTGCCGCCGGCCTCGGGCCAGGCGATCGGTGGCGCGATGGCAGCCCGCTTTGCCGATGGCAAGGTGTACCAGCTGAAGATTCCCGAACCCGACTACGTCATCAACCTGCAGGTCGATGCACTGAAGAACGGCGTGATCGAGGAAACCCCGGCGATGAAGACGATGCTGTTTGGCGCCTTCTTCACCGCCAAGGTGATCGAGCCGTTCTCGGGCAAGGTCTATTTCGAACAGCCGCTGCGCAAGGGGGCCACCAAGGTGGTGCCGGTCACGCAGTGGCAGGTTGACCAGTGGTCGGCCAGCTACGAAACCCTGCTGGCCGGCTTCGACGCCTTTGCCGGCGCCGCCGCCAAGCGTGCCGATTCGCGCGCCTGGCTGGACGAACAGAAGCCGGGCGGCCGCCCGTTGCAGCAGCAGACCCAAGCCCTCCAGGAGTTGATCAAGTCATGTCGTTGATGCGTACCATCCTGCTCATCCTCATCGCCCTGGTGGTGGCCTCGCCGGTCGCTGCGCAGACCGCGAGTTCGCGTGGTACCGGCTCGGCCAGCTACGGCCTGCGCCTGAGTGCCGATACCCGTGCCCAGGCCCTGAACAAGGCCAAGGTCAATGCCCTGGAGGCGTACATCGCCGAAACCGGTGCGGCCAAGCTGCGCCTGTTCGAAGCACGCCGCGCCGAGTTCATCGGCGAGATCGACCGCTACGTGCTCAGCGCGGTGCAGCTGTCGGACACCGAAGACAAGAAGGCCAAGACCTACAGCGTCACCGTCCGCGCCGAGATCAACACCACACTGCTGCAGACCAAGCTGGATGCGGGTTCGGCCGTGGCCGGCGCAACCGCCGCGCAGCGTTCGCTGCTGACCTTCCTGTTCATGGCGCGCTCGCAGGATACCGTGCAGTCGTTCCAGGACAAGGAATACCGCCGCGTGGACGCCAGCAGCAGCTACAGCGAGAACACCCGTGAGGGCGACAGCTTCCGCGGCAACTCGGTCAGCACCAACGGCAGCATCAACCAGAACGGTTCGGTGTCGGTCACCAGCGGCGGCAGCACCACTGCTCGCGCCGACAACATCACCTGGAAGGTGGCCAACGCCGCCGAGGTCAACACGGCGATGACCGGTGCCTTCAGTGCCGCCGGCTACGAAGTGGTTGAAGCCGAATACGTGGAAGGCGAGTCGCGCGGACTGCTCAGCATCGAGCGCATCCGCAAGGACTTCAGCACCGGCAACGACCTGGCCCCGGCCACCCTGCGCGACACGGCCAACGGCATCCGTGCGGCCAACATTCCGTACATCGCCGTCGGCACCCTCGACGTCGGCATGCGCGACCGCGATCCGGCCAGTGGCAACACCCGCGTGTTCGTCACCGTCACCGGCAAGGTGCTGGACGTGACCGGTCGTTTCCCGCGCACGGTGTCCTCGGTCGGCCCGGTGCAGTTCTCCGGCACCGGCCCGAATGAAACCGTGGCCCGTACCAATGCCCTGCAGCTGGCTGCCGAGAAGGCCGCCCAGCAGATGATCAACGAACTGAACGTCAAGGCGGTCCGCTGATCCGCCACCCCGGTGGGTGCCGAGCTCGCTCGGCACC
>DQIG01000429.1:0-664 GCA_003525885.1 Stenotrophomonas sp.
CCAGCGGCGGCACCAGCCCGCAGCAGGTCACCTTCTCGCGGGCGATCAGCGGGAAGGCCGCATCCGGTCCGGGGCCAGGGCTGAGCACCACGCGGGCGCCGGCATACAGCGCGCCGAAGAAGCCCGGCGAGCTCATCGGGAAATTGTGCGCTGCCGGCAGCGCGACCAGATAGACGCTGTCGCGGTCGATGCCGCAGAGGTCATTGCTGGCACGAAACGAGTAGATGTAGTCGTCGTGGGTACGCGGAATCAACTTGGACAGCCCGGTACTGCCTCCGGAAATCTGCAGGAACGCCACCGACTGCGGGTCCGGATCGGCCGGCAACTGGCTGCGATCGCCCTGCAGTGCCTCCAGCGTGACGAACTCCGCCGCATCGCCGTCGATCACTACATGGCGAACCGCCGGCACTTCGGCCTGCAGCTCCCGTGCCAGCCCGCGATGATCGAAGCCATCGTGCAGCTCGGTGGTGATGTAGGCACTGGCTTCGGCCTTGCTGGCAAAGTGAACCAGCTCGGTGATGCGGTGTGCCGGCAACGCGTACACCGGCACCAGCCCGGCGCGGAACAGCCCGCAGACCGTGCTGATGAAGCCTGCCGTGTTGCCCAGCTGCACCAGCACCCGCTCTCCGGGCTGCAGGCCGAGCGCCAGCAGGCCGGCACCGAT
>DQIG01000429.1:810-7611 GCA_003525885.1 Stenotrophomonas sp.
CGCCAGCAGGCCGGCACCGATCCGCCCGGCCTCGTGCCACAGCTGCGCATAGCTCAGGCGCACGTCGCCGGCAACCACTGCGATGTCATCGGCGAATCGTTCCGCCCGTTCGCGCAGAAACGCCGGGAAGGTCTCGCCACGCCAATGACCGGCCTCGCGATAGCGCGCCATCAGCGCGTCGGGCCACACCTGCTGCAGTGGCAGGCGGGAGGAATCAGCGGAAGCACTCATGCGGCAGGCTCGATGGCGGGCGCGGAGTCATGGACACCCAGCGCATTCAACAGTGCCGCAAACTTCGCTGCGGTTTCGGCCACCTCGGCCTCGGGGTGCGACTCGGCGACGATGCCGGCACCGGCATACAGCCGCAGCTGCGTGCCCTGCAGGCGCGCGCAGCGGATCGCCACGTACCAGTCACCGTCACCCTGCGCATCCAACCAACCCACGGCGCCGGCATAGAAGCCACGCGGCACCGGTTCCAGCTCGCGGATGCGCTGCAATGCCGCCAGCATCGGTGTCCCGCATACGGCCGGCGTGGGGTGCAGCTGCGCCAGCAACGCGGCGGCCGACGTCTGCGGATCCTTCAGCGTGGCGTGGATGCGGGTGCCCAGATGCCACATGCTGGCGGTGGCATGCAGCACCGGACGCGGCTGTGCATCGACGTTGCTGCAGTATGGTGCAAGACCCTCGACGATGGCCTCGACCACGTGGCGGTGTTCGTCATGGTCCTTGTTCGAGGCCAGCAGCGCCTGCGCGGCACGCTCGTCCTCGGCCGCGTCGGCACTGCGCCGCGCGGAGCCCGCCAGCGGGTGCGACAACAGCTCTGCGCCGCGCTTGCGCAGCAGCAGTTCCGGCGTCGCCCCCACCAGCCAGGCTGGCGCCTGGCCCAGTTCCACCGGCAGCGGCACTGCATAGGTCGCCACCGACGGATCCGCGCCCAGGCGGGCCAGCAGCACCTCCGGGGAAAGTGACTGCCGCGTGCGTGCCAGCAGGCTGCGCGCCAGCACCACCTTCTGAAGGTCCAGTTCGGGCGCGCGCAGTGCCTGCACCGCCGCAGCCACCGACGCCGCATACTGCTCCGGTGCGGGCTCGGCCTGCAGGGCACCCTCCAGCGCTGGCGCGGCCTGTGGCTGCAACGGCAGGGCCGGCAGCAGGCGCTCAGGCTGGTACAACGCGTCGTCGGCACGCGGTTCGAATGGCACTGCGCCGACCAGCAGGCCCGGCCCACCGCGCTGCTGCGCGAAGAAGGCCGCAACGCGCTCTGCCAACGTCGCCAGCGCACCGGCCGGCAGCGCGGCGCGGCAGCCGCGCGCGTGCACGTGCTGGCCGGCATGCTGCAGCAGGAACAGCGACGCGTCGTCGGTGCTGTCCAATGGCACTGTCGCAGCCTCCGGCCACGCGCCCTGCATCAGGGAATCGTTCATGGGGTCTCCTTCATCCGATGCGCTGCGGCCAGCGCGCACAGCAACAGCAGCAGCGCGCCGACCAGCAGGTATGGCAGGCTCGGCCCGCCGCGATACAACAGCGTGCCGAGCATCGGCCCGGCCACCATGCCCAGTCCCTGCGCAGCAGCGACGGTACCGGCGGCGGCGCCCTGCTCGTGCGCCTCCACCGCGTCGGCAGCCAGTGCCTGGAACGAGGGGAATACGAAGCCCATGCCGAAGGCTGCGAGCGCGTAGGCCGCAGGCAATTGCCAGGCCTGCTGCACGCCCGCCACCGAGGCAAAGCCGATGCCGGAAACAAGGGCACCGAGGACGATCCAGCGGCGCGGATGCACGTCCAGCTTCATCACCAGCGCCTGCGCCAGGATCAGACCAACGCCAACGGCGGTGAGTGCAATGCCAGCCATGCGTGCGCCCGCAGCCGCATCCAGGCCCAGGCGATCAATCGCGAAAAAGCCCACCGTCACCTGCGCGATGGTCACCGAGACCATTGCGATGAACGCCGCCAGTTGTGGCAGGCGCAAGCGGGCGTCGAGGCGGCTCATCGGCGCGCGGCGCTGCGCGGATGCCCCCACCACCGGCGGCGTCGCTGGCAGTCGCCAGGCCAGCAATGCCAGTGCCAGCAACGGCAGCAGCGCGGCCACATACAGCGCCAGCGAGAGGTTCGTGTAGGCCAGCCAACCCGCAGCAGCCGGGCCCAGCACCATGCCCAGTGCGTTGGCGCTGCCCAGGCGGGCAAGGAACTTCGCACGCTGGCCGGTCGGCGCCTTGTCGGCGATCAGCGCAGCTGCGGTAGGAGGCACGGCGGCGTAGAACAGGCCGATCAGGCCACGCGCAGCGACCAGCACCAGCACTGACACCAGTACCGGCGGCACTGCCTGCAGGGCAACGTCGATGAACACCGCCAGCGCGATGTAGACCACGGTGTAGGCACTCATCGCCAGCATCAGCACGCGCTTGCGGCCGAGGCGGTCGCTGAGCTGGCCCCAGGGGCGCGCGGCCAGCATCCACAACACGCCTGCGGCGGTGACTGACAGCCCGGCATGCCACTCGGACAAACCGAGCATGCGGACCACCGGGCCGATCACAGCGACGAAGGACATCATCGCCATGGTGCCGATCAGGGCAGCCAACACCAGCGCCGGCAAGCCGGGAACGATGGGACGTGCGTGCATGGAACACCAGCCGTAACGGGAAAGGATGACCGGACGCGTCTGCGCGCCCCGCCCGGCACCGGCCCTGTTCAGGACCGGACGCCATCCTCAAATGATAACGGCTCGTATTTGCATTTGATACCCATTCTCTTGAACGGGCATGCAACAGCGACTTCAGCGCACGGCGCGCAGGTCCAACAGGCCACGGCGCTTGAACCACCACTCCAGCGGCAGCGTCACCAACGGCGGGATCGCCGCCAGCAGCGCCAACGCACTGGCCCACCACGGCCAGCGCAGGCGCACCGCCGCAAACAGGGTGACTGCCACATAGACCAGGAAGGCCACGCCGTGCAGCGGCCCGAACAGCTTCACCAGCGCCACGTTGGCCATCGGGCCGTACTTCATCCACATGCCGATGAGCAGGCCGGCCCAGGTCACGGCCTCGATGAAAGCGACCGCAGCGAACAGGCGTCCGGTCGGGTGCATGGGGGAACGTTGGGTCACGCGGGGCTCCGGCATCGGGGTATCAAATGCGAATGATACGCAGATGCGCGCCGCGACAGGTAGCGCCGGGCCATGCCCGGCGAGCGCGCTGTCATACGCGGCACGGCGTGTCCACCAAGGTGGACACCTACCGGTGCACATCCGGCAACACCTGCTCACCAATCTCACGCAGCACCGCGTCCATCGGTCGCCCGTTGTCGACCAGGTTGAACATCACGTGCGCCACCCCCTGCGCATGCACGCGCAGCAGATAGTCGCGCAGGCCATCGCGGCCGACCTTCAGCCCCAGCGGCAACGGCGCGGGCGGCGCCTGCGGATCGGCCTGCAGATCCAGCAGCATCGACTGCACGAACGGCTTGGCGGGCCCAGTGCGTTGCGCCTGTGCCTGTTGCCACAGGCCGATGCGTCCTTCCTGTGCGGTCTCTTCGCGGTGATAGGTGGCCCAGCCTTCGGCCTCGCGCGCGATCCACTGCAGGCTCTGCCGCGCAGTACCCACCACCAGCATCGAAATGCGCGCTTCCGGCGCCGGGAGCACGTCGAAGCCACCGGTCGCCTGCCGCACGGCGGCCCGCTCATCGGCCTCCGGTGACAGCGCTGCGCGCAGCAACGACCAACGATCACGGAATGTCACCGCCCTGCCCTCCAGATCCTCGCCGAATGCGGCGAACTCCTCTGGGCGGTCCCCCGAACCCAGGCCCAGCACGAACCGCCCGGCACTTATCCGGTCCAGGCTCAAGGCCGACTTCGCCACCTGCAGCGGCTGGCGCAACGGCAGCACGATGGCGGCGCTGCCAACCACGATGCGCTCGGTCGCAGCAGCAAGCATGCCCAGCCACAGGAACGGATCGTCCAGTGCACTGGCGGTGGCATCGGGTCCCTGCGGCACCATCAGCGGCACGTCGCGCGTCCACAGCGCAGCAAAGCCGAGGTCATCGGCCAGCCGCGCGATGCGCCTCGCCTCGTGCGGATCGGCCAGCCCATGCGACGCCACCGGCGTCATCAGGCCCAGGCTCAGGCCCTGTTGCGGAAACAAGGCAGCGTAAGCAGGATTGAAATCACTCATGCCGGCAGCTTAGCGTGCAGGCATGCAGCAACGATGACGCGCCGCCCACTACCGGAAGAACACTGCATGCCGAAGATCCGCCCTGCCAACATCGATGACCTGCCCGCGATCAGCGCGGTGTGCCTGGCCGCGTTCAACGCAGCGGTCGCGCCTTCGCTGAGCGCGGCCGGCATCGCGACCTTCGGCAATGTCGCCGCCGCCGAAGCGTTCGGCGCGCGCCTGCACGGTGACAACCATATCCTGGTGGCCGAGCAGGAGGGCCGCATCGTCGGCGTGATCGAGCTGAAGGAAGGCCGTCACCTGGCGATGCTGTTCGTCGATCCTGGCTGCCAGGGCCAGGGCATCGGCCATGCCCTGTTCGAGGCGGTGCTGCCGAAGGTACGCGAGCCGGTCCTGACCGTGCGCGCCTCGCTCAATGCAGTATCGACCTACCTGCGCTACGGCTTCATGCTGGACGGCGAGGTCGGCGAGTTCAACGGACTGGTCTACCAGCAGATGGTGCGGGCAGCGGCCTGAAGGCATCCGCCCGGCAATGCCCGGCGGGTGTCATGCCCTGCCGCACGCCCGTCATAAGCAAACTGAATCAGCAGGCTCCCCGACCGTTCCTACAATGGCCCGTCACCCTGCCCTTCGAGATGCTGCCGATGCGCGTCGCGCTTTCCGTGTTGCTGCTGGCTTCGGCGCTGAGCGCCTGCACCCCGGCCCCGGTTTCCACCGCCAACTCCGCCGAGGCGCCCGCGCCGGCCAAGGGAATCGCCTGGCGCCAGGGCGACGTCGATGATGCCTTCGCCGAAGCCGCCGACAGCGGCAAGCCGGTGCTGCTGTACTGGGGCGCCGTCTGGTGCCCGCCGTGCAACCAGCTCAAGGCGGGCCTGTTCAAGGACCCGGCCTTCATCGCGCTGACCGGCAAATTCGTGCCGGTTTACCTGGATGGCGACGAGGAAGGTGCGCAGGCCTGGGGCGAACGCTTCGGGGTGCGCGGCTATCCGACCCTGATCGTGCTGGACCCACAGCGCAATGAACTGACCCGCGTGGCCGGTGGCAACGACGCTGCCGAATTGACCCGAGCGCTGACCGTCGCCGCCGGGCGCCGCAGCGCAATCGCCGCCACCCTGGCGACCGCCCTGGCCACGCCGGACAGACTGGCCGCCGAAGACTGGCGGGTGCTGGGCGACTACGGCTGGGAAGTCGACGCCAACCGCCTGGCCGGCGAGCGCAAGAGTCAGGACGTGTTGCGCCAGCTGTCCAGGTCGGCACCGGATGCCGCCCTGCAGCGCCGCTTCGCCCTGCTGGCCTTGGCAACAGCGGACAAGCCCGATGCCTCGCCCACCGAGGTGCGTGAGCTGCTGCAGGCGGTGCTGGCGCAACCTGCCGAAGTCCGTCGCAACCGCGAACTACTGGGCTACGCGGGCGCCTCGCTGGTCAAACAGGCCAGCGCCGGCCCAGCCACCAGCAACACACTGGGGCAACAGCTGCTGGTCGCGCTGGAGCGGGCAGATGCCGAGCGCGGTGATCGCGCCGACGACGCGTTGTCGCGCGCGCTGACCGAAGTGTCACTGGCACGCCAGCAGCAGCCGAAGGGCACATTGCCCGCAGCCCTGGTGGAGCGAGTCAAGCAACGCGTGGCCGCTGCCGATGCCGCCGCCACCGATGCGCACGCACGCCAGGCGACGATCAGCAGCGCGGTGTACGCATTGCGCGAGGTCGGTGATGACTCGGGTGCCGAGGCACTGTTGTTGGCCGAGCTGAAGCGCAGCGAGCAGCCGTACTACTACATGCCCGAGCTGGCCGAACTGGCCGAGCAGCGCGGCGACACCGCCGGGGCGCTGGAATGGCTGAAGCGCGCCTACGACGGTGCGCAGGGCCCGGCCACCCGCGTGCAATGGGGCGTGCTGTACGTGGAAGGGTTGCTGAAGCTGGCACCGGACGACGCGCCGCGCATCGAGCAGGCCACCGCCTCGCTGATCGCCGAACTGGAAGCGCAACCGTCGGGCTACCACCAGCGCACCCGCCAGCGCTTCGAGCGCCTGGCCGGGCAGCTGAAGGCGTGGAGCGGCAAGCACCAGGGCGCGGAGACGCTGGCGCGGTTGCAGCAGCGGATGCAGGAGGCATGCGGCGATCAGGTGGATGGCGCGTGCAAGGATTGGTTGAGTTGAGTTGATGAAAGCGCTGGCGGCAGGTTCGCCTGCCGGCGCTTTTGTTGATACGTGCGGGAGGGGGTGGGCAGCACCCCAGCGCGCCGGTGAGGTTCGAAAAGCTGGTTCTGGTAGTGCCGGCCGCTGGCCGGCAACCCGGCCTTCGTTGATTGGCGGCCAGCGGCCGGAACTACCACGCCGGTCTTCCTCTTGCCTTTGACTCCGTCTCCGCGCCAGCGCAGGAAGCTGTCCTGCAGAGGTTGATGGGAGGAATCAAAGCGATGAACGCGCAAGCATTTCGATCCCGCCCCTTGACCTCAACCAATGTTGAGGTGCGATAACGATCTCCGCACGGCCAGCCCCTTGGCCTTCCCCACGGAGATTGCTTCGATGTCGTACTCGCTCCCCCCGCTGCCCTATGCCTACGACGCCCTCGAGCCGCACTTCGATGCGCGCACGATGGAGATTCACCACGGCAAGCACCACCAGACCTACATCAACAACGT
>DQIG01000429.1:7753-7905 GCA_003525885.1 Stenotrophomonas sp.
AAGCACCACCAGACCTACATCACCAACCTCAATGCCGCCATCGAGCAGGCCGGCATCGCCGCGCAACCGGTCGAGGCGCTGATCGCCAACCTCGATGCCGTGCCCGAGGCGCAACGTGGTGCGGTCCGCAACAACGGCGGCGGCCACGCCAA
>DQIG01000429.1:8072-8296 GCA_003525885.1 Stenotrophomonas sp.
CCAACCACAGCCTGTTCTGGACCGTACTCAGCGCCAACGGTGGTGCACCCGATGATGAACTGGCAGCCGCCATCGACCGCGACCTCGGCGGTTTCGATGCCTTCAGGGACGCCTTCACCAAGGCTGCGCAGACCCGCTTCGGCAGTGGCTGGGCCTGGTTGACCTGCGATCGCGATGGCCGCCTGCAGGTGGAAAGCAGCGCCAACCAGGACAGCCCGCTGATG
>DQIG01000429.1:8446-9675 GCA_003525885.1 Stenotrophomonas sp.
AACCAGGACAGCCCGCTGATGGGCGCGGCGGCCGGCCTGTCCGGCAATACGCCGCTCCTCGCGCTGGATGTCTGGGAACACGCCTACTACCTGCACTACCAGAACCGTCGCCCGGACTACATCGGTGCGTTCTTCAACATCATCAACTGGGCCGAGGTCGGCCGGCGCTACCGCCAGGCCCGGGCCTCATGAGCGGCGAGACACTGCCGTACGCAGGGCCGTGGGCGGGGGTCTTCCCCGCCCCCGCTCCGGTGCCTTCGGTCGAGATGCCGCCGCGTGCCCTGCGACGGCTGCTCGGTCACTTCCCGACCGGCGTGGCCATCGTCTGCGCACGTGATGCGCAGGGCAAGCCGGTCGGCCTGACCATCAACTCGTTCGCCTCGCTGTCGCTCGATCCGCCGCTGGTGCTGTGGAGCCTGTCGAACGGCGCCAACAGCATGCCCATCTTCACCGGCAACTCGCACTACGTCATCAATGTGCTGAACGCCGAGCAGGCCCACCTGGCCAAGCGCTTCGCCACCCGCGGCGTCGATCCGTGGGAAGGCGTGGAGTACGAACTGTCGCGCACCGGCCAGCCCATCATCCAGGGCGTGTCGGCCTGGTTCGAATGCCATAACCNNGGCCTGACCATCAACTCGTTCGTACCGGTCTCACTGCAGCCACCGCTGGTGCTGTGGAACCTGGCGCTGCACGCACAAAGCCTGTCCACCTTCCAGCGTGCCACCCGCTTTGCGATCAGCGTGCTGGCGGCCGATCAGGAGGCGCTTGCCCGGCGCTTCGCTGATCCACAGGTGCGCGACCGCTTCGACGGACTGGCATTGCTGGATGGCGACGATGACGCCCCGCCGCGCATCGCAGGTGCGGTGGCCCACCTCACCTGCACCCGTCACGCGCAGTGGCCGGTGGGCGATCACCTGTTGCTGGCCGGTCGCATCATCGACGTCAACGAGAACGGCGGTGCGCCGCTGCTGTTCCATCGCGGCAGGTTCCAGCCGGGGCCGGCCGAACTGCTGGTGGAGGTACGCTGATGAACATGGAGGCACTGGAATGCATGCTCGCCGCCGGCAAGGACGGCGCGTTGCTGCGCTTCGGCCTGGGCAAGGGCTGGCTGGATGCCGGCAACCCGGTACGCGCGGCAACCCATCTGGGCCGCTGCGTGGTGCTTGATCCGCAGTACTCAGCGGCGTGGAAACTGCTCGGCACGGCCTGGCTGGCCGGTGGCCAGCCGC
>DQIG01000429.1:9823-18154 GCA_003525885.1 Stenotrophomonas sp.
CTGGCCGGTGGCCAGCCGCAGGCGGCGCGCGAAGCCTGGCAGCGCGGGTTGAGCGTGGCCGGCAGCAAAGGCGACCAGCAGGCGCGCAGGGAAATGCAGGTGTTCCTGCGTCGCCTGGACCGCGAACAGGCGGCCCAGGCAAAGGCGGGCTGAGTCGATCAGCCCGCGTTGGCCGATGCCGGTGCGGACATGATGTCCGACATCGGCAAGCGGCGCGGCTTGCTCGGGAACGCGTGGCGCAGGATGCGCCAGACCACCTGGCCGAACTGGCGCGGCAGCGAGCCGTTGTTGTAGTGCTGGCCGTAGCGACGGCAGATGTCCTTCACTTCCTTGGCAATGGCCGCGTAGCGGTTGGCCGGCAGGTCCGGGTAGAAGTGATGCTCGATCTGGTGGCTGAGGTTGCCCGACAGCACGTTGATCAGGAAGCCGCCACTGATGTTGGACGAACCGCGCAGCTGGCGCAGGTACCAGTGGCCGCGCGATTCATTGCGCAGGCATTCCTTCGGGAAGGTTTCCGATTCGGCGGTGAAGTGGCCGCAGAAGATGATCACGTAGGTCCAGATGTTGCGCAGGCCGTTGGCCACCATGTTGCCCAGCATCACGGTGAGGAAGAACGGGCCGGCCAGCAGCGGGAAGAACACATAGTCCTTCAGCACCTGGCGCAGCATCTTGCGCGCCACCGGGCGGGTCTGCAGCCACATCGCACGCGCACTCATGCGGCCCTTCAGCCAGCGGCCCAGGCGCAGGTCCTGCGCGGCCACGCCCCACTGGAACAGCAATGCGAAGATCGGCGCGATGATCGGCTGCAGCAGGTAGAACGGCTTCCAGCGCTGTTCCGGGAAGATGCGCAGCAGGCCATAGCCGATGTCATCGTCCATGCCACGCACGTTGGTGTAGGTGTGGTGGCGGAAATTGTGGGTCTTGCGCCAGTTGTCGGCGGTGGCAACGATGTCCCACTCGTAGGTGTTGCCATTGAGCTTGGGATCACCGGTCCAGTCGAACTGGCCGTGCATCACGTTGTGGCCCAGCTCCATGTTCTCCAGGATCTTCGACAGCGCCAGCAGCAGCGTGCCGGTAATCGCGGCCGGCCACAGCAGCGGCATCCAGAACAGCGGCGAAAACGCCGCCAGGAACAGCAGGCCACGGCCACCCACGCCGAACCAGCGCACGGCGGCGGCCACGCGGCGGATATAGCGGGTATCGGAGGCGCCGAGGCTGCCGATCACACGGTCGCGGATCGCGTCGAGTTCCTCACCGAAGGCATGCATCTCGGCAGTACTCAGGGCACGGTCGGTAGCGCGGGTCATGGCAGGCGTCCTCAGAGATCCAGGGTCAGGTCGGTGGTCGGTGCGCTCACGCAGATCCGTACCGGCTGTGCCGATTCGGACTGCAGGTCGCCGGTGCGCAGGTGGCGGGTGGCGCCACTGACGCGGTCACAGCTGCAGGTGTTGCAGATGCCCATGCGGCAGCCATGCTTGGGCTTGATGCCATGGGCTTCGAGGCTCTCCAGCAACGAGCTGCCGCGCGGCACGCTCAGCTGGCGGCCACTGCGCGCCAACGTCAGCACTACCTCGCCTTCGCTGCTGGCGTCACGCAACGGCGCCGGCGGGGTGAACGCTTCGGCCTGGAAACCAGCGACCTGGTGCGCCAGGCGTTCGCGCGCAGCGGCAACGAATCCGTCCGGGCCACAGGCCAGCACGTGGCGCTGCGCCAGCGGGGTGTCATCGCCTGTCACCTGCAGCGCGTGGGTATCGATGCGTGCCGCAGGCACATCACCTTCACGGGTGGTCAGCAGGTGCACACGCAGGTTCGGCTGGCTCGCGGCCAGTGCCTGCAGCTCATCACGGAACTGCAGGTGGGCGGCGGTGCGCTCCCAGTAGAACAGGTCCACGGGCGCGGCCAGCGGACGCTGGCAGGCCTCGCGCAGCAGGCTGCGCATCGGCGTGATGCCACTGCCGGCGGCCAGCAGCAATACCGGAGCCGCCGCTGGCAACTGGAATTCACCGAACGCAGCCTCCAGGCGGAACAGCTCGCCCGGCTGCGCATGGTTGACCAGATGCTGACTGACCCGGCCGCCCTCGACCGCCTTGACGGTGATCGCCAGTTCGCGCGGCCCCAACGCGGTGGGGCTGTAGCTGCGCTGCCACAGGCGTCCTTCAATCTCCACGCCCAGGGTGACGTGCTGGCCGGCGCGCATGCCGGCCCAGTGCCGGTTGGTGCGCAGGACCAGGGTCGCCGCGCCCTCGCCGGCCGGCTCGCGCCGCAACAGGCGGGCCACCGGCTCGCGCAGGGTCCACAGGGGATTGAGCTGGCCCGCCCAGAAATCGAACAGCGACGGCGAGACCCAGCGGTACGGAGAGAACAGGGACGGACGGACGACAGCGCTCATGGGCGAACTATACGGGCGCACATACACCTGTGTATACATGTGTATATTGAACCGGATTGGGTATGATTCAGCCTCGCCCCACCGGAACCCCCATGGCCGCCGCCACCGCCTTGTCGACGCCTGAAGATGCCAACAGCCCGGCCCGCCGTACGGTGAGCCGCGAGGATCTGCTGGCCGCCGCCCTGAAACTGATCGGGCCGCACCGCAGCCTGTCCACGCTCAGCCTGCGCGAAGTGGCACGTGAGGCCGGCATCGCGCCGAACAGCTTCTACCGGCAGTTCCGCGACATGGACGAACTGGCCGTGGCGCTGATCGACGCAGCCGGCCGCTCGCTGCGCACCATCATCGGCGAGGCCCGCCAGCGCGCCACCTCCACCGCCACCAGCGTGGTGCGGGTTTCGGTGGAAACCTTCATGGAACAGCTGCGCGCCGACGACAAGCTGCTGCACGTGCTGCTGCGCGAAGGCGCGGTCGGCTCGGACGACTTCAAGCATGCGGTCGAGCGCGAACTGCACTATTTCGAAGAAGAGCTGCAGCACGACCTGGTGCGCCTGGCTGCACTGGACGGTGCCGTGCTGCATGCCCCCGAACTGGTGGCCAAGGCCATCACCCGGCTGGTCTTCGCGATGGGTGCCACTGCCATGGACCTGCCGCCGGAGAAGGATCCGGAACTGATCGAACAGATCTCCACGATGATCCGCATGATCATTGTCGGCGCCCGCACGCCCGCCGCATTCCGCCGCGGCTGACGATCGCCCCCCGGGGTCGGATCCCTTTCCAAAGGAAAGGGTTCTGACCCCGCCCCCCTGCCCACACCGCAATTCCAACCTGCGTGCATGACCACCGGCAGGGTTGTGACCCGCAAATGTAATGTTATAACAACAGCATGATCTGCCTGGGTTGGCGTTTCACTCGGAATTGCTTCGACTTCTTTATATAGCACTTGCTATATTCATAAGCCACTGCTTTCATATGCACCAGCCAGGTCGCCCTCGCCGCCTTTCTTCCCCCAAGGACGACGCCCTCATGCGCTTTATCCCCCACCGCTTCCGCCGGTTGCCGCTGGCCGCCGCCATTGCCATCGCCGTGCCGCTGCCTGCACTGGCCGCCCCTCCGAAACCGACGGAACTGGATCGTGTGCAGGTCAAGGTCAGCACCGCCACCCGCAGCGAACGCCTGCTGTCCGATGTGCCGATCCGCACCGAAGTGCTGCGCAAGGAAGACATCGCGCTGCGCGCGGCCACCGACTTCTCGCGCGCCGCCGAGCTGATCAACGGCCTGCGCGTGGAGAGCAACTGCCAGAACTGCAACACCAGTGAAGTACAGCTGCTGGGCCTGCCCGGTGCTTACAACCAGCTGCTGTTCGATGGCATCCCGCTGCTGTCCACGCTGGGCAGCGTGTACGGCCTGGAACAGATCCCGGCCGGGTTCGTCGACCGCATCGAAGTGGTCAAGGGCGGTGGCTCGGCGCTGTACGGCCCGGGTGCGGTTGCCGGTGTGATCAACCTGATACCGCCGCTGCCGGCGCGCAGCGGTGGCCATGTGCAGGCCGGCGTGGATGTACTGAAGGGTACGCCGCAGAAGAACGCCGACGTGCGGCTGGACCTGGTGGCCAGGGAGGCAGACGCCGGCCTGTCGGTGATTGCCCAGCGCAACTGGAACAGCGGCATCGACTACAACGGTGACGGCTATACCGAGATCACCCGCAAGAACCTCAAGGTCGGCGGGCTGCAGGCCTGGTACGCGCCCACACCGGGCACGCGGTTGCGCCTGGACCTGCAGGTGACCGATGAAACCCGCCGCGGCGGCAACCGCCTGGACCAGCCAGAGTACCTGGCCAACATCGCCGAATCGCTGGATACGAAGTACCGGCGCGGCAGTGTGTCATGGGACCAGGAGATCAATGCCGACGTCGATTTCCGCCTGGCCTACGCCTTCGCCGACATCGACCGCGACAGTTTCTACGGCGGCCTGGGCGACGTAGTCACCGATCCGTCCGCACCCGGCTATGACCCGTCGCAGCTGGACCCCAACGTGGCTGGCAGCGCGGCCTCGCGCTCATGGCGCCAGTATGGCCGCACCCACAACCCGCTGCACTACATCGACAGCCAGTTGAACTGGCGGCTGGGCGCGCACGCGCTGGCCTTCGGCGTGCAGTACAAGCACGAGGCGCTGCGCGACGACAACCGCACAGGTGACGGGCAGCGTATTGCGGTGCTGGAGGATGCGAGCTTCCACAACCTGGGCGCCTTCATCCAGGACGAATGGAGCCTGCGCGACAACGTCGACCTGGTGCTGGGCGCACGCGTGGACAAGAGCTCTGAGCTGGACAACGCGGTGTTCTCGCCGCGCATCGCGCTGGCCTGGCAGGCGACCCCGAACCTGAAGTGGCGCACCGGCATCGCCACCGGCTTCCGTGCCCCGGAGATCTTCGTCGAGGATGTGCACGTTGATACGCTCGGCGGCGAACAGGTGCGCGTGCGCAACGCTGACGGCCTGAAGGAAGAGCGCGCGTTGACCACCCTGTTCGGCTTCGACTGGCGCTCGGACCCGGCCAATCCGGTGTGGAGCTGGGATGCCACCGCCTCCTATGCACGCATCCGCGACACCTTCGCTCTGGGAGAAATCCAACGCGGCGATGACGGGCAGCTGAGCCAGCTGCGCTACAACGCTTCCGGCTCGAACGTGCTGGGAGCGGAAACCAACCTCGGCTGGCAGCCATCGCCGCAGTGGCGCCTGACCGCCGGTGCCTCGTGGTATCGCTCGCGCTTCCGCGAACCGCAGCGCATCTTCGACGACACCGGCGACGGTGGCGACACCGTGATCGAAAGCCGCGACTACCTGAAGACCCCGCGCTGGACCGGCCTGGCACAGCTCAGCTGGATGCCGGCCGAACCGTGGGAGACCTTCGTCGCGCTGCGTCATACCGGGCCGATGTCGGTGCTGAACAACCGCCTGGGCAAGCTGCACCGCACGCGGTCATTCCTGGTCACCGACCTCGGTGCGCGCTGGCACCGCCATCTCGGCGCGCAGGCACAGCAGGAAGTATCGGTGGCCGCAGGCGTCAAGAACGTGTTCGACCAGCGCCAGAAGGACCTGGAAGTGGGTGCGCTGCGTGACAGCGACTATGTCTACGGGCCGCGTTTCGCGCGCTCGTGGTATGTCAACCTGCGCTATGCGTTCTGAAGCACTGCGAGCGCTGTTGCTGGCCTGTGCCGTGCTGCTGGCCATACCGGCGATGGCCACGGACCTGCACGCGCAGGTCTCGGCCTCGTTGATGCGGCCGGAACAGCGCTCGCTGCGGCCGATGCAGTGGTCGTCGCCGCCGAAGCTGGTGGCGCTGTACTTCGGCGCCGACTGGTGTGCACCGTGCCATGCCTTCGTACCCATCCTGCGCAGCGTGCGCGACGCATTACGCGAAGCCGGCGCCGATACCGAAGTGGTGTACGTCAGCCTGGACGAAAGCGAGGCGGCATTGCGCCGCTACATGCACACGCAGGAGATGCCGTGGCCGGTACTGGACCCGCGCCGCGCCGCGCGCATGCCGGCACTACAGGCATTGGCCGGGCTGGCACCGCCGAACCTGGTGCTGATCGATGCCGACGGCAAGGTACTTGCCAATGGCTGGCACGGCCGCCGCTACGACGGACTGCAGCCGGTGTTGAAGGAATGGAAGAAACGCGCGTGCGCGCAGCAGCAGGCACGCTGCCCGCCTGGATTGTAGCGTCGAGCCATGCTCGACTCATTCCATCACCGCGCGAACGGCAGCCGAGCATGGCTCGGCTCTACAGAACACCTGATTCCGCCGCCACTCGGACTCCCGCCGGGCATGCCCCGGCACTAGCGGCCTGCTCAACCGCCCTCGGCCTTGCGCACGAACGCCTCGAACAAGGCCAGCGTCTGTTCGCTCACATGGTGCTCGATGCCCTCGGCATCCCGCCGTGCGGTATCCGCGTCGACGCCGAGCGCCAGCAGGAATCGCTCCACGGTCTGGTGGCGCTGGCGGCTGGCATGGGCCAGCGCCTCGCCTTCCGGGGTCAGGAACACGCCGCGGTACGGCCGCTGCACCACCCAGCCATCGCGGGCCAGGCGCCGCAGCATCTTCGCCACGGTGGGCTGGGCCACACCCAGGCGCGTGGCGATGTCGACCTGGCGGGCCTCGCCACCGTCGGCCAGCAGGTCCGAGATCAGCTCGACATAGTCCTCCACCAGCTCCATCCGGTGCGCCTCGCGCACTTGCCGGAAGCTCTCGACCTGGCGCTCGGCCTCGATCAAGGGGGTGCTTTTCAGCGATGTCGAATCGTCGGTCTTGCCCACGCCTGCGCCTGTCCTTCCGGTGTAATCCGGTGTTGAACCTGAATTCTGGACCAGTAACGCGATAAAAACGATTGTTTCACATTGCTAATGACTATAGCAGGAGCTATATTCGGACCCATGAACACCCTGGCGCCCCGTGACCCTTCGGCCTCCACTCCGGCCAGCCTGGGTGCGCTCAACGCCTCGGTCGCGGTGCCCGACAAGGGCCATTGGTGGTTCCGCCTGCTGGCCTTCCTCGGCCCCGGCTACATGATCTCGGTCGGCTACATGGATCCGGGCAACTGGGCCACCGACCTCGCCGGCGGTTCGCGCTTCGGCTACCTGCTGCTGTCGGTCATCCTCATTTCCAACCTGATGGCGGTGATCCTGCAGGCGCTGTCGGCGCGGCTCGGCATCGCCACCGGCATGGACCTGGCGCAGGCCTGCCGCGCGCGTTACCCCAAGCCGGTGAACCTGGCGCTGTGGGCGCTGTGCGAGGCGGCGATCATCGCCTGTGACCTCGCCGAGGTGATCGGCACCGCAATCGCACTGAAACTGCTGTTCGATCTGCCCCTGTTGTGGGGTGCGGTGATCACTGCGCTGGATACACTGCTGGTACTGCTGCTGATGAACCGCGGCTTCCGTGCGCTGGAGGCCTTCGTGATCGCGCTGCTGATCGTCATCTTCGCCTGCTTCGTGGTGCAGATCGCGATGGCTGCGCCGCCGGTGATGGCGGTGCTGGGCGGCTTCATTCCGCGTGCGCAGGTGGTCACCGATCCGCACGCGCTGTACATCGCCATCGGCATCATCGGTGCCACGGTGATGCCGCACAACCTCTACCTGCATTCGTCCATCGTGCAGACCCGTGCGTACCCACGTACGGACGAAGGTCGCCGCAGCGCGCTGCGCTGGGCGGTTGCCGACAGCACCATTGCGCTGACCCTCGCATTGTTCATCAACGCCAGCATCCTGATCCTGGCCGCGGCGGTGTTCCATGCCAATGGACGTTTCGATGTGGAAGACATCGAACAGGCGCACCAACTGCTGGCACCGATGCTGGGCGTGGGCGCGGCAGCGACACTGTTTGCCGTCGCCCTGCTGGCCTCCGGCCTGAATTCGACGGTGACTGCGACGCTGGCCGGCCAGATCGTGATGGAAGGCTTCCTGCACCTGCGCCTGCCGCCGTGGCTGCGTCGGCTGATCACGCGCGCACTGGCGATCGTTCCGGTGGTGGTGGTGATCGTGCTGTTCGGCGACCAGGGTGCGGTGAAGCTGCTGGTGCTGAGCCAGGTGGTGCTGTCGATGCAACTGCCATTCGCAATCATCCCGCTGGTGCGGATCGTGACCGACAAGGTGACAATGGGGGCACTGGTCGCACCGCGCTGGCTGGGAGCGATCGCCTGGGTGATCGCGCTGGTCATCGTGGTGTTGAACGTAAAGCTGCTGGTGGATACCTTCAGCGGCGGGTGATGCCAAATGCGCGGCCCCTGCCCCGGTAGATCCACGCCATGCGTGGATGCCCTTGTAGAGTCGAGCCATGCTCGACTCATCGCGCACCGCGCGAACGGCAGCCGAGCATGGGCTCGGCTCTACAGAAATCAGGATCGCACGAACGGTCGCCGGGCATGGCCCGGCGCTACCGATGC
>DQIG01000429.1:18308-18995 GCA_003525885.1 Stenotrophomonas sp.
ATGGCCCGGCGCTACCGATGCAACCACCCTGGCCTTATAGGTACAACGCGATCGCGGCCTCGATCTGCTGCGGCGACTGGAACCCGGCCAGGCGCGTGCGCTCGTCGCCGTCACGGAACAGCGACAGCGTCGGTGTCTGCCGCAACCCCAGCTCCCGGAAGAACGCCTCACCCAGCACCTCCAGCTGCACGCGCAGCAACGTGGTGCCCTGCCCCGCGACGCTGTTGGCCACCCGGTGCAACGACATCTCCAGCATCCGGCACCCCGGGCACTGGTCCTTGTGAAAATCCACCAGCACACGCGGGTGCTCGGCCAGCAGCTGCTGGAACTGCTCAGGCGTGGTGGCGTCGATGATCTGCATCGCTGTTGCTCCAGTAATGGGCCAGGACCGTATCGGTCCAGGCGTCGATGGCCTCGGCATGACGCTCGCCATGCGGCATCTGCTCGATCTCAAGCGGCGGGTAGTCGCTGCGGAAATAGCGGATCAGCCGGTGCACGGCACCGCAGTAGTACTCCTGCCCCCACTGCGTTTCGCCGGTGCCGAACACCGCCAGCTGCCGTGGCCGCTCGCCGCGCTCGGCAATGCCGGCCACCCACGCCTTCATCTCCGCCGGCGTGCGGCCGGCGTTGTCGGTCCAGCACCCCAGCAGGACCAGATCGGCCTCGCCGGCGGCCAGTGGCGGCGCC
>DQIG01000429.1:19159-19412 GCA_003525885.1 Stenotrophomonas sp.
GGCGGCGCCTGCCGCAGGTCGTCGGCCTCGTGCCAGTGCACGGCATGACCTGCAGCGCGGCAGCGCTCGGCGATCTGCCGGCCGAGCTCTCGGGTGTTGCCGCTCAAGGAGGCGACCACCACCAGGATGCTCAGCACGGCGCCAGGCTCAGAGATCGTCGAAGCCGTTGTCGACGTTGGTCTTCTTGTAACTTGCATTGCGCATCTCGAAGAAGTCGGTCTTGGTTTCAGTGAAGTTGTCGGCGTAGGCCTTG
>DQIG01000429.1:19551-29495 GCA_003525885.1 Stenotrophomonas sp.
GAAGTTGTCGGCGTAGGCCTTGATCCACGGCATCACGTTGTCGGTGGTATCGCTGTACAGGCGTTCGATGCCGAGCATGCCGGCCATCTTGTTGGCGCGGTACTTCACGTAGCGCACCATCTCGTCCACGTCGATGCCATCGATACCGTCCAGCACCTCCGACGACCATTGCGTCTCCAGCTCGATGGCGTGCTCGAACGATTGGTGCACGTAGGCGGTCAGCTCGTTGGTCTGCAGCTCCGGGTTCTCGCCGATGATGGCGCGGATCAACTCGCTGATGAACTTGGTATGCGCCAGCTCGTCGCGGTTGATGAAGCTGATGATCTTGCCGGTGCCGTTCATGCGGTTCTGCCGCACCATGTTGTAGAAGTAGGCGAAACCGGAATAGAAGTTGATGCCTTCCAGGATCGAGGACTGGATCAGCGACTTCAGCAGGGTCTCGGCGGTCTTCTCGCGCATGAAGTCGTCATACGCGCCCATGATCGGTGCGTTGCGCTTGATGATGGTCGGGTGGGTGCGGGCGATCTCGAAGATGCGGTTCTGGTTCGGCAGGTCGGTGATCGAGGCCAGCACGTAGCTGTAGCTCTCGTTGTGGATCACTTCCTGCTGGCCGATGATCGCCGCGTTGGCATGTGCAGCCGGGTCGGTGATGTACTCAGCCACGTTGTAGATGAAGCGCGTCTGCGGTGAATCCAGCGTGGCCAGCAGGCCGATGATCGAGTCGTAGGCATTCTTTTCGCGCGCATTGAGCTCGCCGTACTGGCGGGCGTCCAGCTTCATGTCGACCTCGTCGGGAATCCAGAAGTTGGTCGACAGCTCCTTGTAGGCCCGATAGAAGGACGGGTAAGGAATGTCGTTCCAGTTGAGGATGCCGCTGGTCTGGCCGTTGATGATGCCGGTGCTGCGGTTGGGATGGCGCGGTTCGAGGATCTTGATGCGGTCGAGGGGGGTTGCCATGGTGTTCTGCCTTCGTTCTCTTTCTATCGTGTTGCCGGCCAGCGGCCGGCACTACCATTGATCAGCTGGAGCACCATTCGCATTCGCTGATGTCGATGTCGTTGGAACGCACGTAGTAGGTGGTCTTCAGGCCTTCGCGCCAGGCGCTCAGGTGCAGCTCCAGCAGGGTGCTGGCGCGGATCGTGCTGGGCACGTACAGGTTGAAGCTGATCGACTGGTCGACATGGCGCTGGCGCCGCGCGTTCTGGCGCACGCTGGCGAACTGGTCGACCTTGTAAGCCCCTTTCTCGTAGTACGGCCAGGTTTCCAGCGACAGGCCCGGCGCCGCCACTGGCCGCCGGAAGTCCTTCTTTTCCTCGTAGTAGAACGCGCTGTAGATCGGGTCGATCGACGCGGTGGATCCGGCAATCTGCGCGGTGCTCATGTTCGGCGCGACGGCCAGCAGCCAGCCGTTGCGCAGGCCGTGCGTGGCGACCTCATGGGCCAGGCTGTCCCACGCGGCGCCAGTGTAGTCGCGGTCGCGGAAGTAGCGCCCGTTGTGCCAGTCGCTGCCTGCGAACATCGGGTAACTGCCCTTCTCCTGCGCCAGTTGCGCGCTGGCCTGGATGGTCAGGAAGTTGATGCGCTCGTACAGGCGGTCGGCCAGCGCTTCTGCATCCGGTGATTCCCACTGGATTTCCTGCTGCGCCAGCAGGTGGTGCCAACCGAACGTACCCAGGCCGATGGCTCGGTACTTGCGGTTGGTAATCGTGGCCTGCGGCACCGGCAGCGCGTTGAGGTCGATCACGTTGTCGAGCATGCGCACCTGGATCGGGATCAGGCGCTCCAGCACATCGGTGGCCAGCAGGTCATCCGGCGCACTGATCGCACGACCGAGATTGATCGAGGACAGGTTGCAGACCACGAAGTCACCGGCACGCCGGGTGGTGACGATCTGATCGCCGCTGACGATCTCCTGGATCATCCGCGTCGGGCTCATGTTCTGCAGGATCTCGGTGCACAGGTTGCTGGAGTAGATCATGCCCGCGTGCTTGTTCGGATTCCTGCGATTGACCTCGTCGCGGTAGAACAGGAACGGATTGCCGGTCTCCAGCTGGCTGAGCATGATCCGCTTGAACAGATCGATGGCCTTCACCGTGCGGCGGCTGATGCGCTCGTCGGCCACCAGTTCGGCGTATCGGTCGCGGAAGCTGCCCGCACCACGCGTCTCGTCATAGAAGTCCTGCAGGTACCAGCCCTTGGCCTGCTTCACCTCGTGCGGGTCGAACAGGTACCAGTCGGCGCGACGCTCGACCGCTTCCATGAACAGGTCGGGCACGCACACCGAGGTGAATACATCGTGCGCGCGCAGGCGCTGGTCGCCGTTGTTGAGGCGCAGGTCCATGAAGGCTTCGATGTCGCGGTGCCAGATGTCCAGGTACACCGCCACCGCACCCTTGCGCTGGCCAAGCTGATCAACCGACACCGCAGTGTTGTTGAGCTGCTTGATCCACGGCACCACGCCACCGGAGGAATTGGCCACGCCACGGATCGGCGCGCCACTGCTGCGCACATAGCCCAGGTAGGCACCGACGCCGCCGCCGTGCTTGGACACGCGCGCGATATCGGTGTTGGAGTCATAGATGCCCTGCAGGCTGTCGTCCACCGTGTCGATGAAGCAGCTGGACAGCTGGCCGCCCACCTTGCCGGCATTGGCCAGGGTCGGCGTGGCGACGGTCATGTACAGGTTGGACAGCGCCCAGTACGCCTCGCCGACCAGCTGCATGCGGCGTTCGCGTGGCTTTTCTTCCTGCATCAGGTACAGCGCGATGGTCAGCCAGCGCTCCTGCGGCAGTTCGTAGACCTCGCGGCTGCGGTCGCTGGCCAGGTAGCGCGTGGCAAGCAGGTACAGGCCGTTGTAGGCGAACAGGCGGTCGCGCTCCGGGTCGATCATCTCGCCGGCCTGCTGCAGTTCTTCCTTGGAATAGCAGCGCAGGATGTCGTTGCTGTAGATGCCGCGGTCAGCCAGGCTTTCCTGCAGGCCCACGTAGGAGCCGTACTTCAGGCTGACATCGTAGAAGCGGTTGCGGCTGGCACGCTTGTACAGGCGGCGCAGGTAGATCCGTGCGGCGAACTGCTCCCACTCGGGCGCGACCAGGTCCACGCGCGATTCGGCCTCACGGATCAGCAGATCGACCAGGTCATCGGCGCTGATGCTCGGTTTGCGCTCGACCATCGCCTGCACCACGCGGCGGTAGTCACTCACATCCAGCTGCGGGAACTCGGCATGCACGGCGTCGATGCTGCGCTGCAGGCGCTCGGCCTCGAACGGCAGGCGGCGGTTGCCGGCCTCCTTGGTGATCCAGGTCGGCACGCGCTCGCCACCGGCGCGCAAGGCATTGCCAGCGCCGGCCAGATCGGCCACGCGGAAGGTACTGTCGGTCATGGTGGTGAAACTCCAGGCTCGCACGCGCTGTGGCGATCGATGCCATGGCGGCCCTGCACGCGATACCGGCGCACGGGGCGGTCGGGGTGGGATGCCAACGCGCGGGGACATCAGATCGTCGGCAACTGCCTGCGCCTGCGGCCGGTATCCGGGCCGTGGGGGCGATCTGGGTCCGCGCGATGGCGGCCGCGTCGACACGGCAAGCCTTCAGGGGCGGGCCGCGGGACGTTTGCTGCTGTCCGGCGGCGGCGGCTGACCGGGAGTGACGGCCACAACATAGTGGGGATCTCCAGAACCGTCAACACAAGATGCGGTAATCAGCACCTGTCGCGACGATCAGTCGCAGGATGCCGTGTTGCACCTGCGACGCCTTGTCGACATCCCCTGCGTCCCCAGTTCGGTACAACATCAACTTTCCCCGGAACACCGCCCATGCGCGCTGCCCAGTACTCCTCTTTCGGCAACCCGGCCGACGTCCTCGCCATTGCCGACGCGCGGCTGCCCGAGCCCGGCCCCGGCGAGGTGCGCATCCGCACCGTGCTGGCCTCGATCCACAACCACGATCTGCTGACCGTGCGTGGCCTGTACGGCTACAAGCCGACCCTGCCGGCGATCGGTGGCAGCGAAGCACTGGGCGTGATCGATGCCCTTGGCGAAGGTGTCGACGGCCTGCAGATCGGCCAGCGCGTCGCCGCCGCCTCGGTGCACGGCACCTGGGCCGAGGCGTTCATCGCACCAGCACGCATGGTGATTCCGATGCCGGAGGCGATCCCGGACGAAATGGCTGCGCAGCTGATCGCCATGCCGCTGAGCGCGCTGATGCTGCTGGAGTTCCTGCACGTCGAGGCGGGCCAGTGGATCGTGCAGAACACCGCCAACGGCGCGGTGGGCAAGTCGCTGGCGATGCTGGCGCGCGCGCGTGGCGTGCACGTGGCCAACCTGGTGCGCAATGCCGCCGCGGTGGCGCAGTTGCAGGCACTGGGCATCGACCACGTGTTCGACACCTCGGTGGACGGCTGGAAAGACCGTGTGCGTGAGGCCACTGGCGAAGCACAGGCCGCAGCTGCGGTCGATTCCATCGGCGGCGAGGCCAGTGCCGATCTGGTCGACCTGCTCGGCCACCACGGCACACTGGTGTCGTTCGGGGTGATGAGCGGCGAACCGATGCGCATCCCCGCCGGTGGCCTGATCTACAAGGAAGCCACGGTGAAGGGCTTCTGGGGCAGCAAGGTCAGCCAGGCGATGGCCGTGGAGGACAAGCGCCGGCTGGTTGGCGAGCTGCTGAAGCGTGCGGCGCAGGGTGAATTGACCCTGCCGGTGGAGCAGGTTTTCGCGCTGGACGATATCGCCCTGGCGGCGAAGGCCGGTGCCGGTTCGGGCCGCAATGGCAAGGTGTTGCTGCGTCCTTGATGGCCGAACAACCGGGGTCAGATCCCTTTCCGTTGGAGAGGGATCTGACCCCCAGGAGGAGTGCGGACCAACGGTCTGCACCCACCGAGTCGGCTTGTTAAGAACCTGTGATGTATAACTGAATGCGCTTTCGTCATTGGAAGGCGCAGGTACCTGCATGCGGTACTGACGGCTCCTCCCCCGTTCGGCGCTGTCGCTTCCATGTACCACACCACCCTGAACCTGCTTGCCGGCGCGATCGCGCTGGGCCTCACCGCCGGCGCTGCCGGCGCCGCTGAATCCGCCGATACCGGCAAGGACAGCACCACCCTCGGCACCGTGCTGGTGACCGGTTCCAACATCAAGCGCAGCGATACCGCCGGGCCCAACCCGGTGCAGATCGTCAGCCGCGAACAGATCGAGCAGACCGGCCGCTCCACCCTTACCGACGTGCTGCGCAACCTGTCGGCCAATGCCGGCAACAGTTTCGACGAGCAGTACACCGGCAGCTTCGCTGCGGGTTCCGCTTCAATCGGCCTGCGTGGCCTGTCGCCGAAGAACACGCTGGTGCTGGTCAATGGCTACCGCGTATCCAACTTCGGCTTCGCGCTCAACACGCAGGACACCTTCGTCGACCTCAACGCGCTGCCGATCAGCGCGGTCGAACGCATCGAAGTGCTGAAGGATGGTGCCTCGGCGGTGTACGGTTCCGATGCCATCGCCGGCGTCATCAACATCATCCTGCGCAAGAACTTCCAGGGCGTGGAAGTGGGCGGCGGTTTCGGTACCGCCACCCAGGGCGGCCTGAACGAACGCAAGGCCAACCTGCTGGCCGGCTTCGGCGACCTGGAACAGCAGGGCTGGAACGTGCTGTTCGGGCTGGACCTGCTCAAGCGTGATCGCCTCGACGCCGACCAGCGCGCCTACACCCGCAGCGGCGATTTCCGCGACAAGCCCGGCGGACGCCTGGCCGGCTGGTCCACCGCCGGCGGCAACTGGCTGTCCAACCCGCGCGCGCCGCAACCGTTCGCCAACTGCCCTGATGGCAGCCAGCTGCGCCCGTACAGCGACTTCGGCAGCACCCTGCCCGGCCAGGCCTGCGCCTTCAACGCGCAGCCATTCAAGACCCTGCAGCCCGGCGCCGAGCGCCTGCAGGCGTCGTTGAGTGCGACCTACCGCTTCAATGACAGCGTCGAGGCATTCGCCGACGTGCTGTACAGCCACAACAAGGCCGACCAGATCTTCAGCGCGCCGCTGACCGTCGGTCCCGGCCTGCGCGCCTACAACCCGGCCACCGGCACGCTGATCGACGTGCCCGCGGTGCTGCCGGTCGGGCACCCGGACAATCCGGGCAGCACGCCGCTGCCGTTCGAATACACCTTCTTCGACCTCGGCCCGCGCCTGAAGGACAACACCCAGGTGTTCCACCGTGCACTGGCCGGCGTGCGCGGCAGTGGCGAGCGCTGGGACTGGGAAGTGGCGGCGCTGACCTCGCAGAGCGCGCAGCGCGAGTACGTCGACAACTTCGTCAACCGCTATGCGTTCGAGCAGATCCTGCGCGATGGCAGCTACAACTTTCTCAATCCGTCCAGCACGCCGGGCGCACTGGATGCACTGCGCCTGCAGACCAAGCGTCCGGGCTGGTACAGGCTTCACTCGCTGAACGTGAAGGCCTCGACCTCGCTGTGGGAGTTGCCGGCCGGTGCGGTCGGCTTCGCCTGGGGCGCGGAGTTCCGCAAGGAATCGCTGGATGCGCGCACCAGTGCGCAGGTGCTGTCGGGCACCGAACTGCGTCCGGCGATCAACGTGGTCAACGGCGAGCGCCAGGTCAGCGCTGCCTACGCCGAGCTGAGCGTGCCGCTGCACCGCACGCTGGAACTGCAGGTGGCCGGCCGCGGCGATCACTACGATGACTTCGGCAAGGCGTTCTCGCCGAAGGTGGCGCTGCGCTGGCAGCCGTTGGACAGCCTGCTGCTGCGTGGTTCGTTCTCGCGCGGGTTCCGCGCACCTTCGTTGCCGGAGATCGCGCCCGGCCAGACCGTCAGCTATGGCTCGGTGATCGATCCGCTGGATCCGCTGCAGCCCGGCGGCAGCCGTGGCGTCACCAACATCCGCACCGGCAACCCGGACCTGAAGGCAGAGCGCTCGCGCAACTTCAATGTGGGGGCGGTGTGGTCGCCGGATGGCGATACCAGCATCGGCCTGGACTGGTACCGCATCGAGCAGGACAACCTGGTCAAGCCGGACAGCGCGCAGTTCATCGTCGACAACCCGACCCTGTTCCCCGGGCGCGTGCAGCGTGATGCACAGGGGCGCATCCAGTTCATCACCAACCAGTACGCCAACCAGGGCGAGTTGACCACCTCCGGCCTGGACCTGGACGCCAGCCGCACCTTCCGCACCGACGGCTGGGGCAACTTCACCGTGGCCGGCAGCTGGACCCACCTGCTCAGCTTCAAGCAGCCGCTGGTGGCCGGCCAGGCTCCCTATGACGGGGCCGGCAACAACCGCCACGGCGCACTGCCGCGCACCCGCGGCACCACCTCGCTGAACTGGGCGGTCGGTGACTGGAGCAGCACGCTGAGCCTGCAGTACGTGAGCGGCTACGACCAGCGCGTGGCGACCGCTACCAGCAACCCGGGCCTGCGCGACCGCGTCAAGCCGTATCAGCAGCTGGACCTGTACGTGGCGTACGAAGGTATTGCCAACACCACGCTGTCGCTGTCGGTGCTGAACCTGACCGACAAGGATCCGCCGTTCGATCCGGCCGGTGGCTCCAACGGTTTCGACATCAGCCAGTACAACCTGCGCGGGCAGTTCGTCTCGCTGGGCGCGCGCTACCGGTTCTGATGTGGCAACGGGGCGGCGATGATGCGCCGCCCCGTTCGCGTTGCCGGCCAGCGGCCGGCACTACCACCAACCTGCATCAACGGCTCAGGTGCAGGAACTGCAGGTGCCGTTCGTACTGGCTGATGATGTCGTTGATGATCTGCTTGCGACTGTAGCCCACCAGGTCGTAGTCCTGGCTGCCCTCGAACAGATGCACTTCAGCACGGTAGTAACGCTGGTTGCGCAACTGCTGCGCGGCGAACGACGGGGTCAGGTAGCCGCTGAGGATCACGCGGTACAGGAAGTCCTGCTGCTCGCCGTGGTTCACCGTCAGCTCCATGTCGCCCGCTTCGAAACGCGTGGCCACATCCCAGCCCTGCCCGCGCAGCTGCTCGGCCACCGCCTCCATCGCCGGCTTCACCGTGTCATCCATGAAGCGGTAGACCTGGTCGCGCACCGGGAAGTGCATCGCCTGGCTCAGGCGCTGGCGCCAGCCCTGATGATGGCGATCGTCGCCGATCAGCGGTGAGGGCCGGTACTGCAGCGCGCGCTTGCGGTGCGATTCGTCACTGAAGGCGCGGGTCAGGCCCCACATCATCAGCAGCAGCACCGCGGAGAACGGCAACGACGCCAGCACAACCGCTGATTTCAGTGCATCGATGCTGCCGGCCAGCAGCAGCCCGGCGGTCAGCACCGCGATCACCGTGCCCCAGAACACGCGCAGCCAACGCGGACCATCATCCTCCGGCGCACCGCCATGCGAAGACAACGTGGACAACACCACCGCCCCCGAGTCGGCCGAGGTCACGAAGAAGATGAAGCTGACCAGCACCGTCACCGCGATCACCGTGCGGCTCCACGGGTAGCCATCCAGCAATGCATACAGCACCGTCGGTGGATCATCCACGGCCAGCTGCGCCAACTGCTGCTGGCCGTGGTGCAGCACCTGGTCCAGCGCGCTGTTGCCGAAGATCGACAGCCAGGCCAGGGTGAAGCCCAGCGGGATCAGCAGCACGCCGAACACGAATTCGCGGATGGTGCGGCCACGCGAGATGCGCGCGATGAACAGGCCGACGAACGGCGCCCAGCCGATCCACCAGGCCCAGTAGAACACCGTCCAGCCACCCAGCCATTCCGGCCGGCCGCCATAGGCGTACACATCGAAACTCTTGCCGACCACGCTGCCCAGGTAGTCGCCCAGGTTCTGCATCAACGTGCTGAGCAGGTACTGGGTGGGGCCGGCGCACAGCATGAACAGCACCAGCGCGATCGCCAGCAAGGCGATGGTGACGCTGCGCGAGATGTTGTGGTCGACCTCGGCCTGCGCCGCGAGTTCGTCGGTGCGCGTGTCGATGAAACTCAGGTAATTGTCGACGGCCACGCGGAACTTGGTGTTGACGTCGCTGGCGGTGTCGTTCAGGTTCAGGTAGTCCTGGATGGCCATGTTGGCCAGCGCGGCCGACTGGCGCTTGAGCACGCTGTCGTATTCCTTGAGCGCGGCCTCGACGGCCTGGCCCAGCGCTTCCGTGCCCGCATTGGCGCGGTCCTGCAGGCGGAAGTCGAAACCGGTCGCGTTACCCAGGGACGAAATCGCCGGCGGCACCACGGTGAAGACCATGGCGTCATGGATGCCCATGAGCAGCTTGTTCAAGGCACGGAACGAAACCGCCTGCGCCGAATTGGGCCTGCCCTTGCGCTGGTCGAAGTCCTTCAGGGTGGTGAAGGCGATGGCTGCATTCAGGCCGTTGCCGTTGAAGCTGAAGCCCTGCACCGCGATGATGTTCTCGACTTGCGGTTCCGCCATGAAGTACTTCTCGACCTGCTGCAGCACTTCCACCGCGCGATTGGCGCTGGAGCCGGTGGGCAGTTCGATGTTGCTGACCACGTAGCCCTGGTCTTCCTCGGGCAGGAACGAGGACGGCAGGCGCAGGTACAGCCAGCCCAGCAGGATCACCAGCACCAGGAAGGCCAGCATCATGCGGCCGCCCTTGTGCAGCATGCGCGAGACCCAGTTCTGGTAGCCGTGCGTGGTGGCGTCGAACTTGCGGTTGAACCAGCCGAAGAAGCCTTTCTTCTCGTTGTGATGGCCTGCTTCCACCGGCTTGAGCATGGTGGCGCACAGGGCCGGCGTCAGGGTCAGCGCCATCAGCGCGGAGAACAGCATGGCCGACACCATCGCCAGCGAGAACTGGCGGTAGATCGCACCGACCGCACCGCCAAAGAAAGCCATCGGGATGAACACGGCGATCAGCACCAGCGTGATGCCGATGATGGCGCCGGTGATCTGCTCCATGGCCTTGCGCGTGGCGTCGCGCGGCGACAGGCCTTCCTCGCTCATGATGCG
>DQIG01000431.1:0-16115 GCA_003525885.1 Stenotrophomonas sp.
GCCACCGGCACCAGCCAGCCGGCCGCACCGGCGGCGCCCAGCACGATGGCGGCCACCGCCCCCAGTGCGGCGCCCTGGCTGACGCCAACGATGCCAGGGTCGGCCAGCCGATTGCCGAACAGCCCCTGCAGGCTGGCACCCGCCATCGCCAGCGACGCACCGACCATCGCGCCCAACAGGGCACGCGGAATGCGCAACTGCCAGACCACGGCCAGATCGCGACTGCTGACCGCCTGTGGATCGAGCAGGCCCAGCTTCACCGCCAACGCCTGCATCACCTCCAGCGGCGGCAACCGCAGCGGACCCACGGCAAACGACGCCAGCACTGCCCCCAGCAGTGCCAGCAAAGCGACCATCAACATCGTCCGCCCGCGACGGCGGCGCCGATCCGCCGGACTCATGCCTTCGGCAACGCCGCCAGGGCCTTGGCCAGCGCCAGCGCGCCAGCACCGGAACCGACACTGGTGTACTTCAGCTGCACATCCGGCATCACCCAGACCCGGTTGGCCTGCCCAGCCGGAGTCTGCTTCAACGTCGGGTACGCCTTCCACAGGCCATCAGCACCACCGAACAGCTGCAGGTCATGCTCGGTCACCAGGATCACCTCCGGAGCCGCGGCAACCACGCCTTCGTTGCTCAGCTGCGAGTAGTTCTTCACCCCGGCCTCGGTGCCGATGTTGACGCCACCGGCCAGTGCGATCAGCTGCGCCGAGGCGCTGTCGGCACCGGCAACAGTCGGCGAGCCACCGGCACCGGTGGCCGATACGTGGATCACTCGTGGCGCATGGCCCAGGCCCTTGCCAATCGCTGCAGCCTCGTCGAGCTGGCGCTGCACCTGCGTGGCAAGTGTCTGCCCTGCCTCGGCCAGCCCTAGTGCGGCGGCGACCTTGCGCACTTTGTCCGGTGCCGGCTGCAGGTCATCGATGACCACGGCCGGCTCGCCCACTTCGCGCAGCTTCCTGGCCAGCTCGGTGTGGCGGCGCAGGCTGTTGCCGAGGAACAGTGAGCCCTGCAGGCTCAGCACGCCCTCCACGCCAGTGGTTCGGTTGAACAGGAACTGGTGCGGTGCGGCCAGGCCGGCCTGGGTGGTGGTGTTGGTCGGCGCGGCAAATACCTGCTTGCCCAGACCCAGCGCCTCGATCACCGCGATGACGTCGTCGCCACCGGCGACGATGCGGCTGGTGTCAGCCACTTCAATGTCAGCGCCATCATCGGAATGCACTTTGGCCGGCAGCATGGCCTTCTGGTCATGCACCGCCGGCATCTCGGCACCGGCCACACGCTGCCAGCCTGCCGGCAACGCGGTTTCGGCAGCGGCCGTTGCGGCGGGCGGCTCGGCGGCCTTCTGGCCATCAGGCGGCGTCGACGAGCCGCTGCAGGCAGACAGCGCCAGCGAAACAGCCAACGGAAGCGCACACAGGCGCAGACGGGACGCGATGCTCATGAATGTTCTCCTTGCTGGCGGGGCGACGCGCACGCCGCCCAGCCGTGTGACTTACTGCTTCGGGGTGATGCGGGTGATGCGGTCACCCTTCGGGTCTTCGGCACCACGCGACTTGTTCACCGCGAACACGTTGCCCTTGCCGTCGGCGCGGACATGGTTCGGCAGCGTGCCGCCATCGAGGTTGGCGACTACCTTGCCGTCACCATTCACCACGGTGATCGTGCCAGCGCCACGGTTGCTGACGTAGGCCAGGCCGGACGCATCATCGAAGGCGACGTTCAGCGCACCGGCACCGACCGGCACGTCATGCAGCACCTTGCCGGCAGCCACGTCGACGATCAGCAGGTTGTCGGTGCCCTGCGAGGCGACGTACAGGCGGTTGCGCGCCGCGTCGAAGGCCACGCCCGAGGCACTGATCGAATTGCCCAGGTCGATGACCTTCTCGACCTTGCCGCTGGTCACATCGATCACCGCCGCTTCCGGCGTGCCGATGCTGACGGTGAACAGCCTGCCGCCCTTCTCGTCCAGCACCAGGCTCATCGGGGTGAACTTGCCGTCATCCACGCCGGATTCCAGCGTCACCTGCGGCAGCTCCTTGAACGTCTTCGCGTCGAACACCGACAGGTGATCTTCACCCGTGGCCGAGGCGAACACCTTGCCGTGGGTGCCGTCGACCACCACGTCGCGCGCATGCGGCACGGCATCGACCGGGAACTGGTGGACCAGCGACAGGTCCTTCTGGCGATAGACCGCAATCGAATTCTGGCGGGTATTGGTCACCCAGACATTGCCGTTGGTGTCATCCACGCCCACACCGTAGACCGCGTAGACCGCGCCATTGGTGCTGCCCGGCACCTGCGCCGGGGTGATCGCCTTGGTCACCTTCAGCGACTTCGGGACCAGCTTCAGCAGCTGCGACTGGGTCACCGGCGGACGGCCGACCGCCGAGGTCACGAACACCGCATTGCTGGCGGCGCTGTAGGCGGACTGGTACAGGCCGGGCACCAGCTTGTTGGACTGGGTGGCGAACTGCGCCTGGCCGGACAGCGGCAGCTGCGGCGACACACGCAGCTTCAGCACCGTGGCCGCAGCCGGCTGGCTGGCGCGCACCACCACCGGGTGGGTGCCCGGCACGGCGTCGGTCGGAATGCTCAGCTGGGTCTTGAAGTTGCCATCGGCATCAACCACCACCGGCTGTGCGTTGAGCACGCTGTCGCCACGCAGCAGGCTGACCTTCTGGCCCGGCACGAAGCCGCGGCCGACCACGTCGGCGGTGCTGCCGGGAACCACATTTTCACCGCGTGAGACAACCTCACCCTTGAAGGTGGCGTTGGCCGGCTGGTCGAACACCGGCTGCGCGGTGGCGGTCACCGCCAGCAGCAGGCCGGTAGCGAGAGAGGTAAGACGGAGAGACGGACGGAACGACATGGCAGGCTCCTTGCACACGTAGGCCGCGCCACGTGGCGCGGGATTCATCGGCTGCCTGGGCCGCTGCACGTCGGCAGCCTTGCCTGGGTAGTGGGGTCGCACGACATCGCGTGCGAAGGGATTCACTCGGCGGCGTTGTCACCGCCATTGGGCGCGCCATCGCCGGCGCTGCGGTCGGTCACGCCGTACAGCTCATGCAGCGCAGCGTGGAACGACGCCGGCAGCATCGGGCCGTGACCGAGGCCGTCGAACTCGCGGTACTGCACGCTCAGGCCCGGCACCTTGCCCAGCCGCTCGGACAACTGCATCGCCGCATCCGGGGTGGCGCCGCCGATGCGGCGCAGGTGCGCGACCACGCGCGGGTTGTTCATGTCGCGCTTGCCACGATCACCGACACGCTCGGCACCGCCCAGCATCAGCCAGAGCTTTGCCGGCTGGCCGTGCACGTTCTGCACGAACTGCTGTTCCGGATCACCCAGCGCCGCGCCCCGGCTCCACCACAGCGACGGGCTGGCGGCCAGATAGGACTGGAAGGCGGCGGGACGGGTGTACAGCACATTGAGCACGAACAGCCCGCCCAACGAATGACCCCACAGCGCTTGCTGCTGCGTATCAATGCGTGCGCGACGCTCGACTTCGGGCTTGATGCGGCGTTCGATTACATCCAGGAAGGCTGCGGCGCCACCGCCGACCGCCTGGGTCGTACCGCTCTCGTCATCGGCGCGGTCGATCCACGCGGTGTAATCGCGGGTGCGCGCCTTGGAATCGATGCGCAGGTCGTTGTCGTAGCCGATCAGCACCAGCACCGGCGGCGCCTTGCGCGCGGCCAACTCGGCCAGCAGCGGCTGATCCAGCACCATGGCGACGGCGTTGCCGTCCAGCGCGTACAGCACCGGGGATGGCGTCTTGCCGGCCTTGGCCGGGATCGCCAGGTTCACCCGCCAACGGCGCTGCTGGTCCGGGCTGTCCACCACGAAATGCTCGAAACGATAGCTGGCCGCCGGCTCTTCGAGCACGGTATGGCCGATCTTCTGCAGCGGGTTGCGCTGCTGTGCATGGGCGTACGGGGTGGCCAGGAGCAGACCCATCATCAAGGCGGCCAGGCCGCGGGCCAGCGGACCACGGCGCGAAGGCGGGACGAAATGCTTCATCAGCGGCGGCAGAAGCGGCTCGGGGCCGCCGGTTCACAAGGGACCGCAGTCTACCTTAAACGCGAATGATTATCACATCGATCAAACGTCACGCTGTGTATCACGCGCGCGCATGCCCGGGTTGCACGAGGGGCAGCAGTTCCCCTATTTTGCCGCCCACCGGGGCATTGGATCGCCCCGCTTCCAACGCAGCCATGGATGGCGGGCACTTGCCGCCATCCGGGTCGCGCTCATCTGCACACAACCGCCATGGGATTGGATCCCATGATTGTGAGAACCCTTGAAGCACACCGCACTGATCGCCCTGTCCCTCGGCCTGCTCGCCCCGCTGGCCGCCCACGCCGCGCAGGATCTGCCGTCGCTCTACCAGGCCTTTGAAGAGGCCGGCAATTCGACGTTGAGCATGGACCAACTCAACCAGACGGTGACGTTCACCGCCGTGGCGCTGGGCGTTTCCAGCAACCTGGCGGGCGAACCGCTGATCGAGGCCGGCGACGACCAGGGCAATGTCCTGGCCCGACTGACCAGCTCCGATGACCAGCAGGCCGCCAGGCTGGGTGCCCTGGAAGAAGGCGCAACGTTCACCGCCAGTTGCACGCTGCAGTTCAGCTCCGGCACGGATTACCTGTCCTTCGGCGATTGCAGCATCAAGTAAAGACGAAGCCGGCAAAACGCCGGCTTCTTTTCTTTGCCTCTATAGCGTCGAGCCATGCTCGACTCACGCAATCTCACGGACCTGCAGGCACTGGACCGTAGACGTTCTCCTGCGGCGTACCCGGCAGCAGCGCGAACACGAAGATCACCAGGCCACCGAACGGAACGAAGGCCAGCAGGTACATCCAGCCCGACTGGTTGCAGTCGTGCAGGCGGCGCACGGTGACGGCGATGACCGGCACGAACGTGGCCAGCCAGAACACGACGAACAGGATGATCGACGCGATGCCCAGGACGTCGGACTGCATCACCAACCCGGCGACGAGCGGCACCATCAGGACGGCTGAGACGATCAGCATGAACAGCTGGAACATCCAGTACTCGCGGCGGTTGGCACGACCATCGAACTGGGCGTAACGCTTCAACGGCAGAATCATTTCCTGCACGGCATCCATCCTTGAAAAAGTAGCCGCGCAGTGTGCCAAATGCCAGCGCGAAGGACAATGTCGCGTCGCCCCAAGCTCGACTGCTGCTCCAGAGGGCGCCTGTAGCCGTGCAAGAGCGAAGTCGAGCATGGCTCGACTCTACACAAGTGGGGTCAGCGGCCCTTCGCGGCCCGCGCCGCCTCACGCTCCGCGCGCAGCCGGTCCAGCTTCTCCTTCAGCTTGATCTCCAGGCCGCGCGGCACCGGGTTGTAGTACACCCGTTCGCCCATCGCATCAGGGAAACCGGTCTGGTCCAGCGCGATGCCGCCTTCGGCGTCGTGGTCGTACTGGTACTCGGCGCCGTAGCCCAGCTCCTTCATCAGCTTGGTCGGCGCATTGCGCAGGTGCAGCGGCACTTCTTCGGTGCCGCTCTCGCGCACGTCGGCCTTGGCCTGGTTGAACGCGGCGTAGCCCGCATTCGACTTGGCGGTGCTGGCCAGATAGAGCACCAGCTGGGCGAAGGCGAGCTCGCCCTCCGGGCTGCCCAGCCGCTCGTAGATGTCCCAGGCTTCCAGCGCCATGCTCTGCGCGCGAGGATCCGCCAGACCGATGTCCTCGATGGCCATGCGGGTCAGCCGACGCGCCAGGTAGGACGGATCGCAGCCGCCATCGAGCATGCGGGTCAGCCAGTAGAGCGCGGCATCCGGGTTGGAGCTGCGTACCGACTTGTGCAGCGCCGAGATCTGGTCGTAGAACTGCTCGCCGCCCTTGTCGAAGCGGCGAGTGCGGTCGGCCAGCACCTGGGTCAGGGTCTGCGGGGTGATGCGACCACCCTCCCCGCCCGCCAGTTCGGCGGCGATCTCCAGCAGGGTCAGCGCACGGCGCACGTCGCCATCGGCGGCGGTGGCGATTTCCAGCAGCAGTTCGGGAGCGACCTCGATGCCTTCCTCGCCCAGGCCGCGCTCGCGATCACCCAGCGCACGTTCCAGCGCCTCGACGATGTCGGTCGGCGAAACGCCTTCCAGCACATGCACGCGGCAACGCGACAGCAGCGCCGAGTTCAGTTCGAACGACGGATTCTCGGTGGTGGCACCGACGAACAGGATGGTGCCGCGCTCGATGTGTGGCAGGAACGCGTCCTGCTGCGCCTTGTTGAAGCGGTGCACCTCATCCACGAACAGCACGGTGCGCCGGCCTTCGGCAAAGCGCTGCGCGGCCTCGGCCAGCACCTGGCGCACTTCCGGCAGACCGGACAGCACGGCCGAGATGGCACGGAATTCGGCGTCGGAGTACTCGGCCAGCAGCAGCGCCAGCGTGGTCTTGCCGCAGCCCGGTGGCCCCCACAGGATCATCGAATGCACGCGACCGGATTCGACCGCGCGGCGCAGCGCGCTGTCCGGCGCCAACAGGCGCTTCTGCCCGACCATTTCGTCGAGGGTTCGCGGGCGCATGCGCTCGGCCAGCGGGCGCAAGTGTTCCCGATCAACGCTCAGCAGATCGGGGCCAGGGAATGAAGTGGAGCGATGTCTTGGCACCCGCTCATTGTACCGCGAGAGTGTGCCAACCAAGGTTGGCACCTACCAGCGCCAGGCCATGATCGGGTAATGCCGGCGGCTGGCCGGCAGATCAAGGGCGTGTCAACCAAGGTTGACACCCACCAGAGCAGAGAGCGCCGGGCCATGCCCGCTGGATCAGGCCACTGGGATCGGTAGTGCCGGCCGCTGGCCGGCAGATCAAAAGCGTGTCAACCAAGGTTGACACCCACCAAGGCGTTTCCGCCCAGAGATCAGTTACCGATGACGTCGGTGCCCTTCGGCGGGGTGAAGCTGAAGGTACCGGCGGCGAAGCCCGGGTTGCGCTTCCAGCCGCTGAAGCTGATCACGGTACGCTGGCCGACGGCGTCGGTGATTTCCATCTTGGCCAGGCCCTGGGCGTTGAAGCCCAGCGAGGCATACTGGAAGCTGGCTTCGGTCTCGCGCTTCGGCGACAGCGACAGCCACTGCAGGCCATCGCGCTGCGCGGCCTCTTCGCTGACGTCGTACTGCTGCTCCAGCAGCGCCGGATTGATCAGCGCGGTCAGCGGGCTGTTCTGCTCTTCCTTGCCCTGCTCGCGCACGGTGGCCTGTTCCAGGTCCGGCTCGTACATCCAGACCTTCTTGCCATCCGCCACGATCAGCTGTTCGTGCGGGCGCACGTATTCCCAACGGAACAGGCGCGGCGCCGACAGGGCCACGCGGCCACTGGTCGATTCCTTCACCTTGCCACGGCTGTCGAACACCTGCTGGCTGAACTGGCCATCCAGGCCCTTCAGGCCGCTGGTGAAGGTCTTCAGGTCATCGCGGGCGCCAGCCCAGGCACTGCCGGCGGCGGCGCAGGCCACGGCCAGGGTGGTGGTGGCAAGGAAACGGCGGAAGCGGAAGTTCATGCGGAAATCCTGTGGGCGCGGGCGCCAGGAAAGGTGGTTGCCAGTGTGCCCGGGGAAAGATGAATGGGCGATCAGGGCGACATTATGCCGCCCTGAACGTCCATCGGCGATTCAGCCGCCGGATCCCGGCAGCTTGCCGTACAGCACCTGGCCACGGAAGCCGCGCCGCACTTCGCGATACAGCGCGCGGAACGCCGGATAGTCCTGCGGCTGGCACAACGCCTCTGGCCCACGCACCGCGTTCTGCTGCAGGCGGTGGTGCACGATCACGTCCTGGCCCTCGCGACTCCAGTCCACCCGGTACTCGCCGGCGGCGTTGGTGAAACGCTGGCTGGCCGGAATGGCGATGATCGGCGCATTGGCCGGGAACTGCAGGCGGTAGGTTTCTTCGCGCAGGCTGGCATTGCAGTAGAACGGCGTCTCGTTGGCCGGCGCCGAGGCGGTGGCGTACAGCCCACGCACCGACTCGCCACCCGGCGGATCCGGCACGGCCATGCCGCCGGCCACGCTGAAGTCGGCGTAGTCCTCGGCCTGGAACGCCATGCGATAGCCGAACGGCCGGGTCAGGTCGACCGGCACGCCCTGGATCTGCAGCTGCCCTCGCCCGTCGAAACCGGACGCGGCCATGATCTGCTCCTCGGCGCGCGCACGATTCTGCGCGTTGAGCTGGGAGAACTGGGCGCGCATGCCGATCTCGGCGTTCTCGCCCAGCTTCGGAATCGTCTCGCCGCGCAGGTTGCCGTTGGCGTCGAAGGTGAAACGCACTTCCATCGAGGTGGCATTGCGCTCCGGCGTATTGGCCGGGGTGCGCGCCAGCGTGGCGTCGCGGGTACGCATCACCGGGGCACCCAGGTCACCTTCCGGCAACTGCCCGAAGCGCGCCCACGCGGTGGTCGAATCCAGGTACAGATCGAATTCGGGGATGTAGGTGATGGCGTGGTTGAAGCGGCCGAGCACCGGAATCTTCGGCAGCGTGGGGCCACCGCCGGCACCGATCAGCACCGGCGAACTGGCAATGCCCTTGGCCGCCAGCAGCGCCTCGAGGATCGTCACATGGTCCTTGCAGTCGCCATAGTGGTTGTCGAGGATGCTCTGCGCGCTGTTTGGCTCCAGGCCACCATTGCCCAGGTACACCGCCACATAGCGGATGTTCTGCGCCACCCAGCGGTACAGCGCATCGGCCTGCTCGCGGCGGTCGCTGATGCCAGCGGTGACCTGGTCGGCCAGTGCCTGCAGTTCCGGCGTGACCTGCGCGGCCGGGCCGGCCTTCAGCTGGTAGGCGCGCCCCATCTGCGACCAGTCACGATAGGTGCTGGCCATGATGTTCGGGCCAAACTCCCAGCCCGCCGCCGACCAGTTCTGTGCTGGCATGGCTTCGCGCCGCTGGTAGCGCCAGCGCCACTGTGCCTGCCCGTTCTTCACCGTCGGGCGATCGCTGCCCTGCACGCCGCGGCTGTCGACGAACATCGGCAGGTTGGCCGGCGCACTCAGGGTGACCTCGGCGTCCTCGTACTCGGTGAAGACATTGAAGGTTTCCCACAGGCCGAAGTAGCCCGGGAAGTACGGCGTGGCCTGGGTGCGACGCACCTGGTAGTACAGGCGGGTGCCCGGAGCCAGGTTCGGGAACACGATCACCCGCACCTTGCGGTCGGCATACATCGCCGCCGAAGCGCTGGAGTAGCTCTCCTGGGTGTAGATGCGATCGGCCGGCACGTCGCGGCGCTGGCCATCGGCGGTGATGGTGTAGGCGCCGAGCACTTCCAGCGTCTCCATCTTCTCGCTGTAGCTCAGCCGCACCTGGCTGAACTGCTCGACAGAGGCCTTGGTCTTGAGCAGGACTTCGTAGGTTTCGGTCTGCACATTGCCCGCATCCGGCCGCACCTGATAGTCGGCGCGGTAACGGACAATGCTGAAATTATTGCTGGCTTCGGTATCGCCGCTGGTGGAAGGCGGCGCCGTGGCGGGCGCGGAGGTGGCGGTTTCTGCCAGTGCCGGGCCGGCAGCCAGGAAGGCTGCCAGCGCCAGTGCCAGCGCGCTTGGTACGGGGTGAAGCATGCGTCGGTTCCTTGGACGTCGTGGGGGATACGTCGGGTCTTACTTCGGCGGCGGCGGTGCCAGCACCGTGCGGTCACCGTTGTGCTCGGGCGAACTGACCACGCCGGCCGCTTCCATGGCCTCGATCAGTCGCGCCGCGCGGTTGTAGCCGATCTTCAGCCGGCGCTGCACGCCGGAAATCGAGGCACGGCGGGTCTCGGTGACCACCCGCAGCGCTTCGTCATACAACGGGTCGGACTCATCGCCGGCAGAGCTGTTCTCGGGCAGGCCGGTGGCGCCGACGACCACGCCGTCGCCCATCGTCTGCACTTCGTCCAGCACGCCGTCGACATAGTCGGCCGGGCCCATCGCCTTGAGGTGCTCGACCACGCGATGCACTTCCTCGTCGGAGACGAAGGCGCCGTGCACGCGCTCGGGCATGGCGGTGCCCGGCGGCAGGTACAGCATGTCGCCGTGGCCCAGCAGGGTTTCCGCGCCGGACTGGTCGAGGATGGTGCGCGAGTCGATCTTGGAGCTGACCTGGAAGGCGATGCGGGTCGGGATGTTGGCCTTGATCAGGCCGGTGATCACGTCCACCGACGGGCGCTGCGTGGCCAGGATCAGGTGGATGCCTGCCGCACGCGCCTTCTGTGCCAGGCGCGCGATCAGCTCTTCCACCTTCTTGCCGACGATCATCATCATGTCGGCGAATTCGTCGATGAAGATGACGATGAACGGCAGCGTCTCCAGCGGACGCGGCGCCTCGCCCAGCTCCGGGTTCGGCTTGAACAGCGGGTCCATCAGCGGCTGGCCGGCATCCTGCGCTTCCTTCACCTTCTTGTTGAAGCCGGCCAGGTTGCGCACGCCCACCGCGCTCATCAGCTTGTAGCGGCGCTCCATCTCGGCCACGCACCAGCGCAGGCCGTTGGCGGCCTCCTTCATGTCGGTGACCACCGGCGCGAGCAGGTGCGGAATGCCCTGGTAGACGCTCAGTTCGAGCATCTTCGGGTCGATCATCAGCATCCGCAGGTCTTTCGGCGAGGCCTTGAACAGCAGGCTCAGCACCATCGCGTTGACCGCCACCGACTTGCCCGAACCGGTGGTACCGGCCACCAGCAGGTGCGGCATGCGCGCCAGATCGGCCACGGTCGAACGCCCGGCGATGTCCTTGCCCAGCGCCAGGGTCAGCACGCTGGCCGACTTGTCGTATTCCTTCGAACGCAGCAGTTCGGAGAGATAGATCATCTCGCGGGTGACGTTGGGGATTTCCAGGCCGATCACCGACTTGCCCGGAATCACGTCGACCACGCGCACCGACTTCACCGACAGGCCGCGCGCGATGTCCTTGTCCAGCGAACTGATCTGGCTGACCTTGATACCCGGCGCAGGCTCGATCTCGAAGCGGGTGATGACCGGGCCGGGATTGGCACCGACCACCTGGGCGTCGATGCGGAAGTCCTTCAGCTTGAACTCGATCTGGCGCGACAGCGCGTCCAGGGTTTCCTTGTCGTAGCCCACCGGCTGCGGCTTCGGATCGTCAAGCAGGGCCAGCGGCGGCAGGTCCGAGCCGTCGCCGTTGACGCCACGGAACATCGGAATCTGCGTGTCGCGCTTGGCCCGGTCGCTCTTCTCGATCACCGGCTCCGGGCGCGGCTCGATCTTCACCGGCTCGCGCTTGGCGCGCACCTCGGCATCGGCCTTGCGCACTTCCTGGCGCTCCTCGCGCATCACCCGGGTCTGCTGCCACTCGGTGACTTCTTCCTTCTTGCGCGCCAGCAACGGCGCCAGCGACATCACGCCGCGTCCGATCTTCTCCATCACCGTGAACCAAGACAGCCCGGTGGCCAAGGTGATCGAGGCCAGCAGCAGCACCAGCACGAACAGGTTCGCGCCCAGCGCGCCGAAGCCCACCGTGAGCGAATTGCCGACCAGCTTGCCGAGGATGCCGCCGGCACTGGAGACATCACCACTGAACAGGCGCACATGCAGGAAGCCGGTGCCGGCAATCAGGAAGCCGACCAGGCCGACCAGGCGCAGCGCCGGGTCCAGGTCGTTCTCGCCCTTGCTCTCGCGCTTGAGGCCGAACATGGCGATCCACGCCAGCGCGCCCAGCACCACGGGCAGCAGGAAGGCGATGTAGCCGAACAGCTGCAGCAGCACGTCGGCGATCCAGGCGCCGGCGCGGCCACCCAGGTTGTGCACCGGCGCGACCACGCTGCCGGTATGCGACCAGCCCGGATCAGTCGCTGAATACGTGAAAAGACTGGCCGCCAGGTACAGCAGGGCCGGCGCGATGGCGATCAGACCCAGATCGCGCCAGAGGCGCTGGCGGCGTGGATTGTCGGTCGTCGCCGCCGCGGCCGTGCGACGTGACGCCTTGCTGTCGTCGGACTTGGAGCGTTCGGGGACCTGCTTCGCCACCTTAGACCATACCTTTGGAATGCGCTGTTAGTGATTGATAATAAATGAGACGGCGTCAGTTTTCAGTTATGCGACATCGGACAGGGTCTGCGGAGGGCCGGAACCACCCCTGGATGACGGCGTTCTGTTCATCGGCTTGAATCGCCCTGCCCCAGCCGCCACTCTATGACCTGCCACGGATGCTGCGCAAACATCGCCAGCGCCTTGTCCCATCTACCTTTTCGCGAGTCTACATGAGCACCAGCCTGCCCTCCCGCCACCAGCGCCTCGTCATCCTCGGTTCCGGCCCGGCCGGTTGGACCGCCGCCGTCTACGCCGCCCGCGCCAATCTGAAGCCGGTCGTCATCACCGGCCTGCAGCAGGGCGGCCAGCTGATGACCACCACCGAGGTGGACAACTGGCCGGGTGACGCCCATGGCCTGATGGGCCCGGACCTGATGGCGCGCATGCAGGCCCACGCCGAGCGCTTCGAGACCGAGGTCATCTTCGACCACATCCATACGGCCGACCTGTCGCAGCGCCCGTTCAAGCTGATCGGCGACAGCCACGAGTACACCTGCGACGCGCTGATCATCTCCACCGGCGCCACCGCCAAGTACCTGGGCATCCCGACCGAAGACGAGTTCAAGGGCCGCGGCGTGTCCGCCTGTGCCACCTGTGACGGCTTCTTCTACCGCGACCAGGACGTGGTCGTGGTCGGTGGCGGCAACACCGCCGTGGAAGAGGCCCTGTACCTGTCCAACATCGCCCGCAAGGTCTACCTGGTCCACCGCCGCGACACCCTGAAGGCGGAAAAGATCATGCAGGACAAGCTGTTCAAGAAGGTGGCCGAAGGCAAGATCGAGACCGTCTGGCACCACCAGGTGGAGGAAGTGCTGGGCAATGACGCCGGCGTGACCGGCGTGCGCGTGAAGTCCACCCTGGACGGCAGCACCCGCGACATCGACGCCCACGGCTTCTTCGTGGCCATCGGCCACCACCCGAACACCACCCTGTTCGACGGCCAGCTGGCGATGAACAACGGCTACCTGGAAATCCGTTCGGGCCTGGGCGGCAATGCCACCCAGACGTCGGTGGAAGGCGTGTTCGCCGCAGGCGACGTGGCCGACCAGCACTACCGCCAGGCGATCACCTCGGCCGGCTTCGGCTGCATGGCCGCACTGGACGCCGAGCGCTACCTGGATGCGCAGGGCAAGGCCGGCTGAGTCGAGCCATGCTCGACCCCGACCAAAGGCCGGCGCGAGAGCGCCGGCCTTTGTCCTTTCAGTAGTGCCAGGCCATGCCTGGCAGACCGAAGCCTACCCTCACGTCCGTACGCACGCCTGCGAGAACTCGACCGGTGCCGTGGCAACGCCATCCGCGTCGCGCAGTACAGCACTCCAGCGCGCGACACCCGGGTCTGGGCCATTGCAGGCGAGATTGATGGTCAGCGGTTTGGCAGGGTCATCGAACGTCGTCGCCCAAGGCGTGCATGCGCCCGCCTCCGAGCAGGACGTCAGCGAGAGCTCCACAGACAACGGATACTGGGGATTCCCGGCATAGCCCAGTTCAATGTTCCGGGCCGCTTGGATCGGCACGTCGGTATCCGGCACCGGATGCAATGCCAGGGGCTCGCAGGTCTTTCCTGATGCCCACAGGCGATAGCCCTTCTCCACGCCTTTCATCGACGCCGAGCGGAAGACGGGGTCCTGCAAGGCAGCCACATCGTCAGGATTGGAGTGATAGGCGGTTTCGATGATTACCGACGGCATCTTTCCGATGCGGTTCTCGCCGTGATTCCCTTGACTTGAGCTCTCGCGAACCGGGAATGTCTCATATCCAGGCTGCGCCCGGATGAGCTCCCGCATTGAACAAATAATACTGTCTGCCAATGGCTTGTCCTGCGCCTTGGTGTGGTGATAGTAAACCTCGGTACCGCGAATGGCGGCCGAGTCATGACCATTCGAATGCAGGCTAATCAGTACGTCCACGCCCAAATGATTCGCGTAATTGGGGCGAGCCCGGATGTCCTCGTCCTTCTCGCGCGCGGAGTCCGTGCTGTTGGGAAATTCATTCCATATGTCAGTACGCTCTGGAAACAGCGCCTTGAGATGGTAGCGGGATGACATGTGCTCCCAAGGAAGGTTCGACTCAGGGTGCAACTCGGTTGATCGACTCCGTGCCCGATGCACGGTCAGACCGCTCCGCTGTTCAATCAGCGCTTGCAGCTCATCGCCATAGACCGGGCTGAGCGTGTCTTCCTGAAGCCCAAGCGGAGCTGGTCGCTGGAACTTCCACTCTCTGCTGGGATGCAGGCTGATGTACCCATGACTTGACGAGACCATGGCCGAACTGGGCGCTGATTTCCGCCCACTTCGCATCGGGACAGCCAAGTCCTCCGGGTAATAGTCCTCCAAGGCCTTCCCCTCGAAAAGGAAGTGGATGTCATTCACCTCAAGCCCAGACTTCTCGGCGAAAAACCGCAACGAGGATGCCATTGGCTGCAAAAACAATTCGTCATAACTACCCTCTGGCCCCGGAAGGTATCCAGGACCAAAGTTGATCGTCATTGATCGCCTGCTCATATCAAGACGAATGTTCACGCTGACGTGGCGCAACTTTCCAGACTTCTGCAGGTGACGCGCCAACTGCCCAGCGGCTTCCTGCTCAAGCATCGCAATCACCTCGGCATAGATACCCGAGTCCTCCACAATCATCGGAGCCTCGACCCCGCGCCCCAATGCATCCGGCGCACAGGTCATGGCACACGCAATCACCACAGCTGCGAATTTCATTCCTTGCATGGCAGGTTCCTCCTTTGGGTTTGATGCGCCACTCGTGCGACGCCCACTTACCCTGCCCGGCGCCACCTCTGCGACTCTCCAACCGGCACGCAAAACCAGAGAGTTGCAACTTTCCTCACAGAGGCCCTGAAACCAATCAATCCGATTGCGCCACCCCCATTCGTACCTCGCTTGCCCTATCCTTCCCTTCAATGCCCTCCGCCCGCTTCCTCGACTCCCTGCAGTCCATTCCCGCCACCGACTGGGATGCCCTGCACGACGGCCAGAATCCGTTCGTCAGCCATGCCTTCCTCTCAGGCCTGGAAGAGCACGGCTGCCTGCGCGAGGACTGGGGCTGGCAGCCCCGGCACTTCACGCTGTGGGAAGGCGACCGCCTGATGGGCGCCATTCCGGGTTACCTGAAGACCAACTCGCACGGCGAGTTCGTGTTCGACCACGCCTGGGCCAACGCCTATGCCCGCCATGGCCGCGACTACTACCCGAAATGGCTGGGCGCGGTACCGTACTCGCCAGTCACCGGCCCTCGCCTGCTGGCCCGTCACGATTCAGAGCGCGCCGCGTTGCTGTCGGCGTTGCGCGATGCGTTGCCGGCACTGGGCGTGTCGTCGGCCCATATCAACTTCCACACCGCCGGCGACGAGGCCCTGTTCGGCGATGACTGGCTGCTGCGCGAGGACGTGCAGTTCCAGTGGCAGAACCCGGGTGACTGGGCGACGTTCGATCAGTTCCTCGGCGCGATGAACCACAAGCACCGCAAGAACATCCGCCAGGAACGGGCCAAGGTCACCCGTCAGGGCATCACCTTCCGCGTGGTGCATGGCGACGAGGCCAGCCGCGCCGACCTGCAGGCGATGTACCGCTTCTACCTGCAGACCTTCCTCGAATACGGCAACGCCCCGGCCCTGACCGAGACCTTCCTGCGCCACCTGGCCATTGCATTGGGGCGCGGGCTGGTGCTGTTCCTGGCCGAGCAGGACGGCCAGCCGGTTGCCGGCGCCCTCTGCCTGCGCGGCGGTGACACGCTGTACGGCCGCTACTGGGGCGGCGCAACCCTGCCCGGCCTGCATTTCGAAGCCTGCTATTACCAGGGTATCGAGTACTGCCTGCGCGAAGGACTGAGCCGATTCGAGCCCGGCGCGCAGGGCGAGCACAAGCTGGCACGCGGCTTCCTGCCTACGCTGGTGCGCAGCCGGCACTGGGTGGCTGATGCGGACTTTGCAGAAGCCCTACGGGACTGGTGCCGGCAGGAGCGGCGGGATGTGCGTCGCTACCAGCAGGCGTTGCAGGGGCATGGGCCGTTCCGCGCAAAGCCGTAGCGGAAAAGCGTTCCAACCAAGGTTGGCACCCACC
>DQIG01000431.1:16253-29868 GCA_003525885.1 Stenotrophomonas sp.
GTGCCAACCAAGGTTGGCACCCACCAAGGCGTCCGACCGAGGCAAGATTGGCACCGACCACGCCATAAGGTTGGCACCTACCCGCGCGATGTCGAGTGCGCTGCGCTCAGGTGCACTGCCAGAAGTGCCCGCTCACCCGGCAGGTCGCGCACCAGAACGTGTAGAGCATGCCGCCGCTGCCCCACAGCAGCGTGCCCTCACCCGTGGTTGGCAGCGTCGAATCCAGCTGCATCACGAAGGGCATCTCCGCGCCGCAATCGATGCACGCCGGGTACCAGGCACTCTGCACCCAGCTGGGCGCGCCACCCACACGCGACAGGTTCTGTCGATGATTGGACTGCCCCCAGTCCTGCTGCTGCCAGCGCGAGGTGTCCATGGCGGCCAGGCCGACCTCGGCCTGCATCAGGTCACCGCTGTCGGTAGGCGTGGCCGGCACCTCCAGGTATTGGCTGGGGTGGCAGCTGGGCAGGCCGGCGTCGTCGTGGCGATAGAAACGCACGGGCGGATCCTCCCAGCCGCAGCAGTCCAGGCACAGGCCCAGCGTGATCTCGCCCGCTGCACCCGGCTGCAACGCGGCAGCGTCGGTCTGCAGCAGGCGCTGCAACGGCGCATGGCAGCTGCCACACAGCGCTTCCAGCGGTCCGCCCATGTGGCCGGCGTGCTGCACCTGTCCGCCATTCCAGGTCGGGTGCAGGCGCCAGATGCGCTTGCGCCAGCTCGGCTCGTCGGCCTGCTGTGCGCGATGCTGCGCCCGACCGAAGCGGATGTGCAGCGGCTTCTGGTCATGCAGGCGGCGCGGCCGCGCACCGTTGGCCACGCCGGCCCAATGCGCCCAGACCTCGGGGTCCAGCTGCCCCCAGTCGGCGAGGTATCCGCGGGCCGCAGGGTAGCTGTCCGGCTGTGTGGCGAGCAGCAGTACCCTGGCCCGGGCCATCTCACGATCGTCCCCGGCCTCGGCCAGGGCCTGCGCCCACTGCGCGGCCACCTCGGCTGGCAGGTCCCGCCATACCTGCGAGGCCAGCTGCAGCTCGTCTTCAGCGGCCAGCGCCAGCAATGCCTCCCAGTCGTCCTGCAGCACCTGCGGCGCCTGGTAGCTGGCGAACTCGATCACACTGGCCAAGAGTTCTCCGCGCTCGCCATCCCGATAGCGCCGCCAAGCCTCGGCACAGACCGGCGCCACTGACTCGTCCGGCAGCAGGTCCAGTGCAGTATCGAGGAACGTCGAGCTGGGCGAGCGCCGGGCGAGCGCTTGCAGCATCAGCCCGCCGAGCTGCAAAGGCGCCTCGCTGGCCAGCGCCAGCAGCACCCCCTGGCTGTCGTTGCGCGTGCGCGGAGTGTCGTGCATCTCGAGGATGGCGCTGATCGGGTCGCTCATGCGGGGCTCCTTGCCGTTGGATGCTGATGGTGCCAGACATCACAGATCATCACGGCGAATACAATGCCCGCATGACCCGCCAGCTGCCCTGGCGCCTGGCCGAAGCGCCGGACGCGCCGTTCCCCCCGGCCGAGACGGCCCTGCGCCAGCCTGACGGCTTGCTGGCAGTGGGCGGCGACCTGCATCCGGCACGCCTGCTCAACGCCTACGCTGGCGGCATCTTCCCCTGGTTCAGCGAGGGTGAGCCGATCCTGTGGTGGTCGCCGGACCCGCGCGTGGTGTTCCGCACCCAGGGCGTGCATCTGTCCAGCCGCTTCCGCCGCCAGTTGCGCGGCAGCACGTGGGAAGTCACCGCCGACACCGCCTTCAGCCGCGTGATGCGCGCCTGTGCGGCGGCACCTCGGCCTGGCCAGGATGGCACCTGGATCAGCCCGGCGATGGTCGAGGCCTACAGCCAGCTGCATGACCTCGGCTTTGCCCACTCCTTCGAGGTCTGGGACCGACAGTCGCTGGTCGGCGGCATCTATGGGGTGGCCATCGGGTCGATGTTCTTCGGCGAGAGCATGTTCAGTGGCGCCAGCGGTGGTTCCAAGATCGCGCTAGCGGCGCTGGCATCCACGCTTCACGGCTGGGGCTGGGAGCTGATCGATGCCCAGGTGGAGAATCCGCACCTGCTGCGGATGGGCGCCGAACACCTGCCGCGCGCGGAATTCCTGCAGCACGTGCGCCAGGCCGTGCGCCGTGACGGCCGTGAAGGCCCATGGACACAGGCCGTCGGACGCTTTCCGGCACAGCGTTTGGCCGGGGGTTAACACAAACTTTGCAAGCTGGGCCCGTCACGCGTAAAATACCGCGCCTTAGGCCCAGCGTGGCCGTTTTCTGAACCGCACAGGACTACATGTCGAAAGACGATTCCATCGAGTTCGAGGGCACCGTCAGCGAGACGCTGCCGAACACCACTTTCCGCGTTCGTCTGGAAAATGGGCACGAAATCATCGCCCACATCTCCGGCCGCATGCGCAAGAACTATATCCGCATCCTCACCGGTGACCGGGTCAAGGTTGAAATGACCCCGTACGACCTGACCAAGGGTCGTATCACCTACCGCATGAAGTAAGCGGTCGGCGCGCTGCGCCACTTCGACAAGGCCAGCCCTGGTTGCTGGCCTTTTGTCATGCCCGCAATCCGGCCCTGCCGGAGGTCATCGTGACCGAACTCACCGTGACGTCGGTCAGCCCTGCTTGCGGCAGATTCGCAGCTGCGTCCGTGGCGGCATCGTGGGATCCGATCCAGTCCGGATCGCCACCCCCTGCCCCGCCATGAACATGCTCCCGCTGACCGCTCTGCTCGTCGCCGTTGTCGCGTCCACCAGCGCACTGCCTGCGCGCGCCGCTGACACCCCTTCCGCCGCCAATGACTGCGTCCAGCTGGGCAGCGACCAGCAACTGGTGCGCGCCGGCGCCTCGCGCAACATCCTGTTGCGCAATGGCCAGGACCACTACGTCGTGCATTTCCAGGAGGACTGTTCGGCAGCGGGCTACTCGCGGAAACTGAGCTTCTCCACGGAAGGGCAGCAGGGCCTGCTGTGCGCCGCCGGCCGCAGCCAGTTGCACACCGATTCCAGTCGCTGCACCGTGGCGCAGATCGAACCTATCGACGAGGCCACCTTCAAGAAGAAGGCCCGCCAGCGCAGCCGTTGACGGCGCACATGACAAGGGCGGCCGAAGCCGCCCTTGTCAGGAGGGGTGTCACCGCACAGGCGCAATCAGTGGAAGCACCCGCGGCTGCTCGTGCTGCCGCGCCAGCCAGAGATCGTAGCTGGATTGCAGCCCCATCCAGAAAGCCGCCGTACTGACTCCAGCCATTTCCAAACGAATGGCCAGATCAGGACTGATGCCTGCTTTGCCGTTCAACACCCGCGACAATGCCACCCGCGACATTGCCAAGCGCTCGGCCGCTTCGGTCACCGAGAGATCCATCGGATCGAAGACCATTGCCTTGATCGTCTGCCCCGGGTGTGGATGGTGATGAATCATGCGCGGCCTCAGTAATAGTCCAGATAGTCCAGCAGCTCCACGTCGCCACCGGTAAAACGGAAGGTGATCCGCCAGTTCCCATTGACCCACACAGACCAATGCCCCTTCAGGTCGCCCCGCAGTTTGTGCAGGCGCAATCCAGGCATGGCGAGATCCTTGGGACCCGACGCTACATCCAGGATCGACAGGATCATCAGCACTCTGCTGGTGTGACTATGCCGGATCCCACTGCTGCTACCGGAACGGTAGAGCCGCTCGAGACCCCTGTGGCGAAAGCCGATGATCATCACTGTATCCCGTATCGTTGCGCGATACACATGGAGCAATGCCCGATCGCGCTTACGGAACAGCATCGATGCCTCCATGCCCTGCCAGCAAGGCCGCAGGCGACAGACCCAGAACAACAAGGGCGGCCGAAGCCGCCCTTGTCATTTCAGGTCCACCGGGCCAGGCCCGGTGTCAGCTCACTCCACAGTCGCCGGAAGCAGGCGCTCCGGCTCGGCCTGGGTCTCGACCACCAGCTCGTCATCGCGGACATCGATGTTCACCTTGCCGCCGTTGACCAGCTTGCCGAACAGCAGCTCGTCGGCCAGCGGACGCTTGATCTTGTCCTGGATCACGCGAGCCATCGGGCGCGCACCCATCAGCGGGTCGAAGCCGTGGTGGGCCAGCCAGTCGCGCGCGGTCGGCGTGGCCGACAGGCTGACGTGCTTGTCCTGCAGCAGCATCTCCAGCTCGATCAGGAACTTGTCGACCACGCGCAGGATGTGCTCGAAGCCCAGCGCCTGGAACTGCACCACTGCATCGAGGCGGTTGCGGAATTCCGGGGTGAAGCTACGACGGATGGTCTCCATCGCGTCGGTGGCATGGTCCTGCTTGGTGAAGCCGATCGAGCGCCGCGAGGCCTGTGCCGCGCCGGCATTGGTGGTCATCACCAGCACCACGTTCTTGAAGTTGGCTTCACGACCGTTGGTATCGGTCAGCACGCCACGGTCCATCACCTGCAACAGGATGTTGAAGATGTCCGGGTGCGCCTTCTCGATTTCGTCCAGCAGCAGCACGCAGTGCGGCGTCTTGACGATCTTCTCGGTCAGCAGGCCACCCTGGTCGAAGCCGACGTAGCCCGGAGGGGCACCGATCAAGCGGCTGATCGAATGCGGCTCCATGTACTCGGACATGTCGAAGCGGACCAGCTCGATGCCCAGCTGCAGCGCCAGCTGCTTGGTCACCTCGGTCTTGCCGACACCGGTCGGACCGGCGAACAGGAAGTTGCCGATCGGCTTTTCCGGATTGCCCAGGCCCGAGCGGGCCAGCTTGATCGCCGAGGACAACGTTTCGATGGCCGGGTCCTGGCCAAAGATCACCATTTTCAGGTTGCGCTCCAGATGCTGCAGCACATCCTTGTCGGTGGCGCTGACCTGCTTGGTCGGGATGCGCGCCATCTTGGCGACGATCGCCTCCACTTCCTCGACGTCGATCAGCTCCTTGCGCTGGCCTTCCGGCAGGAGGCGCTGACGGGCACCCGCCTCGTCGATCACGTCGATGGCCTTGTCCGGCAGCAGGCGGTCGCCGATGTGCTTGACCGACAGGTCCACTGCGGCCTGCAGCGCCTCGTCGGAATAGGTCACGCCATGGTGCAGTTCGTACTTGGACTTCAGGCCCTGCAGGATCTCGTAGGTCTCGCCAACGGTCGGCTCGACGATGTCGATCTTCTGGAAGCGACGGGCCAGCGCCCGGTCCTTCTCGAAGATGCCGCGGTACTCCTGGAAGGTGGTCGAACCGATGCAGCGCAGCTCGCCGGAAGCCAGGGCCGGCTTGATCAGGTTGGAGGCATCCATGGTGCCGCCCGACGCCGAACCGGCACCGATGATGGTATGGATCTCATCGATGAACAGCACCGCGTTGGGCACCTTCTTCAGCGCGGTCAGCACGCTCTTCAGGCGCTTCTCGAAGTCACCGCGGTACTTGGTGCCGGCCACCAGCGCGCCCAGGTCGAGCGAATAGATCACCGCGTCGGCCAGCACCTCAGGCACCGAGCCTTCGACAATGCGGCGGGCCAGGCCTTCGGCAATCGCGGTCTTGCCCACGCCGGCCTCTCCCACGTACAGCGGGTTGTTCTTGCGGCGGCGGCACAGGACCTGGATGGTGCGTTCAATCTCGTCGGCACGGCCGACCAGCGGGTCGATGCGACCGGCCCGGGCCTGTTCGTTGAGGTTGCTGGCGAACTCGGTCAGGGCATCGCCCTTCGGCTCGCCCTCCCCGCCTTCCATGCGGCTCTCGCCCTCGGAGGAAGAGGACGGCTGCTCACCTTCCTCGCCCAGCTTGGCGATGCCGTGGGACAGGTAATTGACCACATCCAGCCGGGTGACATCCTGCTGGTTGAGGTAGTAAACGGCGTGGGAGTCCTTCTCGCCGAAGATGGCCACCAGCACGTTGGCGCCGGTGACCTCCTTCTTGCCCGAGGACTGCACGTGGTACACGGCCCGCTGCAGCACGCGCTGGAAGCCCAGGGTCGGCTGGGTATCGCGGCCGTCATCTTCGGCCAGGCGGGACACGGAGGCCTCGATGGCCTGCTCCAGCTCCTGGCGCAGGCGTTCGGCGTCGGCACCACAGGCCTTCAGTACGGCCTGGGCGGACGGGTTGTCGAGCAGTGCCAGCAGCAGGTGTTCGACCGTCATGAACTCATGCCGGGCCTCACGGGCGCGCTTGTAGCACTGGCCGATGGTGTGTTCGAGGTCTTTGCTGAACATGGATTACTCCGGCGGCAGATGGGAACAATATGCGGCCTGACTACGCGATTTCCATCACCCTAGCGGATTGCTGCGTTCAGATGGCGTTAGCAGTGCAGATCGCTTGATCTTCATTCACTCCAGGACAGCCCACCCGGCATGAGCGAACCCTACCTGAGCCGCTGGCGATTGCGGCGTGATGGCGCGGCCATCGAGACGCCCCATGCCCGGCTCTGGCCGGTGCTGACCGCCACCGGCATGCCGGCGATGCTGAAGATCAGCAGCGAAACCGAGGAGCAGAACAGCCATCGCCTGCTGCGCTGGTGGGACGGCGATGGCGCCGCCCGCCTGCTGGCCCACGAGGGGCCGGCGATCCTGATCGAGCGTGCCGCCGGCGATTCGCTGCGGCAACGCTCGATCGAGGGCGACGATGACGCCTGCACCACGATCCTGTGCCAGGTCCTGCAGCGGCTGCACCGGCCACGGAGCGCGCCACCAGCGGAACTGGTCTGCCTGCGTAGATGGTTCGCCGACCTGCTGCAGCCAAGGGCCACGCTGCCACCACTGCTGGAACAGTGCAGATCGCTGGCGGAGGGGGTGCTGCAGGACGAACGCGAGATCCGGCCGCTGCACGGCGACCTGCACCACGACAACGTGCTGGATTTCGGCGCGCGCGGCTGGCTGGCAATCGACCCGAAGCGGCTGCTGGGCGACCGTGCGTTCGATTACACGACGATGTTCAGCAACCCGGATCTCTGCGGCCCGGACATCCACGTTGCCACCCGGCCCGAGCGCTTTGCCGCCCGGCTGCAACAGGTCAGTGCGCTGGCCGGGCTGGAACGCACGCGCCTGCTGCGCTGGATCGCGGCCAGCATGGGCTTGTCGGCAGTGTGGTTCCGGGATGATGGCGATCCGGCCGACATCGATGAGACGGTGGCGCGGATGGCGCTGGAGGCGCTGGCGGAGGGGTGACCCCCGAGCTTTGGCAGGTGCCCACCTTGGTCGGCACGATGCGCCAAGCGCCGGTACGCCTTGACGAAAGGCAGCCGAGCATCGGCCCGGCTCTACGGGCCGGGGCCGATCAGGCCTTTTCCATCGTGCACAGCAGCGGGTGCTGGTTCATGCGCGAGTACTCGTTGACCTGGGCGACCTTGGTCTCGGCCACTTCGCGGGTGAACACCCCGCAGACGCCGCGGCCGCGGGTGTGGACGTGCAGCATCACCTGCGTGGCCTTGTCCAGGTCCATGCTGAAGAACTGCTGCAGCACGTCCACCACGAAATCCATCGGGGTGTAGTCGTCGTTGAGCAGCATCACCTGGTAGAACGGCGGCGGCGCTACTTCCGGGCGCGCGGGCTCCACGGCAACGCCGTGCTCGTGCTGGGAATCGGGGGAGGACTCATGGGGCATCCGTCCATTATAGAGGCTCGGGCAAGCCTGCGTCGGCCTGCCGCAGATTGGACGGCACGCACGCCCACCGTCACAATTGCACCCTCTCTCAACACTGTTTCACAGGATCTTCATGAAAAGGACCCTTCTCCCCGCCCTGCTGATCGCCCTGGCCGGTGCCGGCTCTGCCGCTGCCGCAACCAGCGCCGACAAGTCCGTGGCCCGCCACCTGGACAAGCTGGGCTACACCTACGAAGTCGACGAGGATGGCGACTACCGCATGGTCTTCGACGTCGAGGGTGACCGCACCCAGATGGTCTACGTGCGTTCGGCGGTGGAAGATTTCGGCACCCACAACATCCGCGAGATCTGGTCGCCGGCCTACAGCGCCAAGACCAAGCAGTTCCCGGTGGCCGTGGCCAACCGCCTGCTGGAAGATTCGCAGGACGCCAAGATGGGCGGCTGGGTGAAACAGGACACCACCGCCATGTTCGTGGTCAAGATCGACGCCGATGCCACTGCCGACCAGCTCAGCGACGCCATCGATGCGGCCATCCGCACCGCCGACGCCATGGAGCTTGAACTGACCAAGAAGGACGAGTTCTGAGTTGAACGCCACGCCGGACCCGCGCTGGGCACCGCACGCCACCGTCGCCACTGTGGTGGTCGACGGCGGCCGCGTGCTACTGGTTGAAGAGACCATTGACGGCCGCCAGGTGCTGAACCAGCCGGCCGGCCACCTCGAGCCGGGCGAAAGCCTGGCCGAGGCGGCCCTGCGCGAGACCCGCGAGGAAACCGGCTGGACGGTGCAGCTGACCCATTTCATCGGCTGCTACCAGTGGACTGCCGGCGACGGCACCGTCTTCCTGCGCTTCTGCTACGCGGCGCGCCCGGTCTCGCACGATCCGGCGCAGCCGCTGGACACCGGCATCGACCGCGCACTGTGGCTGACCCCGGCCGAGCTGCAGGCCGCCGGCGAACGCCAGCGCAGCCCGCTGGTCTGGCAGGTGGTGGCCGATTACCTGGGTGGCCAGCGCCACCCGCTTTCGCTGGTCCGGGAGGTCGCATGAGCACTCCGCGCGTGATGGTGGGCGTTTCCGGTGGCGTCGATTCTTCGGTCGCCGCCTGGCGCCTGGTACAGCAGGGCGAGGCCGTGGCCGGCCTGTTCATGCAGAACTGGGCCGACGACGGCAGCGGTGACTGCCGCGCCGAGGATGACCGTCGCGATGCGGTCGCCGTCTGCGGCCTGCTCGGCATCCCGTTCCACTTCCGCGATTTTTCCAGCGAGTACTGGCAGGGCGTGTTCGAACACTTCCTGGCCGAGTACGCCGCCGGCCGCACACCGAACCCGGACGTGCTGTGCAACCGCGAAGTGAAGTTCAAGCATTTCCTGGATGCCGCCCGCGAGCTGGGCGCCGAGCGCATCGCCACCGGCCACTATGCACGGGTGACCCAGCGCGGCCACCAATGGCAGCTGCTGCGCGGCGCCGACCGTTCCAAGGACCAGAGCTACTTCCTGCACCAGCTGGGCCAGGAACAACTGGCGGCCACCCTGTTCCCGATCGGCGACCTGGAAAAGAGCGACCTGCGCCGGATCGCACGCGACGTCGGCCTGCCGACCCACGCCAAGAAGGACTCCACCGGCATCTGCTTCATCGGCGAGCGCGACTTCCGTGAGTTCCTCGGCCGCTACCTGCCGGCCAGGACCGGCCAGATCCTTGACCCGGCCGACGGGAGCGTGATCGCCGAGCACCCGGGCGTGTTCTATTTCACCCTGGGCCAGCGCGAGGGCCTGAACATCGGCGGCGTGCGTGGCCGCCCGGCCGCGCCGTGGTACGTGGTTGGCAAGGATGTGGCCAGCAACGTGCTGTACGTGGACCAGGACCGCGACAGCAAGTGGATGCTGTCCGATCGCCTGCGCTCGGAGACCGCGCATTGGATCGCTGGCGCGCCACCCGCGCGGCGCTTCGAATGCACCGCCCAGACCCGCTACCGCCAGCCCGATGAGCCGTGTACGGTCGACGTGCTGGACGATGGCAGCGTACTGGTCACCTTCGCGCGCCCGCAGCGCGCCGTTACCCCCGGTCAATCGCTGGTGCTGTATGACGGTGATGTGTGCCTGGGTGGTGCGGTGATCGCCGCCACCGATGCGCCGCTGGAACAGCGCCTGCGCACCACCCCTTCCCCTTTTGAGGTAATCGCTGCATGAGTTTCACTGTCGACGACCGCGTCCTGGCCCTGGCCGGCATTGCCCAGGCCCTGCAGCAGGTACGCCGCATCGCCGATACCGGCCATTCCGACGCCGCCGCCGTGCGCACCGCCGTGGACAGCGTGTTCCGCGTTGATGCGTCCTCGCCGCAGGAGGTGTTCGGTGACCGCCATGCACTGAAGGCCGGTCTGCGCCTGCTGCACAACTACTTCCGCAGCCAGGGCCAGGACCCGATCCTGCCCAAGCTGGCGCTGTCGGTGCTGCAGCTGGAGCGCCGCTTCGTTCAGGATGGCGCAACCGTGAACAAGGTCGCCTCCGGCATCGAGCGCGCCCAGCGCCAGGCCACCGAACTGGGCGACAGTGGCCACCCGGACGTGCTGGCCAACCTGGGCGGCCTGTACGCCGACACCATCAGCCACCTGAAGCCGCGGGTGATGGTGCAGGGCAACCCGCATTACCTGGGCCAGGCCGGCGTGGTGGCCGAGATCCGCGCGCTGCTGCTGGCCGCGGTACGCTCGGCGGTGCTGTGGCGCCAGCTGGGCGGCAGCTACTGGGACTTCCTGTTCAGCCGCAAGGCGATGATCGAGGCTGTGGATCGCCAGCTGGCGTGAGGGTGCGGGGTCAGAGCCCTTTTCCATGAAAAGGGATCCGACCCCATCCCGACCCCGAAGCCGCCAAGCGCCGGAAAACCGGCGCATTCAGAATGCACTTCGAGGCACATCGACGTTAAAGAGAAAGGGGGTACGGCCGATACATCCTCCGTGCACCTCCCGAGAACGTCCATGTACTCACGCATTTTCATCCGTCTGGCCGCCCCCCTGGCTCTGACCCTGCTGCTCCCCTTCGCCATCGGTTTCGAATGGCCGGTCGCCCTGCGTTGGGCGATCCTGACCACGATGACGCTGAGCTGGCTCGGCTTTGCGTGGTGGACCACCCGCGCCCAGGCGCATCGTTCCCCGGAACATGCCCGTGTCCTGCGTGAGCAGGACCAGCTGCTGACCGAGCTGCGCAGCTTCGTCGGCAATGAGATCGACGGCTCGCGCGGCGAAGTGGAACGCGCCCGCGACCTGATCCGCCAGGCCGTCTCCAGCCTCGGCGGCAGCTTCGATGCGATGAACCGCAAGTCGCGCCAGCAGAGCCAGGCCCTGTCGCGCATCGTCGACCGCGCCGGCGATGAAGGCAATGCCGGCCTCGACGTTGCCCGTTTTGCCCAGCACGCCAGCCATCGCATGGAGCAGCTGGTGGAAGCGCTGGAACAGGTCAGCGGCCAGAGCAGCACCACCGTGCAGCACATCGACCAGATGGCGCAGCACCTGGATGGCATCTTCGCGCTGCTGGAAGACGTCAAGTCGATCGCCGACCAGACCAACCTGCTGGCGCTGAATGCCGCCATCGAAGCAGCGCGTGCCGGTGAAGCCGGTCGTGGCTTCGCGGTGGTTGCCGACGAAGTGCGCAACCTGTCCGAGCGCTCGACCACCTTCAACGAGCAGATCCGCAAGCTGGCGCACAGCTCCAAGGACGCCATCGCCAAGGTGCGCGAGACGGTCTCGCACATGGCCTCGCGTGACATGGACCGCTCCCGCGAAGCCCGCCAGGAAGCGGCGGCGATGCTCGACAACGTCGCGCAGATCAACGCTTCGCTGGGCGACGGCATGCGCGAAGTGTCCGAGTGCGCCCGTTCGATTGATGGCAGCGTGGCCGAGGCCGTGCGCGCCTTGCAGTTCGAAGACATCGCCACCCAGGCACTGGGCGGCGTGCACACCCACCTGGACCGCCTGACCGCGATCAACCGCGAAGCAGTCGCCCTGCAGGAACTGCTGCACCGCAATGGCGGCGTGTTCGACGAAGAGATCGCCACCGCCCTGCAGCGCACCGGCAGCCGCCTGCGCGAACTGCGCAGCGAATGGGAACGCCCGCCGCACAAGCCGGTCGCCCAGCAGACCATGGGCGCTGGCACGGTCGAGCTGTTCTGATCCTGATGTCCGCTGCCGCCGCCGGCAGCCCGCAAGGCCCCGGTTCGTCCGGGGCCTTTGCCTGTAACCTGCCGTTGGATGCATCCTGTACGCGCACCATGACCCTGATCCGCGCCCTGCCCTCCCTCACCGATACCGAGCGCCCGCGCAACGCGAGCGTGCGTGAGCAACTGCAGCAACTGGAAGATGTGGCACGCGAGGAGATCCGCGAGCTGCAGCAGCTGGCGGATGCGCGCCCTGGCCCGTCGCCGGCGGACGAGGCGCTGCTGGGACTGGCGTGGGACCTCGGGCTGGATGGCGAAGCCCTGAAGTAGATCCACGCCATGCGTGGATGGCGTTCACCGCCACCCGTTCCACACCCATGGCATGATCCGCCCACGCCCCTTACGGCTGGACACGGAGTGTCGTCGCATGAGCACCACGTTCATGACCTGGCTGGGATTTGCTGCGATGGTGTTCATCGCGGTCACCCTTACCTGGCGCCCCGCCTACGCCACCTTGCGGCCGCCCCGGCATCGACCTGTCGCGTTCCTGTTCGGCAGCCTGCTCTTCATGCTGATGGCCTTTCTATGCGCCTGGATGGCGGCAAGTGCGATCAATACCGGGCATGTCCATCTAAGCCACCACCGCGCCGGCACCATTGATGCATGGCGGGAGATCGAACCGGTGACGTATTGGTTGATCATTGTGGCGGCGTACGTGTTCGGACTGCTGATCGCCAGCTATTCCATTGCAGGCATTGCGTTGATGAATCGATAGATGCACGCCATGCGTGGATGATCGCGCTGGATCACCGGCTCCGGGCACACTCATCGCTCTCCCTCCCTTGGTGTCAAGGGAGAGGCCCGCCTGGACTGCGGCTCGTGCCCGGGATCATCCACGCGTGGCATGGATCTACTGAGGCAGCGCCGTCGCCATGGCATGATGCCACGGTCCCGTTCATGGAAGACCGATGGCCATCGCCCTGATCGCATTGATGCTGCTGGAACTCCTGCTGCTGTTGTTCTGGGCACCGCTCTTCTTCCGCACCGGCATCGTCCTGTTCAACCAGCGCATCTCCGCCTCTCCGGCTGAGCTGACCCAGCTGTCGCTGATCGGGCTGGAGTACGACCTCCCTACCGACAAGTGGCTGAGCTTTGTGTTCCGTGTACTGCCCGACCGCAGCGTGGCGTTCCGCGAGAGTTTCGCGCCGGGCTATGGCGGCCGCTATTTCCCGCTGATGCACGGCCAGCTGCTGGTCGACAAGCGACGCCGCGAAGTGCGTGTGATCGGGCGATGCAGCTGGTTTGCGCTGGCCCTGACCTTGCTGGTGCTACCCATCATTCTGGTGCGCCCGGTGGCGTGGCCGATGCTGGGCATGCTGCTGGTGTTCTATTTGGGTTATCGCATCCAGCTGCGGCGCTATGCCGAGGTTGTCGAAGCAGTGCGGGCGCGGGTGCGGTCGGAGTTCCCGCAGCGATTCGTTGACCCGAGGCGGTAGATCCACGTCATGCGTGGATGATCGCGAGTGCAGGCATCCGTGCCGACCAACGGTCGGCACCCACCAGGGCGCACTTTCAGCGCACCAGCGCCACTTCTCCACTGGCGTCGGTACGTGCCGAGGCCGGCGGGGGCTGGCGCAGCCATTGCGCGAGGTCGCGCGGGCTGAGCGGGCGCGAATACAGGTAACCCTGGATCTCGTCGCAGCGCCAGTTGGACAGCATGGCGCGCTGGGTTTCGGTCTCGACGCCTTCGGCGATCACGGTCAGGCCCAGGCTGTGGCCAAGGCTGATGGTGGCCTGCACGATGGCGCTCTGCTCCTTCACCGAGTGCATATTGCGGACGAAGGACTGGTCGATTTTCAGTTTGTGGATCGGGAAGCGCGACAGATAGGCCAGGCTGGAATAACCGGTGCCGAAATCGTCGA
>DQIG01000299.1 GCA_003525885.1 Stenotrophomonas sp.
CAGCAACGGCGCTTGATGCTGCCGGCCGCCGCCGCCGCCGCGCGCTTCGCAGTCTCGGCGGCGCCCTCGGCATCGGTGCGGTCTCCCTGCTCGGCCTGCACGGGCTGCAGGCGCAGCGTCACCTGCAGACGCGGCGCACGGTTGCGGGGCGCACCGGTCATTGGACGTTGGCCGATGGCAGCCAACTCTGGCTCAACGCCGACAGCGACGTTGCCATCGATATTGGCAACGGTCGCCGCGCTCTGCATCTGCTGCATGGCGAGTTGCTGCTGCAGACCGGCCACCACCCTGCATTCACCGGCTTGCCGCTGATCGTGCATGTGCCAGGCGCGCGCCTGCAGCCGATCGGCACCCGCTTTGCGGTCGGGCGCGAGGCACAGGGCAGTCGACTGGATGTATTCGAAGGAGCGGTGCGCTGCCTGCCGCAGTTCGGCGCAGCGCTGGACGTGGCTGCGGGAGGCGCTGTGCGGATCGGCCCGATGGGCGGGCTCTCAATGCTCTCTGCGGATCCACTGCGCGGCGACTGGCAGGACGGACGCCTGCAGGTGCAGGACACGCAGCTGATCCGGGTAATCGACGAACTGGCCCGCCACCACCGGGGCTATCTGGGCTGCGATCCGGCGCTCACCACGCTCAGTGTCACTGCGGTACTACCGCGCCTGGACAGCCTGCAGGCCCTGAAACTGCTGGCGCGCGCCCTGCCGATCCGCATCGAGCAGCGTTGGCCATGGTGGACCGTCGTGCGCCCGATCTGAAATGGCGGTTCCCTTTTCGCGCGCTCGGCGGGCACTACAAGGGAACCCATTGCGGATGTTGCTGCCCCCATGAAACTACCCTGCCCTTCTCCTCGCCCGCTTGCCATCGCGCTGAGCCTGGCCCTGGCCACGCCGTGCCTGTTGCCGGCCGTCGCCCATGCACAGGACGCTACCGCTGCCGTTCGCTGGCAGATCCCGGCCGGACCGCTCGACCAGGCCTTGACCACGTTCGGCCAGCAGTCCGGCCTGTCCATCGCCGCCGATGCGCGCCTGACCCGCGGCCGGCACAGCGGTGGCGTGCAGGCCGCGCTCACTACCGAGGCCGCGCTGGCGCAGCTGCTGGCCGGTACCGGCCTGACCTTCCAGCGTGATGCCAATGGCGTGGTGCTGCAGGCCGCTCCGTCCACCAATGCCGGCGTGCGCCAGATCGGCACCCTGCGCGTGGCCGGCCAGGCCGGCGAAGGCGCTTCGCCGTGGGGCCTGGCCGATGCCGATGCGGTCTACCGTGACAGCGGCTCGCGCGTGCACCTGGACCGCCAGCAGCTGGAACGCTTCCGCGGCCAGTCGATCGGCGATGTGCTGGCCGGTGCGGTCGGTGTGCACACCGCCGACGTGCGCAACGGCGGTGCGCTGGACGTGAACATCCGCGGCCTGCAGGGCCAGAACCGGGTACCGGTGATCATCGACGGCGGCCAGCAGGCCATCGACGTGTACCGCGGCTATGCCGGCGTACAGCAGCGCAGCTACCTCGACCCCGACCTGATCAGTTCGGTCAGCATCGAGAAGGGACCGAGCCTGGCCGCCAACGCCGCCAGCGCGATCGGCGGCGTGGTCTACATGGAAACGCTGAACGTCGATGACATCCTCGACGACGGCCAGGCCTGGGGCCTGCGCGTGCGCGGCGGCGTGGCCGACAACAGCATCGACCGCACCCATACCTTCAAGCAGATCGCGCGCGGCAGCGACAACCGCAACAGCCTGCGTGACCCGCGTGACTGGAACGGCAGCGTGGCCTTCGCCCAGCGCGGCGAGGACTGGCAGCTGGTGGCCGCCTACGCGCGGCGCCGCCAGGGCAACTATTTCGCCGGCAGCAACGGCGCGCACCGCTACGACGACCAGCACCTGTCCAGCGGCGGCACCGGCATGTCCAGCCAGGCGGTCTCGGACATGTACCACCCGGGTGATGAAGTGCTCAACACGCACACCGACAATGAATCGGCGCTGCTGAAATTCACCTGGACACCCAACCCCGACCAGCGCCTGGAGCTGAGCCACCGCTACTTCAATTCCAGCTTCGGCGAGATCATGCCGTCGGCAATCGGCCGCGTGGGCGAGTCCAACGAATGGGTGACCTACGTGGACAAGGCCAACACCATGTTCCAGTTCGAACCCGGGAAGATGCGGCTCAACGCCACCTCGCTGCGCCATCGCTATCGCCCCGAGGCGCACCCATGGCTGGATCTGAGCAGCACGCTGTGGTTCACCACCGCCACCAGCCGCATGTTCAACAGCAATATCGCCAACACACCGCTGTTCAAGGACGTGCCCAACGACCAGATGCCCGACACACTGGGCGAGACCTATGGGCCGGGCCTGCAGTCGGACGTGAAGACCCGGCGTTGGGGCCTGGACAGCAGCAACACCACCCGCTTCAGCAATGACCTGGGCGACTGGACGCTGCGCTATGGCGCGTCCTTCCAGCACGAAGACACTGCACCGAACTCACCGGTACTGCCGGTGGACTACAACAACAATCGCTACCTTCGCTCGGGCACGCGCCGCGAGGCCAGCGTGGTCGCCTCGCTGCAGTGGCAGCCGTGGGACTGGCTGTCACTGAC
>DQIG01000122.1:0-206 GCA_003525885.1 Stenotrophomonas sp.
ACCACGCTGGCGCTGCTGCTGGTGCTGGATTTCGCCTTCCCGCCGCCGCTGCCGAAGCAGCGTGACACCAGCACCCTTGTGGTGGCTGCCGACGGTACGCCGCTGCGTGCGTTCGCCGATGCCGAAGGCGTGTGGCGCTACCCGGCTTCGATTGAGAGCGTCTCGCCGCTGTACCTGCAGGCGTTGCTGACCTACGAAGACCGCTG
>DQIG01000122.1:355-7121 GCA_003525885.1 Stenotrophomonas sp.
TGCTGACCTACGAAGACCGCTGGTTCTGGCGCCATCCGGGCATCAATCCGCTGGCGATCCTGCGTGCCAGCGGCCAGCTGCTGCGTGGTGGCCGCATTGTTTCCGGTGGCTCGACCCTGACCATGCAGGTCGCCCGCATCCTCGATCCGCATACGCGCACCCCCTGGGGAAAGCTCAAGCAGATGCTGCGCGCGGTGCAGCTGGAAGTGCATCTGAGCAAGCAGCAGATCCTGGCCCTGTATCTGGAACGTGCGCCGTACGGCGGCACCATCGAGGGCGTGGAAGCAGCCAGCTGGGCCTATCTGGGCAAGCCGGCGGCGCAGTTGTCGCATGCCGAAGCCGCGCTGCTGGCGGTGCTGCCACAGGCGCCAAGCCGGCTGCGCCCGGATCGCCATCCGGAAGCGGCGCAGAAGGCGCGCGACAAGGTGTTGTCACGCATGGCCGAACTGGGCGCGTGGACACCGGAGGAAGTGGAGGATGCGCGCATCGAGAACGTGGTGGCGCGCTCGCTGCGGCCGCCGCTGCACGCCGCACTGCTGGCGCAGCGCCTGCACTCGGCGCATCCGGGCCAGGCACGCATCCAGAGCAGCATTGACATCGGTCTGCAGCGCACGCTGGAAGAACGCGTGGCCAGCTATTTCTCCACGCTGCCCGAGCGCACCTCCGCCGCCCTGCTGGTGGTCGACAACCAGACCCTGCAGGCACGCGCTTATGTCGGCACGCTGGCATTCGGTGACCGCCAGCGCCTTGGCCACGTGGACATGGTGCAGGCCTGGCGCTCGCCGGGCTCCACGCTCAAGCCGTTCCTGTATGCGATGGCGCTGGACGATGGCCTGATCCATTCGGAAAGCCTGCTGGTCGATGCGCCGCAGAGTTTCGGCAGCTACCGCCCCGGCAACTTCGACATGGCCTTCAATGGGCCGATCGGCGCCTCCAGCGCATTGCGGTTGTCGCTCAACGTACCCTCGGTGGACCTGCTGCAGCGGGTCGGTGCCGCGCGCTTCGCCGCACGCCTGTCGCACTCCGGCATCCAGCTGCGCTTCCCGCCGGGCAGCACGCCCAACCTGTCGCTGATCCTGGGCGGCACCGGCGCACGCCTGGAAGACCTGGTCGGCGCGTTCGCCGCGCTCAACCGCAACGGCATCGCCGGCCGCGTGCGTTACACCGACGACGAGCCGATGATCGAGCGGCGCCTGGCCTCGCCGGGTGCCAGCTGGATCGTGCGCGAGATGCTGGAATCGAACCCGCGCCCGGGGTACAGCGCCGGCACGTTCGATGTCGGTGGCCGCCCCCGTGTGGCGTGGAAGACCGGCACCAGTTACGGGTACCGCGATGCGTGGGCCATCGGCAGTACCCGCCACTACACCGTGGGCGTGTGGGTGGGCCGGCCGGACGGCACACCATTGCCGGGCCAGTACGGCGCGGTCACCGCGCTGCCACTGATGTTTGAAGTGGTGGACAGCCTGCCGCGCCAGCGCGGTGATTCGGCGGCCGCGCCGATGCCGGCCAGTGTCAGCCAGGAGGATGTCTGCTGGCCCACCGGCGAACGCGCAGAAGGGCTGCCGGAGGCACTGTGCCAGCGGCGGATGCCGGCCTACCTGCTGGAGGGCGCAGCACCGCCGACCTTCCCCGAACGCGAGGCGCGGCGCTGGCAGCCGGGCCGGCAACGTTATCTGGCCGATGCGCGGACCGGTCTGCGTGTATCCGCTGATTGCCGTTTGCCGCATGAGGAAGTCGCGCGTGAGATCGCGCGTTGGCCGGCATTGTTGTCACCGTGGCTGCCCAAGGCCACGCGCGAGGCCTCGCAGCTGCCAGCGCTGTCGCCGGACTGCCGCGACGACGGGCGGGAGGCCAGCGTCGCACTGCATGTGGACGGACTCAATGATGGCGCCACGCTGGCGCGCGCGCCGAATTCGGAACATGGCGTACGCCTGCAGCTGCGCGCGCTGGGCAGCGAGCAGGCGGTGGACTGGTTGCTGGATGGACGCTGGATCGCACAGACCCGCGGCGCGCAGTTGATGCAGCGCGAGTTCGCCGATCCGGGCACACACACCCTCACCGCACTGGCGGCAGATGGTGCGTGGACACAGGTGCGCTTCAACGTCCTGCGGTAGCGCCGGGCCATGCCCGGCGGGATGACATTCCTCCGCTTTGGTGGGTGCCAACCTTGGTTGGCACGCGAACGGCAAAGCGCCCACCAAGGTGGGCATCTACCAAGGCATCCACCGCGCAATCATTCCCCGATCCACCCGTCCAGCAGGTCGGCAAATTCGTCGGCGTGTTCCTCTTCCTGCGCCAGGATCTCCTCGAGGATGCGCTTGGTAGTGGTGTCGCGGTCGCCGATGAAGTTGATCATCTCGCGGTAGCTGTCGATGGCAATCCGTTCGGCCACCAGATTCTCGCGGACCATGTCGCGCAGGTCGCTGCCTTCCTTGTATTCGGCATGCGAGCGCGCGGTCAGCGTATCCGGGTTGAGGTCGGGCTCGCCGCCAAGCTGGACGATGCGCTCGGCCAGCTTGCCGGCGTGTGCCTGTTCCTGCTGCGCATGTTCGAGGAACTCGGCCTTGACCGCGTCGGCCAGCATGCCCTTGGCCATGAAGTAGTGCCGGTAGTAGCGCAGCACGCACACGTACTCGGTGGCCAGTGCGTCGTTGAGCAGCTTGATCACCACCTTGCGGTCGGCGCTGTAGCTGTCGGTGATCGCCCCGTCTTCGATGTTGCGCCGGGCGCGTTCGCGCAGGGTCTTGCGGTCACTGATGCCGGGCACCTTTGTGGCGGGCTTTGCGGCTTTGGCTGGCTTGCTGGACATGGCTGGCCATTTCCTCTTGCGGTGGGGAATCAGGTGGGCAGGTGCTCCAGCACGTACTCGGCCGAAGACACCTCGAACTGGCCCGGCTGCTCGATCCAGGCCGCACGAACCACGCCATCGACCACGTACAGGGCGAAACGCCGTGAGCGGATGCCCATGCCCGAGGCGCTGGCGTCGAGCTCCAGGCCGAGCGCACGGGTCAGCTCGGCATTGCCGTCGGACAGCATCAGCAGGCTGTCGGGCACGCCCTGGTCGGCGGCCCAGGCCTTCATCACGAACGGGTCGTTGACGGCCATGCAGTAGACGTCGATGCCGCGCTGGCGGAAGGCCTGGAACTTCTCGACGTAGCCGGGCAGGTGGCGCGCGGAGCAGGTCGGGGTGAACGCACCGGGCACGGCGAACAGCACCACCTTGCGCGCGTCGAACAGCGAATGCGTATCGAGCGTTTCGATGCCCTCGCGGATGCGCTTGAGGGTCACTTCCGGAATGCGGTCGCCGACATGGATGGTCATGGGGAACTCCTTGCTGGGGCAGGCTAGTGGGCCGGATGGGACAGGGACGTCAAGACATTGGAAAACCGGTGTGCAGGCCCCATCTTCAGGCTTTGCGGCGCGGGCTTCCAGCCACAGCCTGGGGCAGGGCGGTGGCCGCCGCATTGCGCAGGATCAGTCGGCCTCACCGGGGCCGCACGAGGGGCGGCGTAGCATCGCCGGCGCGTAGAATGAACCCGGGGCGGCGCCACCGGCGCGGCCGAAGCAGATCGAGGTAGCTGGATGGAATTCAAGGATTACTACGCCACCCTGGGGGTGGAACCGAGCGCGGGCGAGGCGGAGATCAAGACCGCCTATCGCCGGCTGGCACGCAAGTACCACCCGGACGTCAGCAAGGAGGCCGGGGCCGAAGACAAGTTCAAGGCGGTCAACGAGGCCTACGAGGCGCTGCGCGATCCGGAAAAGCGCGCGGCCTACGACCAGCTGCGCGCGCAGGGCTATCGCCCGGGCGAGGAGTTCAACGTGCCGCCGAACTACGGCGGTGCCGGTGGTTTCAATTTCGAGGAAGTGTTCGGCGGTGGTGGCCCCAACGGTGGCTTCAGCGACTTCTTCGAAAGCCTGTTCGCGCGCCAGCGTGGCGGCACCGGTCCGGGCCCGGGCTTCAGCAGCCAGGGCCATGCGCCCAACCGCGACACCCGTGCCAAGCTGTCGGTACCGCTGGAAGCGGCCTACAGCGGCGACAGCCTGCGCATCACCGTCAACGGCAAGCAGCTGGACGTGCGCGTGCCCAAGGGCATCCGTCCGGGCCAGGTGATCCGCCTGGCAGGGCAGGGCAACCATGGCGGCAACCTGCTGCTGGAAGTGGAGTACGCCGCCCACCCGCAGTTCGAGGTCGATGGCCGCAACATCCTCTATACGTTGCCGGTGACCCCATGGCAGGCCGCGCTGGGTACCAGCATCAGCGTGCCGACCCTGGGCGGTGCGGTGGAGCTGAAGATTCCGGCCGACTCCGATGCCGGTCGCAAGCTGCGCCTGCGCGGTCGTGGCCTGCCGGGTAATCCGGAGGGCGACCAGATCGTCGAAATCGAGATCGTGGCTCCGGCCGCGACCGACGAAGCGCAGAAGAAGGCCTACCGCAACCTGGCCAAGGCCTTTGGCGAAACGATCTGAGCCGGCTTCTGGTGGGTGCGGACCTTGGTCCGCACGCCTTCCGGTATTGCCGGCCGCTGGCCGGCACCCACCAAGCAAAGGCGTGCCAACCAAGGTTGGCACCCACCGGAATGTTTCAGCCCTGGCCGGCGAACACGCGCTCCAGCACCTCGGACAGTTCGTCTTCCGAGAACGGCTTGGTGATGTAGGCCTTGGCGCCCTGGCGCATGCCCCACATGCGGTCGGTGTCCTGGTCCTTGGTGGTCACCAGGATCACCGGGATATGCCGGGTCGCCTCGTCGCGGGCAAGGGTGCGGGTGGCCTGGAAGCCATTGAGGTTGGGCATCACCACGTCCATCAGGACCAGGTCGGGGAGCTCGGCCTTGGCGGTTTCGACCCCGGCGGCGCCATCGGTGGCGGTCAGGATCTGGTGCCCGAGCTTCTCGACGATTCGCTGTATCCCCAACAGCTGCGACGGTGAGTCGTCGACGATCAGAATGCGTGCCATGTTGTTCCCCATGTAATGCCCGCAGTGTAGTGCGGGCTCATTACCTGCGGGAGGGGCGCATCCGCCGTCCGTCGCCTGCCTGCGACGTTCAGTCGATCCGTACCACCGTGCGGCCCCGCGATCCGCCCGCGAGCATCCGCTCGAACACTGCCGGCAGGCCATCAAGGCCGACCTCGGCGGTACAGATGCGGTCCAGGTGCTGTGGCTTCCATTCGCCGCCCAGGCGCGACCACACCTCTTCGCGCAGCTGGCGCGGTGCATTGGCCGAAGACACCCCGAGCAGCGACACACCGCGCAGGATGAACGGCATCACCGTCATGTCCAGCGTCGGGCTGGCCGCCAGGCCGGCGCTGACCACGCTGCCGTAGGGCACGGTCTGCGCCAGCAGGCTGGCGAGCATGGTGCCGCCGGCATTGTCCAGGCCCCCCCCGAAACGCGCGGACTGCAGCGGGCCGATGTTGCTCAGTGCCTCGCGCGGCAGCACCTCGGTGGCGCCGATGGCGCGCAGGAAACCGGTCTGGTCGGGCTTGCCGCTGATCGCGTGCACGGTATAGCCGGCCCGGCTGAAGATCGACAGCGCCAGCGCACCGACACCACCACTGGCACCGGTGACCGCCAGCGGGCCGAGTTCCGGCGTCTGCCGGTTGTCCTGCATGCGCAGCAGGGCCAGGGCCGCCGTGAAGCCGGCGGTGCCCAGCACCATCGCCTCGCGCGGGCTCAGCCCGGCTGGCTGGGCGATCACCGCGCGCGATTCCAGCCGCACATACTGGCTGTAGCCGCCGTCGCGGGTCTCGCTGAGGCCGCAGCCGGTGGCCAGCACGGCGTCGCCCTCACGCCAGTCAGGGTCGGTGCTGGCGACCACGGTGCCGGCCACGTCGATGCCACCCACCAACGGGAAGCGGCGCAGGATCTTCCCTTTGCCGGTGCCGGCCAGGGCATCCTTGTAGTTTACCGAGGACCAGTGGGCGCGGATCAGCACCTGGCCGGGGTTGAGATCGTCGACCCCGAGCTGGACCAGGCCGCTGCGGTAGCCCGCGTCGTCGTTTTCGATGCGGAAGGCGGTGAACGGGGTGGTGGGGGCCATCGGCGTTGCCTGACTTCGAGGAAAACGCCACCTTACCCCGTTGCCCCCCTTTCGATCCTGCCGATCCGCCCCATCTTGTATGATCGGTAATGGTTTCACGGCTGGCGCCGCGGGAAGGGCCCGCGCCGCAGCCCAAATCTTGATGGAGCGTGCATGGCCTGGAATACACCCGGCGGCAACAAGGGCGGACAAGGCCCCGAGGACAATCGACGCGGGCCGTTCGGGTCGCGCGGCGGTGGCAATGGTGGTGGCTGGGGCGGACTGCCCGGGCCGCTGAAGGACCTGTTCGACGGCGGCATCATGCGTTGGGTGGTGGCGGCCGTGGTGCTGCTGGTGCTGTTCTCCAGCTTCCAGCTGATCGGCGAACAGCAGCGTGGCGTGGTGCTGCGCTTCGGCCAGTTCTCGCGCATCCTGCAGCCCGGCCCGAACTTCAAGCTGCCGTGGCCGATCGAATCGGTCACCAAGGTCAACGCCACCGAGATCAAGACCTTCTCGATCCAGGTGCCGGTGCTGACCCGCGACGAGAACATCGTCAACGTCTCGTTGAACGTCCAGTACCGCATCGACGACCCGCAGCAGTACTTGTTCGGCACCGTTGATGCCAACCAGGTGCTGGAGCAGTCGGCGCAGAGCGCGGTGCGCGAGGAAGTCGGCCGTGCCGATCTCAACGCGGTACTGAACAACCGTGGCCCGCTGGCCGTGGCTGCCGAAGAGCGCCTGCAGGC
>DQIG01000171.1:0-9345 GCA_003525885.1 Stenotrophomonas sp.
TTACATGGACGTACTTGCAGCGGCCCCCGCAACCGGGCCCACCCCGCCTACCCTCAGGAAACCAGCTTCTGCTGTTGCTGTTGCTGTTGCTGTTGCTCTGGATCGTAGCGGGTGCAGGGCGCAGCCCTGCCGAGCAACCCTATACTTGCCGCCGTGACTGCCTTTCCCACCCTCGTTCCGCTGGATGCGCCGCTGCTGGTGGGTTACAGCGGCGGTGTCGACTCGACCGTGCTGCTGCACTGGCTGTGGCGCAGCGCCCAGGCCTCCGGCACCCCGCTGCGTGCGGTGCATGTACACCACGGTCTGCAGCCCGCCGCCGACGGCTGGGTGCGGCATTGCCAGCAGCAGTGCGCTGCACTGGGCATCGAACTGGCCGTGCATCGCGTGCAGGTCGACACCCGCGCGGGCCTCGGCCTTGAAGGCGCGGCGCGTCAGGCACGACGTGCAGCGTTTGCCGCCGAACTGCGCGACGGCGAAACACTGGCACTGGCGCAGCACCAGGACGATCAGGCCGAGACCTTCCTGCTGCGGGCCCTGCGCGGATCCGGCGTCGATGGCCTTGCCGCGATGTCTGTACACAGCCGCCTTGGCGAACAACCTCTATGGCGGCCGCTGCTGGCGGTGCCACGCAGTGCACTGCTCGACTACGCGAACCAGCACGCGCTGCGCTGGATCGAAGACCCCAGCAATGGCGACGACGACGCCGATCGCAACTTCCTGCGCCTGCAGGTGCTGCCGTTGCTGCGCCAGCGCTGGCCGCATGCCGCTGCGGCGCTGGCGGGCAGCGCGATGCACTGCGGGCAGACCCGCGAACTGCTAGACGAGGAAGACGCCGAGCTGATCGCGCATCTGGAAGTGGCACCGCGCGTGCTGTCGCTGCAACTGCTGCGTCAGGTGTCACCGGGGCGTGCCGCGCGCGTGCTGCGTGCCTGGGTGATCGGCCACGGTGCCGCCCCACTGCCGGCCACGGTGCTGCAACAGGGCCTGGACGAACTGCTGCCCGCCGGCAACGATCGCCAGGCGCGGGTGCGCTGGCACGATCATGCCATCCAGCAGTGGCGCGAGCATGCCTATCTGCTGCCCGCGCAGCTGCCGGTGCTGCCCCGCGGATGGCAGGCCGAGTGGGATGGGCATGCCCCCCTGCCGCTGCCCGATGGCGGTCAACTGCGCCTGCGGGGCACCGCGGCCTTCGAACGCCCGCTTCAGGTCCGTGCACGCGTGGGCGGTGAGCGCATCCTGCTGCCCGGCCGCCAGCATTCGCATGCGCTGAAGGACTGCCTGCAACGCGAACACCTTGCCCCCTGGCGGCGCGCCCAGCTGCCACTGATCTTCGATGAATCACAGCTGCTCGCCGCCGCCGACGTGGTCATCGCGGCCCCTCTGCAAGCCTGGTTGCAGTACCATGATGCTCAGCTGGAGTGGCGTCCCGGCGGCTGGTGAATTGACCCCCGCGCGCAGCCCGTCCACACTTGCCGCATGGCCAAGAAGTCCCCCGAAAACGCCTCCCCGGTCGCCCAGTTCGAGCAGTCGCTCGAATCGCTGGAACAGCTGGTGGAGCAGATGGAAACCGGCGAGCTGAGCCTGGAAGCCTCGCTCAGTGCTTACGAACGCGGCGTCGGTCTGTATCGCCAGTGCCAGCAGGCGCTGGAGCAGGCGGAACTGCGCGTACGCCTGCTCAGCGATCCGGCCCAGCCGGAAACGGCCGAGCCTTTCGATCCGCCCAGCCATGACGGCTGAGGTTCTGTTCGCGCGCTGGCGCGACCGTATCGAAAGCCAGCTCGACGCCGCCCTGCCCTCGCCGGCCGAAGCACCGCAGCGCCTGCACCAGGCCATGCGCTATTCGGTGCTGGGCGGTGGCAAACGCATGCGACCGCTGCTGGTCTATGCCAGCGGCCACCTGTTCGGTGCGCAGCCGGAGAGCCTGGATGCGGCGGCCATGTCCGTCGAACTCATCCACGCCTACTCGCTGGTGCATGACGACCTGCCGGCGATGGATGACGACGCGCTGCGCCGCGGCAAGCCGACCACCCACATCGCCTTCGATGAAGCCACCGCGATCCTGGCGGGTGACGCACTGCAGACCCGTGCCTTCGGCCTGCTGGCCGATGCGCCGCTGCCAGCCACGCTGCGCGTGGCCTGCCTGCAGACCCTGGCCCACGCGTCCGGCGCCTCCGGCATGTGCGGCGGCCAGGCGCTGGACATCGATGCCACCGGCCGGCAGCAGACCCTGGCGGCACTGACCCACATGCATGCGCTGAAGACCGGCGCCCTGATCCGCGCCGCGGTGCGCATGGGTGCGCTGTGCGGCCAGGCCCACGAGCCGCAGCTGGTCCAGCTCGACAGTTTCGCCGATGCACTCGGCCTGGCCTTCCAGGTCCGCGACGACATCCTCGATGTCGAAGCCAGTTCCGAACAGCTGGGCAAGACCGCCGGCAAGGACCAGGCGCAGGACAAGAGCACCTTCCCCGCGCTGCTCGGCATGGACGGTGCGAAGGCGCAGCTGCGCGAACTGGCCGCACGCATGCAGGCCACGCTGGCCGGCTATGGCGAGGAAGCCGATGCGCTGCGCGCGCTGGCAACGCTGGCGGTGGAACGCGATCACTGATCGCTGGTGGTGACGCTGCCACGCTGAGCGCTCGCAGGGCGTCGCCCCGCTTGCCCGTACACGCTCCAAACGGAAACGCCCGGCAATGCCGGGCGTTTCTTTCTACGTCGCTGATCGTTGCCGCTTACTTGATCAGGCGCAGCGCGAACGGGTAGCGGTAGGCTTCGCCGTTATTGGCCTTGACTGCGGCGATGATGCAGAACACCAGGCTGACCAGACCGACGATCGGCATCAGGATCGCGCCGATGACCACGATGGTCAGGATCATGCAGATGACCATGGCAATGGCCACGGTGATCTGGAAGTTCAGCGCTTCCTTGGCCTGGTCGGTCACGAAGGCCTTGCCGGCATCATCCTTGTTGATCAGCCAGATGATCAGGGCGCCGATGAAACCAGTGAAGATGCCCAGCAGGTGCGCAGCCAGCGCCATCGTGCGCTGGTCGGCCGGGGCATCGGTGGTCGCCGGCGGCGGCGGGACGTTATCGAATTCGCTCACGACAAAACTCCTTTTCATTGGGTGGTCTTGACCCACCAGCACCAAGCTGGTTGCGTCAGGCGGGCATAGCTTACGCCATCGACGCCATCAATCATTACCGGCAATGGTCATCCGCCCCAGCAGGATCGAGCCGGTCCGGATGTGCGAGCGCGGATCGACGTCATTGCCCACCGCCTCGATGCTGCTGAACATCTCGCGCAGGTTGCCGGCAATGGTGACGCCGTCCACCGGGTACTGGATCTCGCCGTTCTCGACACGGAAGCCGCCCGCGCCCCGCGAGTAGTCGCCGGTCACCCCGTTCACGCCCTGCCCCATCAGCTCGGTCACCAGCAGGCCGTCGCCCATCTGCCGGGCGATCTCTTCCAACGGGCCGGCATTGGCCGCCAGCTGCAGGTTGTGCACGCCACCGGCATTGGCGGTGGTCTGCAGGCCCAGCTTGCGCGCCGAATAACTGCCCAGCACATAGCGCTGCAGAACGCCGTCACGGACCAGCGCCGAAGCACGGGTGGCCACGCCGTCGCCGTCGAAGGCGGCCGAGCGCAGGCCGCGGCGCAGGTGCGGCAGTTCGTCGATCTGCATCCATTCCGGGAACAGGCGCTGGCCGACGCTGTCCAGCAGGAAGCTGGCCTGGCGGTACAACGCGCCACCGGACACCGCCGACAGCAGGTGGCCGACCAGGCTGCGTGCCACTTCCGGGGCGAACAGCACCGGCATGCTGCCGGTGGCCAACGAACGCGGCTGCAGACGGGCCACGGTACGCTCGGCGGCGCGACGGCCGACCAGGCCCACATCCTCCAGGTCCTCCCGGGCCAGCGCACTGGTATACCAGCCATCGCGCTGCATGCCATCGCCCTGCCCGGCGATCAGCGCGCAGCCGATCGAATGGTGGGTGCCGCGCTCGCGGCCGAAGAAGCCATGCGAGTTGGCGTACACCGACAGGCTCTGCATGCTCGACACCGATGCGCCATCGGAATTGCGGATCTGCGCATCGGCCCCGCGGCCGGCGGCCTCGCAGGCCAGGGCCAGGTCCACCGCCTCATCGGCCTGCAGCGCCCACGGGTGCCAGCCATCCAGGTCCGGGAAGTCGGTGGCCATCAGTGCGGCTTCGGCCAGGCCCGCGGCCGGGTCATCCTCGGTATGCCGGGCGATCGCGCAGGCCTGCTCGACCGTTGCGGCGAGGCTGGCCTCGTTCAGGTCCCCGGTGCTGGCACTGCCCTTGCGCTGGCCGAAATAGACGGTCACGGCGATGCCGCGGTCACGGGTGGACTGCACGGTCTCGACCTCGCCGAGGCGGACATTGACCTCCAGGCCCCGGTCTTCGCTGCAGCTCACCTCAGCCTGGCTGGCGCCCAGCGCGCGGGCGCGGTCGAGCAGCTGCTGGGAGAGGTCGGCCAGCCGTTCCAGCCGGGCTGGGCTGTCGTCGCCGACGGCCACTTCAGGGGCGATCACGTTCAATGCTTTATCCTGTACGGGTTGGGCCCGGCATCACGCCGGGCGACTTTTTTTGAGATCAGGTAGGAACGATGCGCGGACGCGACGAAGAAACCGGTGAATTCCACGACAAGAGCCGCAGCCAGAACCGGCGCGACGCGCTCGACGTCCTGGCCCTGGGCGAGAAGCTGGTGTCGCTGACCCCGGCCCAGCTGGCGCGCCTGCCGATCCCGGAAGACCTGCTGCCGCATATCGCCGAGTGCAAGCGCATCACTGCCCATATCGCCCACAAGCGCCAGCTGGCGTTCCTGGCCAAGCACATGCGTCGCGAAGAAGACGCCACGCTGGATGCGATCCGCGATGCGCTGGACGCCAACAGCGAAACCGGCCGCCGCGAAGTGGCGATGATGCACCGCGCGGAGGACTGGCGCGACCGCCTGCTGGCCGAGGGTGACAAGGCGCTTGCAGCTCTTCTCGATGACTATCCGCAGGCCGACCGCCAGCAGCTGCGCACCCTGGTGCGCAACGCGCAGGCCGAGAAGGCCAAGAACAAGCCGCCGCGCGCCTACCGTGAGATCTTCCAGGTGCTGCGCACCCTGATGCTGCCCGCCGCGCTGGGCCTGAAGGCCAGCGCCGAAGACGCCGACCCCGTCGAGACCGACGAAGCCGACGAGGACTGAGTCCCCGCCGAGCGGGGCGGTGGCGCTGGCCATCGCCCGGCTCAGGCCTGGGTACCGCCGACGGTGATGCCCTCGATCAACAGCGAGGGCTGGCCGACACCCACGGGGACGCTCTGCCCGTCCTTGCCGCAGATGCCCACGCCCTCGTCCAGGGCCAGGTCGTTGCCGACCATGCGCACCTTCTGCATGGTTTCCGGGCCATTGCCGATCAGGGTCGCGCCCTTCACCGGCGTGGTGATGCGGCCATCCTCGATCAGGTAGGCCTCGGTGGCCGAGAACACGTACTTGCCGCTGGTGATGTCGACCTGGCCGCCGCCGAAGTTGACCGCGTACAGGCCCTTCTTCACCGAACGGATCATCTCCTGCGGGTCGTGCTGGCCGGCACGCATGTAGGTATTGGTCATGCGCGGCATGGTCAGGTGCGCGAAGGATTCACGGCGCCCGTTGCCGGTCGGTGCCATGCCCATCAGCCGCGCATTGAGGCTGTCCTGCATGTAGCCGACCAGGATGCCATCCTCGATCAGCGTGGTGCACTGGGTCGGGTGGCCTTCGTCGTCGATGTTCAACGAACCGCGGCGACCGTCGAGCGTGCCATCGTCGACGATGGTCACCCCCGGTGCAGCGACACGCTCACCGATGCGGCCGGCGTAGACACTGGTGCCCTTGCGGTTGAAATCGCCTTCCAGGCCGTGGCCGACCGCTTCGTGCAGCAGCACGCCCGGCCAACCCGGGCCCAGCACCACCGGCATCATGCCGGCGGGCGCCGGCACCGCTTCCAGGTTCACCAGCGCCTGGCGCAGTGCTTCCTGGGCGAGGGCTTCGGGGCGGCCACTGGCAAACAGATCTTCGTAGCCATAGCGGCCACCGCCACCGGCGTAGCCGGATTCGCGGCGGCCGTTGTGTTCGACGATCACCTGCACGTTCAGGCGTACCAGCGGACGCACATCGGCGGCCAACACACCGTCACTGCGGGCGACCAGCACCGTATCGACGCCGCCGGACAGACTCACCATCACCTGCTTCACGCGAGGATCGGCGGCACGCAGGTAGCCATCCAGGCGCTTGAGCACCTCGACCTTGGCTTCGTTGCCGATACCGTCGATCGGATCCAGCGCCGGGTACAGCGCGCGCGCATTGCCGCGCAGCAGTGAACGACCGGTCTGCGCACCACCCTCGCGCGAGATCGCGCGCGCCGACTGCGCCGCTGCCAGCAGCGCGTCGGCATGGATGTCATCGGAGTAGGCGAAGCCGGTCTTCTCGCCGGAAATCGCCCGCACGCCAACGCCCTGCTCGATGGAGTGGGCGCCGTCCTTGACGATGCCGTCTTCCACGCTCCAGCTCTCGCGACGGGCGTGCTGGAAATAGAGGTCGCCGAAGTCGACACCGGGGCCGAGCAGCTGGCCGAAGGTGCGCTCCAGGCCAGCGGTATCCAGGCCGCCGGGGCGCAGCAGGCGGTCTTGGGCAAGCGTCAGGGCGATATCAGTCATGGTCTCGATCTGGGGGTGCGGGGGCGCTCAGGCAAGCCCCGTGAACAGGAAACCGCGCTCAGCGCGAGCGCGGCAGGTCAGTGACGGTCGGCGGAATGGCCGGCGCAGGTGTCTGCACGGGCGGCGGCGGGGTCTTGTCGCGGCTGCGCTCGATCACTTCCACCTTCGGCTCCTTCCATGGACCGGTCACCTTGTAGGTACGGGCGCCAATCTCGCCCAGCGGCTTGGACAATACCGCATTGGTGGCCGCACCCAGCGCGGCCCCCACCGGGCCACCGGCCACCGCACCGACCACGGTCAGCAGGTTGCCCGCGCGCGGGTTGACGTCGATGGTCTGGTCGAACTGCTGGTTGCGCAGGTCGGCCTGGCCACGGATGGTGATGTTGGCCGCCGGGCCTTCGATCAGCACCTTGTCGGTGCGCGCCAGGCCCTGGCCGAACTGCATGTTGCCGTCGATCTGGTTGAACGCGAAGCCCTTGGAGAAGAAGTCGCGGAAATCGAACATCAGGCGCCGCGGCAGCTGCGCGACGCTGAGCAGGCCCAGCACGCGGCCGGCGCCCGGATCCAGCTCCAGCAGCTGGCCATTGCGTGCGTGCAGGTCGAGGCTGCCCTGCAGGTTGCCCAGCTGGAAGTCCGACGGACCACCACTCCACGAGGCCTGCAGCTGCGCCTGGCCGGAACCACCGCGCAACTGGCCGCCGTAATCGAGGTTCTGCATCAACCCACCCAGGTCCTCGCTGCGCACCTGTGCGGTCAGCTCGGTACGGGCACCACCGGTACGGCCCAGCCAGCGACCGCTGATGTCGATCTCCTGGTCCGGCGCACGGAAACGCAGCTCGTCCACGTTCAGGCCATTGGCCAGCGGCCGCGTGCGCAGCACCGCCTGGCCCAGCACCACCTTGCCGAACTTCAGGTCGGCGATGTCCAGCGCGAACGGTGGCAGCTTGGCCGGATCCATGTCATTGGCACCGGCCTGTACCCGCGCCGGTGCGGCCGGCGCACCCGGTGCCGCCGGCAGTGACTGCCAGTGCACGCGGTCAAGCTGGCCACTGATCGTGCCACCGTCTGCATTGGGGACGATCAGGCGCCCGGCCAGCGACGGACCATCCAGGCGCACATCCAGTGCCTGCGGGCCCGGGTGCAGCTGCAGCCGGGTCTGCTCGAACACACCGCCGATCAGCTTCAACTGGCCAACCTGCACGTCCACCGCACGCAGCGGCATGGCATCGTCGTCACCGCCGCCCCGTGCCAGGCTGATCCACTCCAGGGCATCCAGGGTCGGGCTGCGGCCATTGACCGTCAGTCCGCTTGGCGGCGGCTCACGGTCGACATGATCACTGCCCAGCGTGACCTGCACGCCGGTCTGGTTGTTGTGGCTGCGTGCGGCCAGGGCCAGGCGCTGGCCGAAGGCCACATCAATGCGGCCGGCGCCCATCGGCAGCTGCGCGGCCACCGTTGTCGCCAGTGGTTCGGCGGCCGGCTTGTCCAGCGGCGCCGGCAGGTCCAGCCGGGTGCCGACCAGGTCCGAACTCAACCGCAGTTCGCTCGGCGGCGCAGGCGCGCCCGGGGCCACCTTGGGCAGGTTGACCGCGATGGTCCACGCCGAAGTGCCGGTGATGTAGGGCTTGAGCCAGGCCATTTCCGGTGCGCGGTCGATCAGCACGCCGGCGTCCAGGTGGGCCGACAGCTGCGACTCGAAGGCCCGCGTGCTGTCGTGCACGTAGCCACCGGCACGCAGGCTCAGCCGGCCGTCCTGGCCGAGGTGGCGCACCGCCAGTTCCTCGGCGTCGAAGCCGCCATTGCTGTAGCGCGCCTGCCCATGCATGTTGTCGAAGGCCAGCTGGAAGCGCTTGTCGACCAGCTTCACGCCGGTCAGATCGACCGTGCCCTGCAGGTGGCCCTCGCCTTCGTCCAGGTGCAGCGGCTGCAGCAGATCGAAGGTCACATGCGCCGGACCGCTGGCGACCAGGTTGTCCAGGGTGTCGCCGTAGTCCTTGTGCAGCGGACTCTGGCGCAGCATCGCCAACAGCTTGCCGGCCTCGCTCGGCGCGTCGGCGCGCACGTACAACGGCTGGTGGCCGAAGTCCGGAATGCCGGCTTCGAATTTCTGCACTGCCACACCCGCCAGGTCGCCACGTCCACGCATGTCGAAGCCGGGGCCGATGAAGGCGATATCGGCATCGACCTGGCTCATCAGCGGCCAGTCGTGCTGGAAGCGGATGTCGCCATTGGTGATGTGGCCGGTGGCCTCGAAGCGGCCATCGTTGTTGTCGAACGGCCAATCGTCCAGGTCACCGGTGACCAGGCCGACGCCACCACGGACCTCGCCGCCGGCCAGTGCCATGTCCAACCAGTCGGTGGCGCCCTTGCTCATCTTGGAGTGGATCCAGAAGCGCTTGGCCGCAGTCATCGGCACGTCGTCCAGCTTGGCGGCCAGCTGCAGCCACGGCCGCGTGCCGTCGCCCTGGAACCAGACCCCGCCGCGCACGTCGGCCGCGTAGTCGGTGCCTTCCACGCGCATCGCCGGCGTTCCGATCCGCCAACCACCGCCCTCGTCGCGCCAACCCACGATCTGTCCGGCCAGACGCAGGTCATGCCGCACGCCAAAGCCGGTCGGCCAATCGAACTGCAGCTGCCGTTGCGGCT
>DQIG01000171.1:9504-13158 GCA_003525885.1 Stenotrophomonas sp.
GTTGCGGCTGCAGCTGCAGGCTGAAGCCATCGGCATCGCCTTCGAAATGTCCCCCCAGGCCACGCAGGCCCGGAGAATCGCCGACGCTGGCAAAGCCCAGCGACTGCAGCTCGCCCTGTGCCCGCAACGGGCCATCGCGTTCACCGGCCAGCTGCAACGCGCGCACCTCCAGCTGCGGCCTGGACAGGAACAACCAGCGCCGAAGCCCCGGCTCAAGCAGATCGCTCAGGGCCAGCCCGCGCAGCGCGGTACCGGCCTGCACCGCACCGGCGCTCACCCGCAACTGCTTGCCGACCTGCAGTTGCAGGCCATCAAGCTGCTGTTCGCCGTCTTCGGCCTTCAGGCGCAGGCGCGGCACCTGCAGCGCCCAGCCATCGGCCTGGCGCTGCCAGCGCAGGCGAGCCTGCAGCCGTTGCAGCTGCAGCTGGGGTGCCGCCACGCCGGGCATCGGTGCGCCGTCCACGCGCACGTCCCGCAGGTCCGAATCGGTGGTCAGCGCCACCGGCGCGAAATCACGCAGGGTCAGCCACAGGTTCAACTCGCCCTTGCCCTCGCGCAGGCGCACACCGCCGGCCGCCAGCAAGGGCGACCAGGCATTGAAATCGACAGGGTCGGCACCCAGCCAGGCCTGGCCGTTGCCGCGCACGCGGTCCACGTCCAGTACCGCGGTCAGCGGCAGCGCTTCGGCCTGGGCCCAGGCGCGCACGCCCACGCGCAGGCGATCGCCATTGACCCGCATGCGCAGGTCGATGCGCGGCAGCGTGGTATCGATGCCCAGCGCCGGCGCGCGCACGCCCAGGCGGCCCCCGATCACCTGCAGCTCGCCCAGCCGGCGCAGCGCATCCAGCGGATCCCCCCCGTTGTCGGACTGCGGCAACCCGCGCACCGACCAGCGTCCGTCTTCGCCCTGCTGCAGGTCCAGCGCCAGGCCACGCAGGCGCAGTTCGGTCAGCGAGCGTCCGGGCAACAGCCCGCTGTACATCGATACCAGCACTTCGGCCTCGCCGATCGCCAGGCCCTGCCCGGCGCCGATGCGCAGCCCCTTCAGCTGCAGCAACGGACCACGACGGGTCCAGGTCGTCTGCAGCTGGTCGAAACGCACCGGCTGGCCGGCACGCTCACTCAGCCAGGCGGCAATCTTCTCGGGATGACGCTCGGCCAGCGGCAGCAGCTGGCTGAGCGTGCCCACCAGCAGTGCAAGCCCGACCAGGCCCACCGCGCAGGCGGCAATGAAATGACGGCGGATCCTTCGCAGTCGCAGGCGCGGCGGCGCGCTCATCGGCCACCGCCGGCCTGCAGCCGGCGAGGATCAGAGCAGAACAACATCGAATTGCTCCTGCAGGTACTGCTCGTCCGCCTGGAAGCGGATGCTCTTGCCGAGGAACTCCTCCAGCTCGGCCACCGCCGACGACTCCTCATCGGTGATGCGCGCGACCACCTTGGTCGACGCGATCACCAGCAGCCGCGCCGCATCGAACTGGCGCACGGCACGGGTGATCTCGCGGAAGATCTCGTAGGTCACCGTCTCGGTGGTCTTGATGCTGCCGCGGCCGCTGCACTGCGGGCAGGTTTCCGACAGCTGGCGCTCCAGGCTTTCCACCGTGCGCTTGCGGGTCATCTCGACCAGGCCCAGCGGCGAGAAATCATAGACCGTGGTCTTGGCATGGTCGCGGGCCAGCGCCTTCTCAAGCGTGCGCAGTACCTGGCGGCGGTGCTCTGCATCATCCATGTCGATGAAGTCGATGATGATGATGCCGCCCAGGTTGCGCAGCCGCAGCTGCCGCGCCACCGCCTGCGCCGCTTCCAGATTGGTGCGGAACACCGTTTCTTCCAGATTGCGCTGGCCGAGGAACGAGCCGGTGTTGACGTCGATCGTGGTCATCGCCTCGGTCTGGTCGATCACCAGGTAGCCACCGGATTTCAGCGGCACCTGCTTGTCCAGCGCGCGACCGATCTCGTCCTCCACGCCGAACATGTCGAAGATCGGGCGGTCGCCGGAATACAGCTCCAGCTTCTCGGCCAGCACCGGCATGTACTTGGCAACGAAGGCCTGCAACTGGCCGAAGGTCTCCTTCGAGTCCACCTTCACCTTGTCCACGTCCTTGCGGATCAGGTCGCGCACCGACCGCAGCGGCAGGCTCAGGTCTTCATAGATGATGCTGCACGACGGCGCTTCGCGGCCGCGGCGCTCGACCACGTTCCACACGCGCGACAGGTAGGCGATGTCCTCGGCAATGGCCTCGGCCGGCTGCCCTTCGGCGTTGGTACGCACGATGTAGCCGTAACCACCGTGCTGCGCCGACAGTTCGGTCACCAGCGCCTTCAGGCGGGCGCGCTCGGTTTCGTCTTCGATGCGCGCCGACACGCCCACCACCTTGGACTGCGGCAGCAGCACCATGTAGCGCGAGGGAATGCTGATCTGCGTGGTCAGGCGGGCGCCCTTGGTGCCGATCGGGTCCTTCACCACCTGCACCACGATGTCCTGGCCATCGCGCAGCAGCTCGACGATCGGCACGCTGGCCGGCGGCGGCAGGGTGGTGTTCTCGGTGTCGGCGCTGGCCACCGGCGCCGGCCGCACCACGTCGTTGGCGTGCAGGAACGCCGCGCGCTCCAGGCCGACTTCGACGAAGGCGGCCTGCATCCCGGGCATGACCCGCTGCACCTTGCCCTTGTAGATGTTGCCGACCACGCCACGGCGCCAACCGCGCTCGATGTGCAGTTCCTGCAGCATGCCATTTTCGATCACCGCGACCCGGGTCTCGCGCGGGGTCACATTGACCAGGATTTCCTCAGACATCGGCAGCCTCCCTGGCGGCATCGGCAGTGGGGGCCGGCACGCCACAGCGCGCCAGCAGACGATCGGTATGCAGCAGCGGCAACCCCATGACGCCGGAGTAGCTGCCGGAAAGATGTTCGATCCAGCGTTCGGCCCCACCCTGGATGGCGTAGGCACCGGCCTTGTCCAGCGGCTCGCCGGTGGCGACATAGGCGGCGATGTCAGCGGCGGCGATCGGAGCGAAGGTCACTTCGGAAATGACCAGTTCGCTGTCCAGGCCGTCGGCACCGACCACCACCACCGCGGTCATCACCTGGTGGGTGCGCCCGGCCAGTCGCGCCAGCATCGCCCGCGCGTCTGCGGCATCGGCCGGCTTGCCGAAGACCTCGCCGTCCAGCACCACCTCGGTGTCCGAACCGAGCACCCGCGCCTGCGGGTCATCGGCCAGCACCCGCGCCAGGCCGGCGCGCGCCTTGTCGGCGGCAACCCGGCACACATACTGCTCGGCGCTTTCAGTCGCCGCGCGCTGCTCGACGACCTCCAGGTCAAGGGCCTGGAAGGGGCGTCCGAGTCGGGCCAGCAGCTGGTTGCGTCGGGGGGAGCGGGAAGCAAGATAGAGCATCGGCACAGCATAACCTGAGGCCGCCACCTGAATCGTCGGCAACCCGTTACGGAACGCGTACAACCCCGAACAGGCTCACAGCGCGTTCATCGCTACGACACCACCCTCACCGCCACAACAAGGAGATCCCATGCGCCTGACCGCCACCCCGCTGCTGCTTGCCCTGTCCCTCGCCCTTGGAACCTCGATGACCGCTCATGCCGCCCCGTCGTCGCCGTCGATCGCCGCCGCGGCCGAAGGCACCCTGCTGAACATC
>DQIG01000300.1 GCA_003525885.1 Stenotrophomonas sp.
GCCTGCGGCTGGCCGGCGCGATAGGCGTCGCGCAGCTGGCCGGAGATTTCTTCGCCGAACAGATCTTCGTAGCAGATATTGGGCAGCACCCACTGGTCTTTCACGGCAAACGGCGACTGCACGGCGTCGCCGCGCGTCATGTCGCCCAGCGGGATATTCATCATGTCGACGAACCAGCGGAACCCCAGCGGGATGAATTCGCCGAAAGGCACCAGGTGATGCTTGTCATAACGATAAGGCGAAGCGGCCGAGCCGGCTTCGGGGCCGAAACCCAGCACCGAATTGGCGTATTGCATGGGCGCATCCGACAAGGGGATGCCGAGCGCCAGATGGCTGCCGCTGGTTTGCGCGAAGCGCACCAGGCGCGCCAGGTAAGCCGGCGGCAGTTGCTGGGGCAGCAACGGGATGGCGGTTTCGGGCGTGGCGATCAGGTCGGCCGGTTCGGCGGTGATCATCTGCTCGTACATGGTGAGCGTGGACACCAGCGCATCGTTGGAGAATTTCATTTCCTGCGGGATATTGCCTTGCAGAAGCCGCACCGAAATCGGTTGGCCTTGCGGCGTGGTCCAGGCTATCTGGCGCAGTGCCAGTCCGCCGGCACACAACACCAGCACCGCACCCAGCGGCATGCCGACGCGGATGGCAACGCCGGCAGCCCCCTTCCTGCGCAACCCTTGCCACAGCAGCGCCAGCGCGCCCGCCACCAATGCGGCGATCCAGCCCACGCCATAGACCCCGCCCATGGCTGCGAAACCGGCCAGCGGCCCGGTGGTGTGCGCATAGCCGGATACCAACCAGGGAAAGCCGGTGAAGATCCAGCCGCGCGCCCATTCGGACAAGGCCCACAGCGCCGGCAGCATCAGCAGGCCCATCGTCAGCGGCGACGACGACCAGTGCTTGCGCAACCATCCGGCCAGCGCCATGGCGCCGCCGGCATACAGACCGAGGTACAGCGCCAGCAAGGCCACGGCCAGGGCCGCCATCCAGGCGGGCATGCCGCCATAGTCGTGCATACTGATGTACAGCCAGTGCACGCCGGCCGCGGCCCAGCCGAAACCGTACAGCCAACCCTGCAGGAAGTGCCGGCGCACGCCGGCCTGTGGCGCAGCGATGGTCTGGTGGAATAGCCAGGCCAGCGCCACGATCTGCAGCGGCCACAGCTTGAACGGCGCGAACGCGAAGACGTTGGCCGCGCCAGCCAGGACCGGCAGCAGCAGTGAGGCCGGGCCGATGATGCGGTTGCGCACGGCGGCTTCCCCGCGCTGCTCAGGAGTGTTGTTTGGGACGGGGGAGTTCACGCTGGAAAGTGCCGGAGAGCGGGATTATTCGTCTTCCGCTGCCGCAGATGGCAGCTTGGAGACCAGCAGGACATGCACCTGGCGGGCATCGGCGCGCAGCACTTCGAAATGCAGGCCGTCGATGTCGAACTCGTCGCCCTTGCGCGGCACGCGGCCGACATGGTTGGCGACCAGGCCGCCGATGGTGTCGGCATCCTCGTCTTCGAGGCGGCAGCCGACTTCATCGTTGAACTGTTTGATTTCGGTGAGCGCCTTGATGCGCCAGCGCGCGCCGTTGGGGCCGTCCTTCAGGGCCAGCACGTTGTCTTCGGCCTCGTCGAAATCGTATTCGTCCTCGATGTCGCCGACGATCTGTTCCAGCACGTCCTCGATGGTGACCAGGCCGGCGACACCGCCGTACTCGTCGACCACGATGGCCATGTGGTTGCGCGACAGGCGGAATTCCTTCAACAGCACGTTGAGCTTCTTCGCCTCCGGGATCAGCACCGCCGGGCGCAGCAGCTCGCGCACGTTGGCCGGGCCGTTGTCGGCGACCACGCCGCGCAGCAGGTCCTTGGCCAGCAGGATGCCAAGGATGTCGTCCTTGTTCTCGCCGTGCACCGGGAAGCGCGAATGGCCGGATTCGACCACCTGCTTCATCAGTTCCAGGAAGGGCGCTTCGACCGGCAGCGAGACCATCTGCGAGCGCGAGATCATCACGTCGCCCACGGTCAGCTCGGCCACCGAAATGGCGCCTTCCATCATCTTCAGGGTATCGGCGGCGATCAGACCCTCTTCCTGCGCGGTGTGCAGGACAGCGACCAGCTCGTCGCGGGTATGGGGTTCGCCGGAGAAGGCGGAGGTCAGGCGTTCAAGCCAGCCGCGCTTCTTTTCACTGGGCTCCTGTGCGGAGCTACTACTGTCGTCTTCTGACATCTCTGGAAAAAGGGCACCCGGCAAGCCGGGCGTTGGCCCAAGTCTAGCAGGATGTGGCGGCCTGTCAGTGACCGTCGCTGCCCGGTCCGGTGATCGGCGGTGGGGCCAGTTCAGGCCGGGCGGGGGCTTCCTCTTCGGGCAGGTCCAGGCTGTAGGTGCAGCCGGCCAGGGTTTTGCCGGGATGGGAGGCCACGGTGGAGACGCTGAGGATGATCGACTCGATCTGGGCCTCGCCGGTCTTTGGGTCGGTCACGTCGCGGCTGACCAGCTCGCGCCCGGCCATGAACTTGCCATCCTGGTCGTAGCCGGTCTCCAGCCCCAGCTGCTTGGCCAGCGGTCGTGGATCGGCCTGGTCGAGGATCGCCATGACGCTGGACCCGGCCACGGCGACCCGTTCGGTGCGGGCGCCGAACACGCTGATCGGCTGGGCCAGCCGGTACTCGCTCATGAACTGG
>DQIG01000189.1 GCA_003525885.1 Stenotrophomonas sp.
CTGCTGAACATCTCGGCCAACGCCGAGGCCACCCGTGTGCCGGACGTCGCCACCCTGTCGGCCGGTGTGGTCACCCAGGCCGCCGACGGCAACAGCGCCATGCGCCAGAACGCCCAGCAGATGGACAAGGTGCTGGCCGCGATCAAGGCCGCCGGCATCGCCGAGCGCGACGTGCAGACCAGCGGCGTCAGCCTCAACCCGCAGTACCGCTACGCCGACAACGAAGCGCCGAAGATCACCGGCTACCAGGCCAGCAACACGGTCAGCCTGAAGGTCCGCGACATCGCCAAGCTCGGCAAGGTGCTCGACGCGCTGGCCGCGCAGGGTGCCAACCAGATCAACGGTCCGCAGTTTGAGATCGACCAGCCCGAACCGGTCTATGACGAAGCCCGCCTGGCCGCGCTGAAGAAGGCCCAGGCCCGCGCCCAGACCTATGCCAAGTCGCTGGGCCTGCAGGTGCGCCGCATCGTCAGCATCTCGGAGAACAGCAACGGCGGTTTCCGACCGATGCCGATGATGCGCACCATGGCTGCCGGTGCGGCGATGGACAAGGCGACCCCGGTCGCGCCGGGTGAATCGACCGTCTCGGTCAACCTCGACGTGGTGTTCGAACTGGGCCGCTGATCGCATCCGACACGGCCGACAGAGGCGGGTCCCCCAGGGGCCCGCCTTTTTTCATGCGCTCCGCGGGCGCTGGCTGAAGGCCAGCCCAACGCGCATGCCCCTGCCTCTAGGCAGTGGCCGCCACGCCGCGCTACTGATGAACTGCCAGCCGCGTGCGGCAACCCCGCCACGGGCCCTGGTGCGTTGAGGACTTCGTCACTGGCATGGAGGTGGATCATGGTTCGTACGTATCCCGTTGCATCCCCGCACTTCGACCCCGCCCGCGTAGCCGCCTGGAGCGCGGCCATCGCCCTGCACCTGCTGGCCTTCCTGTTGTTGCTCATCCCTGCGACCTACCAGGCCGTGCAGGCCCCGCGTGACAAGACCCCGATCCGGCTGATCGAGAGGATCCCGCCGCCGCCGACACCACCGGTTCCGCTCCCGCCGAAAGAGATCGTCCAGGTGGTGCCGAAACCGCGGACGCAGCCGGTGGTTCCGCCACTGCCCGCCCCCACCGCGACCGTGGAAGAGACCCAGGGCATCGCGTTGCCGGCCGCCGAACCGGCTCCGCCGCAGCTGGCGCCCAGCATCGACACCTCCACCCCCTTGGCTGGCGCCCAGCTGCAGTACCGCAGCGCCCCACCGCCGACCTACCCGATCCAGTCCCTGCGCAACCACGAACAGGGCACGGTGTTGTTGCGGGTGGAAGTGGACATCCACGGCCAACCGGTCGCCGTCAGCGTCGAGCGCAGCAGCGGCTCGCGCAACCTGGACCAGGCCGCCCGCCAGCAGGTGCTCAAGCATTGGCGCTTCGAGCCTGCCCAGCGTAACGGCGTGGCGGTTCCGGCCATCGGCATGGTGCCGGTGCAGTTCTCGCTGCCGGAGTAAGCGCCCTACCGGCCCGGCCTCGCGCCGGGCCGGCCCCTGGCTCCGCACGGGGAATGCGGACAGGCCAGGACCAAGCGTTACCGATTAAGCAAAAATTCACGACTTCGTCACCTGCTGGAAACCTAGATTGGCGCGTCCCGGTATCGATCCGGCGACAGCCCTCAACGCTACGGTTTTCCAGTTAGGAGAGAAGCTGTGAAACACCCGATCCAACGGCCCGCCAGCCGCCGCCGCAGCACCCTGGCATCGTCCATCACCCACATCCTCACCGGCGGCGCCCTGCTGCTGGCCGGCGCCGTCGCTTCCTCCTCCGCCTTCGCGCAGGAAAAGGCCACCAACCTCGACCGCATCACGGTCACCGGCTCCAACATTCCGCGCACCAACACCGAGACTCCGTCGCCGGTACAGGTGGTGACCCGCCAGGAAATCGACCGCACCGGCAAGACCTCGCTGGCCGAGTACCTGCAGACCATCACCGCCGATGGCGCCGGCTCGATCCCCAAGACCTTCGGCAACGGTTTCGCCGGCGGTGGTGCCGGCATCTCGCTGCGCGGCCTGGGCGCCGGCTCGACGCTGGTGCTGTTGAACGGCCGCCGCATGGCCACCTATGGCCTGGCCGATGACGGCCAGAAGGTCTTCACCGACCTCAGCACCATTCCGCTCGATGCCGTCGAGCGCGTGGAAGTGCTCAAGGACGGCGCCTCGGCGATCTACGGCTCCGATGCCATCGCCGGCGTGGTCAACATCATTCTGCGCAGCGACTTCCAGGGCGCCATCCTGCGTGGTTCCTACGGCCTGTCCGGTGACAGCGATGGCGACGCCAAGAAGGCGACCCTGACCGCCGGTACCGGCGACCTGGCCACCGATGGCTGGAACGCATTCTTCAGCCTGGACGTCGGCAAGACCGACGCGATCAAGCTGAGCGACCGCAAGAACCGCAAGTGGATCGGTACCGGTGACACCCGCCCGTGGGGCTATGACAAGACCGCCCAGTTCCTCGGCGGTGCCTACACCCGTGGCGGCACCTCCGGCGGCTCCGGCCCCAATGGCTCCTACCTCGACGCTACCGGCCACCTGGTTCCGCTGCCGGGCTGTGCTGGCCTGACCACCATCGGTGGGCAGACCCCGGCCAGCATCGCTGCCGATGGCTGCCTGTTCGATCCGGCGCAGCAGTACCGCGACCTGATTCCAGAAGAGAAGTACGTCAACGTGTTCGGCCGCGCCAGCTTCGCCTTCGGTGAAGGCGGCGAGATCTACACCGAGATCGGCTACTCGAAGAAGGAAACCATCTTCAGCAACACGCCGTCCGGCGTGTCGGGCGGCTGGGGCTACCCAGGCGGCCCGGTCAACGCCAACTCCGGCCCCGGCGCCACCGTGCTGGGCCCGAACCACCCGGACAACCCGACCCCGGGTACGCCGGTCCGCGTGCGCTACTCCGCCTGGGATGTCGGCCCGCGCGTGACCGACAACACCAATGAGTTCAACCGCTTCCTGGTCGGCATCAAGGGCAACTGGGGCGACTGGAGCTACGACACCGCCTACCTGCACTCGGGCACCGACCTGACCAACAAGCGCACCGGCTTCCTGCGCTACAGCGCCGTCCAGTGCGCACTGGGCAATGCCAACTGCGCCGGTGGCGTGTGGCGCATCGGTGACGATGCCGGCAAGAACTCGCAGGCACTGTACGACTACATCTCGCCGACGATCAGCGCTCGCGCCAAGTCCAGCCTGGACATGTTCGACTTCACCGTATCGCGCAGCCTGATGGACCTGAAGGGCGGCCCGCTGGGCCTGGCGATCGGCACCGAGTGGCGCAAGACCAGCAACAGCCTGACCCCGCAGACCTACACCGACCAGGGCGACATCATCGGCCTGGGTTACTCGGCCTATGACGGCACCCAGAACGTCTACGCCGGCTACGTCGAACTGTCGGCACCGGTGCTGGAACAGCTGGAACTGTCCGGCGCCCTGCGTTACGACAAGTACGAAAGCGGTGAAGGCAAGGCCACGCCGAAGCTGGGCGTGAAGTGGACCCCGGCCGACTGGATCGCCCTGCGCGCCAGCTACGCCGAAGGTTTCCGCGCGCCGAACCCGGCCGAGAACGGTGATGGTGGCCTGGCTGCCTTCTCCACCGCGGTCGACCCGGTGCGCTGCCAGATCAGCGGCGGCGCTGCCAGCGAATGTGGCGCCAATTCGGTGGCGATCATCACCAAGCCGAACAAGCTGCTGAAGCCGGAAGAGTCCAAGAGCTACTCGGTCGGCATCGTGCTGCAGCCGACGTCGACCACCTCGATGACCGTCGATGCCTGGCAGATCAAGCGCACCAACGAGATCGTGCAGGGCAGCACAGCGGCGGCGATCCTCGCCGGCAACGTGCTGCGCGACAGCAACAATCTCAATGGCGTGGCCAACAGCGGCACCATCCTGGCGGTCAACACCGGCTACGTGAATGCCAGCTCGTCGCGCGTGCGCGGTATCGATACCGATATCCGCCAGACCTTCGAGATCGGCCCGGGCCAGCTGGAGCTGGACCTGCAGTGGAGCCACATCCTGAAGTTCGAGCGCACCGAAGGCGGCGACACGGTTGATTACGTGGGTACCCACGGCAACTGCGACGTCACCAACTGCATCGGTACGCCGAAGGACAAGGTCAACTTCGGCACCACCTGGAAGCAGGGCCCGTGGAGCGTCAGCGGCATCGTCAACTACATCAGCAAGATGGACAACATCGACAGCCGTGGTGGCAGCTACCTGGCCTTCTACGCTGACGGCACGCCGGTGACGAAGATCTCCTCGTTCACCACGATGGACCTGTCCGGTCGCTGGAGCATCAACGATTCGTTCGAACTCAACGCTTCGGTGGCCAACGTGTTCGATCGCATCGCCCCGCTCGACCCGACCACCTACGGCGCGGTGAACTACAACCCGATGCACTTCTCCGGTGCGCTGGGCCGTTACTACACCGTCGGCTTCAAGTACACGTTCAAGTAATACCGGTTGCAGCGTCACCCTCGAAGGCCCGGGCTTCCGCCCGGGCCTTCGTCTTTTCCGTGCATGCTGGCTCCTGTGGGCCGGTGCTTGCAGGCATGTTCACAAGCACATGGCTACCGTGTGCTCGCGGCATCCACGCCGCAGGGGATCTCCATGGCCGCGACATCGCAACGCCTGGGCCTGCCCGCGTTGACTGCACTGGTAGTCGGCTCGATGGTCGGCGCCGGAATCTTTTCACTGCCGCAGAACGTGGCGCGCAGCGCCGGCCCGGCCGCCGCGCTGATCGGCTGGGCGGTGAGCGGCGCCGGCATGCTGATGCTGGCCTTCGTGTTCCAGGCCCTGGCCAACCGCCGGCCGGATCTTGATACCGGCATCTATGCATACGCGCGCGAAGGCTTCGGCAACTACATCGGCTTCTCCGCCGCGTGGGGCTACTGGGTGGCCTCGGTGCTCGGCAACGCCAGCTTCTTCGTGCTGATCTTCAGCGGCCTCGGCCACTTCCTGCCGGTGTTCGGCGAAGGCAATACCCCGGCCGCCGTGGCCGCCTCATCACTGCTGTTGTGGACCGTGCACCTGCTGGTGCTGCGTGGCCTGCGAACGGCGGCCATCGTCAACGGCCTGGTGACCGTAGCCAAGCTGCTGCCGATCGCGCTGTTCCTGATCCTGGCTGCAGGCGCGTTCCGCATGGATGTGTTCCGTGCCGACTTCCTGGGTACGCCTGCACTGGGCGATCTCGGCCAGCAGCTGCGCGGCATGATGCTGGTGACCGTGTGGGTGTTCATCGGCATCGAAGGCGCCAGCATCTATTCGCGGCGTGCCGCGCGCCGCGCCGATGTCGGCCGTGCCACGGTGATCGGTTTCCTGGGCGTCTGGCTGCTGCTGGTACTGGTCAGCCTGCTGTCGATGGGCGTGCTGTCGCAGGCCGAACTGGCCGGTCTGCCCAATCCGTCGATGGCCTATGTGCTGCGCGCCATCGTCGGCGAATGGGGCGCAACCGTGATCATCATCGGTTCGATCATTTCAGTGCTCGGTGCGCTGCTGGCCTGGGTGCTGCTGTGCGCCGAAGTGCTGTATGCCGCCGCCGGCGACGGCACCATGCCGGCCTTCCTGGGCCGCGAGAACGCGCGCGGCGTGCCCGCCAATGCGCTGTGGCTGAGCAACGGCCTGATCCAGCTGTTCCTGCTGCTGGTGCTGGTCAATGCAGGCAGCTACACCGGGCTGGTGCTGCTGGCCGCATCGATGAGCCTGGTGCCCTACTTCCTGTCCACGGCGTTCGGTGTGCAACTGGCCTGGCGCGGGCAGGCATACGCGGGTGAGCCAGGCGTGCGCTGGCGCGATTTCGGCGTCGCGCTGCTGGCCAGTGCCTATGCACTGTGGCTGGTGTATGCCGGCGGCCTCGACAACCTGTTGCTGTCGGTGCTGCTGTATGTGCCTGGGGTGGTGCTGTTTGCATTGACCCGGCACCAGCGCGGCGAGCGGGTATTCACGCACTGGGAGTGGGTGCTGTTCGGCGCGATCCTGGCGGTGGCGATCGCCACGCTGGTAGCGTTCTGGAGGGGCCAGATTACGCTGTAGAGCCGAGCCCACGCTCGGCTCCGCGCATGCAGCCGAGCAGGGGCTCGGCTCTACAACGGGCGTTTCGGCAGCATGCCGATATCCTGCATCCAGCGCTCGGCCAGCCGCGGCCACGCCGCGACCGGTGCATCCTTCATGCGCAGCCCGAATGCATGGCCGCCGCGGGCAAACAGATGCATTTCCACCGGCACGCCCGCGTCGATCAGGGCACGGTAGTAGGCCAGTGATTCGCGCACGTCATCGGTGCGATCGTCGGTGGCCTGCGCGATGAACGTCGGCGGCACCTTGTCATCCACGATGATGTCCTTGACCAGCGACAACCCCTTTCCGTGCCCCGCCCACAGGTGCCCGGAATACATCACCATCGCGAAATCGGGGCGGCTCGGCTGCTCATCCGCAGCATCGACCGGCGCGTAGCTGCGCAGCGCGTGCGTGCTCAGTCCCGCCACCACGTGACCACCGGCGGAAAAGCCGATCACCCCAACCCGCTTCGGATTGATTGACCAGCGCTCGGCCTGCGCGCGCAGCAGGCCAATTGCACGCTGTGCATCCTGCAGGGCCATCGGCACCTTCGGAATGTCGCGGCAGTTGCACTCGGGATCCCAGTTCGGGCCGGATGCGGGCACGCGGTACTTCAGCAGTGCACAGGTGACGCCCTGTGCGCTCAGCCAGTCGCAGATCTCGCTTCCTTCCAGGTCCATCGCCAGCACCCGGTAGCCTCCGCCGGGTACCACCATCACTGCGGTGCCATTGGGCGGCCCCTTCGGCGCGAACACGGTGAGGGTCGGCACGGCAACGTTCTGCAGCATCATCCAGTGTTCGCCACTGGCTTCGGAGGTCACTTCGCTGACCTGCTCAGGGCCTTTCAGTTTCGGCGGCACCATTACCCTGCCCTGCGGCCACAGCGCAAATTCGGTGGCGCCCTGTGGCGGTTGCCAGGTGGGCGGCGCGACCTCCGCTGCGGCGCACGACACGATCGCAAGCAACAGAGAACCCATGAACAGGCGTGCGCGCACAATCAACATCCCTGGTTGATGACACTGCATTGTAGAGTCAGGCCATGCTCGACTGACGCAGCTCGACGCCACAAACGGCAAAAAAAAACCTGCATCTCGCGATGCAGGTTTCTCAAGGTGGCGCCCGAAGTTGGACTCGA
>DQIG01000234.1:0-251 GCA_003525885.1 Stenotrophomonas sp.
GGGTGCCGGGCCGCAGGCCCGGCCGGTAGAACCTCTTACACCACCGGTTCGCGCAGGGCGGGGTTGTCCCAGCCCGGGCGCGGTGCGAAACGATCGCCATGGCGCTGCTGCAGCGCCTTCAGGCGCTCGACGATCGCGTCGGCACCGACCGCACGGATGTGCTGGATCGGGCCGCCACGGAAAGGGGCAAAGCCGGTGCCGAAGATCACGCCGGCATCCAGCAGGTCCGCATCGGCCACCACGCCTTCGTG
>DQIG01000234.1:397-789 GCA_003525885.1 Stenotrophomonas sp.
CATCGGCCACCACGCCTTCGTGCAGGCAGGCCACCGCCTCGTTCAACAGCGGCAGGATCAGGCGGTCTTCCAGATCGGCCGGGGCCTGGTAATCGCTGGCCACGTCCGGCTTCTTCGGCTTGCCGTTCTCCCAGGTGTAGATGCCCTGGCCATCCTTCTTGCCACGCTTGTCCGATTCCACCGTCTGCAGCGCGGCCGGAATCTGCAGGCCCAGGAACGGCGCCAGTTCGCGGCCGACGCCGGCGGCCACGTCCAGGCCCACGGTGTCGATCAGTTCGATCGGCCCCATCGGCATGCCGAACTTCACTGCGGCCTTGTCGATCACCGGGCCCGGGATGCCTTCGGCGTAGGCAGTGGCGGCTTCCAGCATGTACGGGAACAGCACGCGGTTG
>DQIG01000234.1:954-1646 GCA_003525885.1 Stenotrophomonas sp.
CGGTTGACCAGGAAGCCCGGGCTGCCGGCCACCGGCACCGGGAACTTGCCCAGCGCCTTGCAGAACGCAGCCAGGCGCCGCTCGGTTTCCGGCGCCATGCCGTCGTGATGGATGATCTCCACCAACGGCATCTGCGCGACCGGGTTGAAGTAGTGCAGGCCGGCGAACTGTGCCGGGCGCTGGATATGGTCGCGCAGTTCCACCAACGGAATCGACGAGGTATTGGTGGTCAGCAGCGCGTCCAGCTTCATCTTCGGTTCCAGCGTCTGGTACAGCGCACGCTTGGCTTCCGGGTTCTCGATGATCGCTTCGATCACCAGGTCGGCCTCGGCCACGCCGTTGCCTTCTAGGTCGGCACGCAGGCGTGCGGCCACGGCAGGGCGCTTGCTCTCGTCACGCACCTTCTTGGCGAACAACGCCTGCGCGCGTTCCATGGCGGGATCGATGAAGCGCTGCTCACGGTCCTGCAGCGTCACCTCGAAGCCCTTGTACGCGGCCCACGCGGCGATGTCGCCGCCCATCACGCCGGCGCCGACCACGTGCACGTGGCGGATGCCGGAGTCACCGCCGCCCAGGCCCTTCAGGCGCTCGGTCAGGAAGAAAATGCGGATCAGGTTGCGCGCGGTCGGCGTGCTGGCCAGCTTCACCACTGCGCGGCGTTCGGCATCCAGGCGCGCCTGGATCGGCTTGCC
>DQIG01000234.1:1800-2106 GCA_003525885.1 Stenotrophomonas sp.
GGGATCGGCTTGCCGCCGCTGCGCTGCCAGGTGCTGATCAGCGCGTACGGCGCCGGATACTGGTCCTTCTTGGCCTTGCGTGCGACCTGCTTGACCATCTGCGGTGCCAGCAAAGTGCGTGCCAGCCAGGTATTGGTGGCCCAGGCCGTCGCGCGCTGTTTGAACGGGCGGGTGGTGCCGGACAGCGCCAGCGCCACGGCGGTGTCGAGCACCACCGCCGGTGCCACAACCTTGTCGACCAGGCCGATGCCACGCGCGGCCGAGGCCGACAGGGTGCGGCCGGTCAGCATCATGTCCATCGCCGCC
>DQIG01000234.1:2255-3880 GCA_003525885.1 Stenotrophomonas sp.
AGCATCATGTCCATCGCCGCCGGTGCACCCACCAGCTGCGGCAGGCGGGCGCTGCCGCCCCAGCCCGGGAAAATGCCCAGCTGGGTTTCCGGCAGGCCGATGCGGGTGCTGCTGTCATTGGAGGCCACGCGGTAACGGCAGGCCAGTGCCAGCTCGGTGCCGCCGCCCAGGCAGTGGCCGTGGATCGCCGCCACGGTGGGGCAGGGCAGCTCGGCCAGCTTCTGATAGGTGGCCTGGCCGCGACGGATCGCGTCGTTGACGGTGCCGCGACGGTCGAATTCCTGGAATTCCTTCAGGTCGGCACCGACAATGAAGCCGGCCTTCTTCAGCGACTGGACCACCACGCCCTTGGGCGGGTCCAGGGCGATGCGCTCAAGCAGGTCGCCCAGTTCCAGCAGCACGTCCTGCGACATCGCGTTGACGCTGCTGTCCTGACGATCCAGGGAGAGAACCACCACGCCGTCGTCGCGGATCTCGGGGTGCCAGTGGCTGAAGCGGAGACCATCGAAGCCTGAGAGCATGGACGTTCCATCCGGTTGTGTATGGAGAAGCGGCTATGATCCAGAGGTTGTTTCCCCCGCGTCAAATCCCAATAGCAGGGGAGTGGCGCCCCCGGATCCATGGCCGTGGACCGGGACGCTAACGGAACGGTGGTTAAAAGCTGGTGCGGCGCCGGGTGATCGGCGACTGAACTTTTCCCGGGATTGGCAGTCTCATTGCCCGACGTCGGTTGGGCTGACAGGAGTGCGGCCCCTCATGGCCGATGTTGATACACCTCAGGAGCTGGATCTGGAGCTGGTCCGGCGCGTGCAGCACGGCGAGAGTGCCGCGTTCGATGTCCTGGTGCGCAAGTACCAGCATCGGGTCGTGGCCCTGGTCGGTCGCTACATCGCCGACTGGAGCGAATGTCAGGACGTCGCCCAGGACACTTTCATCCGCGCCTACCGCGCGATCGGGAGTTTCCGTGGCGATGCCCAGTTCTCAACCTGGTTGCATCGAATCGCCGTGAATACCGCCAAAAACTACCTGGCTTCACACAATAGACGGCCGCCGACCGATGACATCGACATCGGCGATGCCGAGCAGTTCGACAGCGGTACCCGCCTGCGCGACACCGACACGCCCGAACGCGAGTTGATGCGCCAGGAGCTGGAACAGACGGTGATGAAAGCCGTCAACGCGCTGCCGGAAGAACTCCGGTCGGCGATCACCCTGCGCGAGGTGGAAGGCCTGAGTTACGAGGATATCGCGCAGAAGATGGGGTGCCCGATCGGCACCGTGCGTTCACGGATCTTCCGGGCGCGCGAGGCGATCGACACCGAACTCCGGCCGCTGTTGGACATCGGCAGCGCCACCCGTGAGAAGAGCCGCGTATGACCAGTAATCCGTTCAACGAATCGCAGAACCATCAATCGCCCGCCGGGCAGCGCCTGGACCAGCGCCACCGCGAACAGCTGTCGGCCCTGGTCGATGGCGAGCTCGGTGCCGATGAGGCGCGCTTCCTGCTGCGCCGGATGGAGCACGACCCCGAACTGGCCGGCTGCCAGGAACGCTGGCAGCTGCTGGGCGATGTGATGCGCGGGCAGGCCTCGGCGCTGGCACCGGCGGGATTCAGCGCCGCCGTG
>DQIG01000087.1:0-349 GCA_003525885.1 Stenotrophomonas sp.
GCCGCTGCCACCGCACGCTGGTTGGGCGTGTTGGCAGCGGTGGTCAGCGAGGCGCCACGGGCGACGTCGATGCGCGTGCCATTGGCCCCGTAGGCCACGCTGAACTGCAGGAAGGGCGAGAATGCACTGAAGTCGGTCTTGGCGAACTGGCCGTTGATGCCACCGTCGGCACGCAGGAAGTTGAACTGTTCGCCGAGGTAGTACACACCCGGTTCCGGCAGCGCGACCAGGGTGCCGCCAAGGGTGGCGGTGCCGGTTACATGCAGCTGGTCACTGCGGCCACCCGGTGCCAGCTCCGCCGCATAGACGCCGGTGGCGCCCTGCACGTAGTTGCCGTTGATGGTCAGCG
>DQIG01000087.1:499-10053 GCA_003525885.1 Stenotrophomonas sp.
TAGTTGCCGTTGATGGTCAGCGTGCCGATCGAGTTGCCCGGCGCGATGGTGCCGTCCACGCGCGTGTTACCGAGCGTGCCGACACCCTTCAGCAGACCGTTGGCGCCGACCGTGGTGGTGCCGCCGGTCTGCGTGCCGTTGAAGGACACCACGCCACCGTTGACCACCAGGTTGCTGTTGTTCAGAACACCGCTGGCGCTGACCGTGCTGACGCCACCGGTGGTGGTCAGGGCGGTGGAGACCAGGCTGCCGTTGAGCAGGAACCGGCCGCCCTGGACCTCGACCGCCGAGGTGAGCGTGTTGGCGCCGTTCAATTCCAGCGTGCCGTCCTGCAGTACCGCGCCGTTGAAGCTGTTGTTGCCGCTCAGGCGCAGCCAACCGATACCGGATTTGGTCAGCTTGCCGGGGCCGCCGATGTCGTTGGTCCAGTTGTCCCAGGCATCGCCTTCCCAGACCTTCAGGCCGCCGGCCTTCTGGTTCATCACCACGTTGGTGTCCACGCGCAGCGAGCCGTAGCCTTCGATGGCCTTGCGCAGGTCGACCATGCCCCAACCGTAGATTGCGTCGATACCCGGCGCGCCGAGATCGCGTGCGGTGGTCAGCAGCACGTCGCGGACCTGGGCGTTGTCCAGGTATGGGAAGCGCTCCATCAGCAGGCCGAGAGCGCCGGTGATGTGGGGCGCGGCCATCGACGTGCCGGTCTTGGTGCCGTAGACGTACTGGGTGTTCTCGCTGTCGATGATCAGCCGCACGTAGGCGGAGGTGTTCTCGATGCGGCCCTGGATATCGCCGGAGACGATGGTGCTGAGGATGTCGGTGCCGGGGGCCGAGATGCACCAGTTGGCGGCAACGCCGCAGATGCTGGAACTGCCATCGATCACGTAGTCTGTTTCACCTGCGGCGGCGTTGGGCCTGCGGACGTTGGCGACCGCCAGCCAGTACGGTTCCAGCTCGGGCTTCCAGCGCGGCATCGAGGCGGTGATGCCGGCAACCGCACCACTGCCGTTGCCGGCCGACCACACCTGGATGAGGGTGGAGCCCGGGGTATCGCCGTTGGTGGCGTAGATGCTGCCATACACGCCGTAGTCGGCACCGATGCTGGCGTACTGCTGGTCCAGCGCGGCGGCGGTCATGTTGCGCGTGGAAATGCCCCAGCTGTGGTTGATCGCACGTACGCCTTGTGCCTGGATCTGCGCATACATGTCCAGCGTGGCGGCATCATCCGGATCGGTGCGGTACACCGCGCGCGGGCGATAGAAATTGTCCGGGTCCAGGCGCCACTCATAGTAGGTGTCACCGAACACGCGGGCAGCGGTGAGATCCGCACCAAAGGCCACGCCATGCATGCCGGTGCCGTTGCGGTTGGCGCCGATGGTGCCAAGCACATGTGTTCCGTGATCGGCGTAGCTGAAGCCATAGGGCTGGCCGGCGGCGATCAAGCGTGCTGCCAGTGCGGCCGGAACGCCGGCGCCGAGTCCGTAGTAGTTGTAGCCGGGCTGCTCGCCGCGAGTCTGCCCGCAGGCGCCCGTACCTGCGACCACGCCCGGCGTCGCACAGTCGGCACCGATGGTGATGCTGGAGGTATTGCGTCCTGCAAACTCCGGATGCGCCAGTGCGGAGCCCGAGTCGAACAGCGCCAGGCGCACACCCTTGCCGGTCAGGCCGCGTGCATAGGCGTAGTCCGCACCCATCGCACCCAGGCCCCAGTCGGCGTTGAATTCGTCGCTGCGCCAGCTGGCAGGATCACCCGGGTTGCCAAGAATGGCGGTGGTGGAGGCGGCAGGTGCAGCGGCCGTCGCTGCGGGTGCCGCGTTGGCAGCAGGCTGCGCCCACGCGGCCTGCATCTGGCGCTGCTGCTGCCAGGCTTCCAGTGATTCGCTGGCCATGGCCGGCAGTGCGGTGACCAGCAACAGCGAACTGGCGACGGCAAGCGCCAGCGGGCGGTGCGACAGGGAGCGGGACGAACGGCCGTACAGCGGGTGATTCATCGGACAACTTCCTTGGTTGACGGACAACAAGGCCGTTAACGCCAAGGCGTGTCGATATCCCCCAGTAATGTGAAGGGAATTTTATGAACGTGTTAATGTTTTGTGATCGGTGCACAGCTTGGCTCCGCCGGGCGGGGCACCGTGCCCCTTCTTTCCGAGGCCTTGGAACCGTTCATGCGTACCGCAATCCGTAAACCACAGTTGGCGATATTGGGTAGTGCCGATCCTGGCAGTGAGGCGTTCGATCGCGCAGCTGAAGCAGGGCGTTTCCTGGCCATCCAGGGCATCACGGTCGTCAGTGGCTGTGGCAGCGCCGCTACGCGGGTGGCTGCCGAGCAGGCGATCGCCGCCGGTGGCCAGGTGCTCAGCGTCATCCCGGAAAGCAGCATGCCGCCGGCCGATTGGCCGGCCACGGTGGTGGTGCCCTGTGGCATGGGGGACGCGCGCAACCTGATCATGGCCCTGGCCGGCGATGCCTGCATCGTCATCGGCGGGCGCGCCGGCACGATCTCGGAGGTTTGCCTGGCGTGGCTGCACAAGCGACCGCTGCTGCCGCTTGTGGGGGCGGGTGGCTGGTCCGACGCGCTGCCGGACAACCCACCGGACGAGCGCGGCAATTCGCCGATCCTGCCGTGGCGCAACATTGATGAGCTGGCCGGGCAGCTGCGTGTCCTGGGGTTGCTGCAACACTGAGTCCAGCCGCAATCGCCTTCACCCGACGTCCCGTGTGCAGCGCTAAGGTGGCCCGGCCTGGGCTCACCAGGTTTATCAAGGAGCGATGTCGATGCGTACTTTCAGGAAAGTGATCGCCGGTGCTGTGTTCGCGTTGGCCTGCAGCGGCTCGGTAGCCGTGGCCGGACCGGTCCAGCCCTGCGATCTGCCCTGCTGGAAGGCCTACCAGGCGTGTGTGTCCGGTGGTGGTGATGCCATGGAATGCCAGTACGAATACGATCGGTGTGTCATGGAGCGCTGCGGCGCGGTGTAAGCCCAGCCATGATCGGCTGATGACGGGCCCCGTCCATGACGGGGCTCTTCTGTTCGTGCGCAGGGTCGGGCAGTCTCGACGCATTCTTCCTGGTGGAGTGGAACATGGCCGTCAAGCGTGTCGTCGCCAACATCGCCACGTCCGATCCCGCCCGTGCCGCTGCGTTCTATGGCGAGCTGCTCGGCATGCCGGTGGTGATGGACCATGGCTGGATCGTCACCCACGGCGGGCAGGGTAGTGCGCTGGCGCAGGTCAGCTTCGCCAGTGAAGGAGGTTCGGGCGCGCCGGTGCCGGACCTGTCGATCGAAGTGGACAATCTGCAGGATGTGCTGGAGCGCATGCGCGCGGCCGGCATTGCGATGGAATATGGCCCGGCCGACGAGCCCTGGGGCGTGCGGCGCTTCTTCGTCCGCGACCCGTTCGGGCGGCTGTTGAACATCCTCGCCCACGCCTGAGCGGTGGATGGCGCCTCAGCCGCGCCTGGCGGTGCGCGCGGGAAGAGGCGACACGCCAACCATGCGCAGGCAGTCGGCCACTACCGCCGCAATGAAGGTGTCCGCGTCCTGTGCCGGTGCAGCGATCAGGTCATCGGTGGCGCCGTGCACGCCGGCATAGATCAGCGAGGCCGTGACCTGCGGTGCCGGCAGCTGCCACAGACCCGTGTGCACACCCGCTTGGAGGATGCCGAGCAACTGCTGCTGGATCGCGTTGCGCTCGGCATTGCCGCGCTGGTGGTGGTGATGGTTGGCATACACGATGTCGTGCAGCGCGTGCGTGCGGACGTAGATCTCGATGTTGGCGCGGATCCAGGCGCGCAGCCGCGCCACACCATCGTCGGCAGGCTGCTGCTGCACCGCGTGGTCGACCTCGGCCATGAACTGTTGCGTGTAGCGCTGTGCCAGCGCCCGCAGGATCTCGGTGCGCGAGGCGAAGTAGGTATAGAACGTGCCCTTGGCCACGTCGGCGGCGGCCACGATGTCGCTGATGGTGGTCGCCTCCACGCCCTTTGACAGGAACAGCGCCTGCGCGGCGTCCATCAGCTCTTCCTGGCGGGTTTCAGCGGGTTTGGTGCGGGGCCTGGCGACAGCGGGAATCTGCATGGGGCGGGGTCCGGGTGCGACGGTCATCATTCTAGCCGTCCTCCTGCAATGACTGACCGTCGGTCATTGACCGACGGTCAGTCAGTCAACTACGATGCCGGCACATCCTTCCCCAGGATCCGTACATGCAACGCTTCCGACGGCCGGCACTGGTGCTGGCGGCTTATCTGGGCACGTTCCTCGCCTCGCTGGACATCAGCATCGTCAACGTCGCGCTGCCGACGCTGCAGCAGGCACTGCACACCGACATGGCGGGACTGCAGTGGGTGATCAATGCCTACGCTATCGCCCTGTCGGCCGTCATGCTGTCGGCGGGGCCGCTGGGTGACCGCTACGGCCACCGCCGCATGTGGCTGCTCAGCGTGGCCACATTCATCGCAGGCTCGCTGCTGTGCGCCTGCGCAGGCAGCCTGCCGGCACTGGTGGCGGGGCGGGCAGTGCAGGGCGTGGCCGGTGCCCTGCTGATTCCCAGTGCGATGCCGATCCTGAGCCATGCGTTTCCCGAAGCACGCGAGCGCGCACGGGTGATCGGCGGCTGGTCGGCGTTCAGTGCGCTCGCATTGGTGCTGGGGCCGCTGCTGGGGGGGGAACTGGTGCAGCGCGCCGGTTGGCCCAGCATCTTCCTGATCAACCTGCCGCTGGGCGTGCTCGCACTGGTGCTGGGCGCCTGGGGCATTCCGGAGCGACGACATCCGCAGCATGCCGCGCTGGACCCGGCCGGGCAGCTGCTCAGCATCGTCGCGCTGGGTGCACTCAGCTACGGGCTGATCGCGATCGGCGAGCACGGCCTGCTGGCACCTTCGACCCTGCTGGCGCTCGGCATCGCGGCATCCGGACTGGTGCTGTTTGCGTGGGTCGAGCGTCGCGCGGCGCGGCCGCTGCTGCCGCTGGACCTGTTGGTGATGCCGCGCTTTTGCATGCTCAACCTGGCCTCGTTCGTGCTTGGATTCACCGCCTATGCCAGCCTGTTCTTCCTGTCGCTGTTCTTCCAGCAGGTGCAGGGCCACGATGCGGCGCAGGCGGGCTCGCAGCTGGTACCGCAGTTCGTGCTGATGGGCGCAGTGTCGTTGCTGTTCGGCCGCCTGGTGGCACGGATCGGGCTGCATGCCGCGCTGGTGTCGGGGTATGTGCTGACCGGCGTGGCGTTGTGCGCGATTGCCACGTTCGAGCCGGCCACCGTGCGTGGCCAGGCTGGCGCGCTGCTGATGCTGCTGGGCGTTGGCATGGGCCTGGCAGTGCCGGCGACCGGCATGGCGGTGATGGCGTGTGTCCCCGCCGAGCGGGCCGGCACTGCGTCGGCCACGATGAACGCCCTGCGGCAGGCGGGCATGAGCCTGGGCATCGCGCTGCTGGGCAGCCTGATGGGCCTACGCGCCGTGCGGCAGTTCGCTGCTTCCGCGCAGGCAGCAGGGCAGCCCGCGCTGGCGGCGCAGGCGCGCATGCTGATCCTGCAGCCGTCGTCATCGCTGCCCGGGGTGCAGACAGTGGCCTGGTACCGCAGCGCACTGGCCAGCGGCTTCGGCTGGGCGATGGCCGTAGCCGGTGTGCTGGCCCTGCTGGCGGCACTCGGGCTGTTCCGGCAGCGCAGGCACGCCTGAGCGCACCACGGTCAGCCCTGTTGGCGTTGCGGCCCCTCCGTCGTTGGCGTGGGTTCGGACGCTGGCTGCTGTTGCTGCTGCCGTGCATTGGCGTGGCGGGCGTGCCCGCCTTCGCGGCCGATCGCTGCCATGTGCTGGCGATTGCGGCTGATCGCCTCGCCGCCCTTGCGGCCCGCCACGCGTGCCTCGGCCGGGCTGAACTCATGTGCGTTGCCGGACGCATGCGCGGCGCGTCCACCCTTTGCGGCGATCGCGCGCTGCTTGTCCTGGTCCATCGAGGCGAAGCCACGATGGGAGGTGCCGTGGTGCTGGTCGGCCATGGGAGGGCTCCGGTTGCATGGAAGGGAAGCTCATCCTTGCCGGTGCCCGGCTAAGGGAGTGTCCGCGACGGCGTTGCCGCCTTCACGCCGCACCGTACTGCCATTCACGGCGCAACTACGCTGCTGCGCGGACCGCACGGCTTGGCTAGGATGGGAAGGCATGCCGGATGGCTGCCCAGACAGGAAAGGACACCATGAACAGATTCGGATGGCTTGTACTGCTGGCGTGCGCTGCGCCGGCCCATGCGGACAGCGCGCTGCTGAGCGGCAGTTTCGTCCACTTCGGTTATTCGTCCAGCGATGAGCAGCTACCGGCGGCGCAGCTGCCGCTGTTCCTCGATGAACTGCAGGATCTGGGCAATGACACGCTCATCATCGGCCAGACCCGCGCGACACGGGCCGGCGTGGGCTGCGCCAGCAGCGCGCAGGATTTCGAATGGATCGCCGGCTTCCCGGCCAAGCTGGGAACGGTGCTGGATGCCGCCGCGGCGCGCGGGATGAAGGTCGTGGTTGGCACGACCTACAGTTCGGGCCAGTGCGCGACGTTCTGGCAGGGGCCGAACGCCGCAGCGGTGGCGCAGGATGCAGCGCAGTCGATGACGCAGCTGGCCCAGCAGTACGCAGCGCATCCGGCGTTCGCCGGCTGGTACATCACCGATGAGCCTGCGCAGGTACCGGCCGACCGCGCGTCGTTCTACCGCGCGATCGTTTCCACACTGAAAGCGGCGACGCCATCCAGGCCGGTGATGGTGGCGCCCTATCTGGCATCCTCCAGCGTCGACCCGGCCAGTGTGGCCAGTGCTGCGCTGCGGTTCCGCGCCGCCACCGGTGTCGACGTGCAGATCTGGCAGGACGGTATCGGCGCGGCCGCGCACGCAAAGCTGTTCCAGTGGGATCGACCGGGCTACTCCACCGAGCAGTACTACCAGGCGTTGTCGGCACAGCTGGGCGCCAATGCCGTGTGGGCCGACATCGAGCTGTTCAACCATGGCAGCCCGCTGTTCCTGGATACCGGCAACGGCCTGTCCGGTGCGTACCGGTCGGCCTCGGTGCAGCGTATCAACCAGCAGTTGTGGAGTGCGCGTTCGGCTGGTAAGCGCGTTGCCTGGCTCAACCAGTACCACATGTCCGAAGTGGTCGGCCCCGGGCAGGGCTACGGCGAGGCGCCGCGGATGATGAACACCTATCGCGGGTTGTACGGGCTGGGTGCCTCGTACATCGTCGACCCGGTGCAGACCACCTACCACTACAGCGTGGCGCCGGCGGCCAGCTACCCCGACAGCAGCGGCCATGAGCTGTTCGACCGCCGTGTAGGCGACCCGCGCAATCCGATGGATGCGGGCTGGGTCGGCGTGCACGGCAACGTCAGCATCACCATCGACCTGGGCCAGCGCCGACGGGTGGACTGGGTCGGCCTGCACACCATGACGCGCCCGGCCTGGGGCATCGTCACGCCGACATCGGTGGAGGTGATGTGCGCCGAGCCGGGAACTGCCGCCATCATGCTCGGCACGCTGTCGGCGCCCTTCACCCAGGCCGGCGTGATGGGTTCGACCGAAGAGGAGTACGTGCTCGGCAATGCAGCCCCGTTGGCCGCGCAGTGCCGCACGCTGGAGCTGCGCGTGGCCAACGGCAGCTGGACCTTCCTCAGCGAAATCGAAATGGCCGCAGAGCAGTAAGGCGTCAGCGCCGGCGGGCGTCCTGCAGGCGCTGCGCGAAGGGACGCTGTGCGAGGGCTGCAAGTGCTTCGCGCAGCACCTGCTCCAGCGATTGCCCCAGATCGGCATCGAGGCTGCGCGCCGCCACCGCGGTGGCCTGCCATTGCGCCTGCAGCGCAGGCAGCGCGCGTTGCGCGCGGGGACTCAACTGCAGGATGCGTTCACGCCCATCGTCACCGTTGGCTGCGTGCAGCCAGCCATCGCGCACCATTGCCGCCACGGTCTGGCTGAGCGCCGAATGGCTGAGCCCGCAAGCCAGTGCCAGGTCCTTGATCCGGCAGGGGCCCTGCGCCATCAGCGTGCGCAGCACCGGCGTGTAGCGGGGACGGTAGTCCAGTCGCAGGTCCCGGTAGGCCTGCTCGACCGCCGGGTCCAGCTGGTCGAGCAGGGCGCGCAGCAGGGTACCCAGTGTGGCGTGTTGGAGATCCATGACCAGGATGATATATAAGCACTTACATATCTTCAATGCGGGGTGGACGATGGCGGTCTCCTGGATGCTCAGTGCGCTGCTGGCAGCGGCCTGCCCGGCGCAGGACGGGGTCCTGCAGGCGGCGGCCACCGCCGTGCAGGCGCAGTACCTGGACGAGGCGGAGGGCGCCCGTATCGCCGACGCCCTGCGCACCTGGTCAACGCAGCGGCGCTATGCGGACAGCTGTGCGGATCCTGCTGCATTCAGCGCACGCCTGAACCAGGACCTGGACATGTTCGATGGCCACTTCCACGTTGAACGCGTGGACGCAGCGGCCGGCCAGGACGACTGGTTGATGGCCTGGCGCGCCGATGCCCGCAGCAATGGTGCCGGCGTGCGCGAGGTACGGGTGCTGGAGGGCAATGTTGGCTACCTGCGGCTGAGTACGTTCTATCCGCTGGATCTGGCGCGGCCGAAGTTCGCTGCGGCCTTCACGCTGCTGGCCGATACCGATGGCCTGGTGCTGGACCTGCGCCAGAACGGGGGCGGCGACGATGGAAGTGCCGACCTGCTGGTGCGCACGCTGCTGGACGCGAAGATCGACGCGGTGCAGCAGCTGGACCAGCGCGGCCGGCGCACGCCGGTACCGCTGCCGCCTGCCAGCCTGCCTGCGTACTTGAAGCCGCTGGTGGTGCTGATCGACCGGCGTACCGCTTCGGCAGCCGAGTTCGTCGCCTATTCGCTGCAGGCACTGGGCCGCGCGCGCATTGTCGGCACGCGCAGCGGCGGTGCCGCGCATATGTTTGGTGATCCTGTGCTGCTGCCCGATGGCTATCAGATCAGCATTCCCGACCGGCAACCGATCAACCTGCGCACCGGCGGCAACTGGGAACGCAGCGGCGTGAGGCCCGATGTGGCCGGTGGCGACGATCCGCTGTTCGTTGCGCGGCAACTGCTGGCCCCTGCGAAGTCGTCAAGATGAACGCATCAATGCACGGCCGTCCTATCGCGGATGTGCGAATGCATGCCTAGAATCGAGGCATCCCGGTAGTTCCCGGGCGCTTCGAGTGAATGGACTCAATGAAGATTCTGTTGACCGGCAGTTCCGGGCGCATCGGGCGTGCGATCTTCGGTGCGTTGGCGGCCGCCCACGAAGTGGTGGGGCTGGACCGCAGCCCGTTCGCCACCACGCGCATCATTGCCGATGTCACCGATCGCCGGGCCGTCGCGCGCGCGGTACAGGGCGTTGACGCGGTCATCCATACCGCGGCCCTGCATGCTCCGCATGTCGGCCTGGTGCCGGACGCGGTGTTCCAGCAGATCAACGTGGATGCAACCGCGCACCTGCTGCAGGCTGCACGCGAAGCCGGTGCACGACGCTTCGTGCTGACCAGCACCACCGCGCTGTACGGCCACGCCGTAGTGGCGGGGGGGGG
>DQIG01000087.1:10211-25218 GCA_003525885.1 Stenotrophomonas sp.
GGGTGGCTGCCGTTGGATCGACGAAGACACCGAACCGCTGCCGCGCACGATCTACCACCGCACCAAGCTGCAGGCCGAGACCCTGGCCGAAGCCGCCGCCACGCCAGGATTCAGCGTTCGCGTGCTGCGCATGGGCCGGTGTTTCCCGGAACCGCCCGAACGGATGGCGATGTTCCGCCTGCATCGCGGCATCGACGCCCGCGATGTGGCCAGCGCACATGCGGCACTTCTGCTCGACGAAGGCGCCCGATTCGCCCGCTACCTCGCCTGCGCACCGACGCCGTTCCGGCGCGAGGACTGCCTGGAACTGGCCACTCACCCGCGTAGCGTGCTGGCCCGTCGCGCGCCGCAGCTGCTGGCCGAGTTCGAACGCCGTGGTTGGCCGCTGCCATTGAGCATCGACCGCGTGTACGACAGTGCCCGCCTGCGCAGCGAGCTGGGCTGGCAACCGTGCTTCGGGCCGGACGACGTGCTGCAGCAGTATGCCGTCGGCAGCATCGAGGTACTGCCGCGCGCGCAGTGGATCAAGGACCGCGTGGCTGAGTGAGGCCATCGCGGGCGGGGGACAACTGAGCCGACCCTGAGCGGATTCAGGAATGTGCAGGCGGGGCGCCTCAACCTCGTTGGCGGGCGGCCGCTAACCCGGTGCGCTTCCAGCGTCGGGACCACCCCGGCGGCCGGTGGCCTGCGCGACGGATCGCGCGCCTGCGCGGTGCCCTCGTGGTACCGGTCGTCCTGAACTGCCTTGCGGACCCTTCCATGTCTTCTTCCCGCTCCGCCACTGCCCGCCGCCCGGGCAGCATCGCCCACAAGCTGATGCTGGGCACCGCCGTGATCGCGCTGCTGTGCTTCGGCCTGACCGCATTCCTGATCTACCGACAGGCCAGCGCCAGTCTGATCAGCGCCTCGCGCCAGACCATGACCAGCGAGGCCAACGCCGAAGCGCGCCAGGTCTCGGCTGATCTGGGCACTGCCTTCGCCAGCAATGACGCCATGGTCGAGGCCGTGCTGGCCCAGCGCGCCCGTGGGGATGTGCCTGATCGCGCCAGCCTCGCGGCGGTGCTCGGCGAGCAGCTGCGCACCCATCCGGAATGGCTGGGCAAGAGCACCATGTGGGAGGCCGATGCCTTCGACGGAAAGGATGCCGAGTTCGTCAACACCGAAGCGCACGACGCCACCGGTCGCTACATGAGCTACTGGGCCTGGCACGACGGCAAGCCGCAGCAGTCGCAGATGACCGACTACACCGAGACCGCCAGCGGTTCTGGTGACTGGTACATGGTACCCAGCCGCGACAAGCTGCCGAAGGTCAGCGAACCCTATGCCTATGACATTGCCGGGCAGCAGGTGCTGATGAGTACGCTGAGCACGCCGATCATCGAGAACGATAAGTTCCTCGGTGTGTTTACCGTCGACTTCTCGCTGGCAGCACTGCAGAAGCATCTGGCAACGTTGAAGCCGATGGGGGCTGGCCGCGTCGAACTGCTGTCGCCGAAGGGCGTGGTGCTGGCCTCGGCCAATGCCGCCGAGATTGGCAAGCCGCGCAACGATGCCCTGACCCGCAGCATGCTGGCCAACATCGCCGCCGACCGCCCGTTCGAGGCCTTCAGCCCCGATGCGGCCGGCAACGTGCGCGTGTATGTGCCACTGCGCGTGGGCGACGCCCCGCAACGCTTCGCGCTGGGCGTGGTGATGCCGCATGCGGTGATCGTGGCTGAAGCACGCCAGCTCTTGTGGCTGACCCTGCTGGTCGGCGTGATCGCCGCGCTGACCCTCAGCGCCGGTGTCTACGTGCTGCTGCGCCGCCTGGCGATCCGCCCGCTGGCCGAAGCGGTGCGCGTGGCCGGTGACGTCGCCGCCGGCAAGCTGGACAGCACGCTGCCGGCGCGCAGCAACGACGAAGTGGGGCGCCTGCTGGACGCGATGCAGGGCATGCGCGGCCAGCTGCAGTCGGTGATGGCCGCGCAGGCCGAAATGGCGCGCCGCCACGATGCCGGTGAACTCAGCTACCGCATGGACGCCGCGGCGTTCCCGGGCGAGTACGGCCGCATGGTGGCCGACAGCAACCAGCTGGTGGCGTCCAGCAACGCAGTCACCCAGCGCCTGGTTGAAGTGATGCAGCGCTATGCCGTGGGCGACCTCAGCGTGGACATGGAAGCGCTGCCGGGCGAGAAGGCGGTATTCACCGCCGCGATGGCGACCACCAAGAGCAACCTGGCCGCGATCAACGAGCAGATCCAGCAGCTGGCCGCCGCCGCCGCCGCCGGTGATTTCGCCGTGCGCGGTGATGCACTGCGCTTCGACCATGATTTCCGCCGCATGGTGGAGACCCTGAACACGATGATGCAGGTCAGTGACCACAACCTGGCCGCACTGTCGACACTGCTGCGCGCGATCGCAGCCGGTGACCTCAGTACCCGCATGCAGGGTGATTTCCACGGGGTGTTTGCGGTGATGCGCGACGATGCCAACAGCACCGTGCAGCACCTGACCCAGATCGTCGGCCAGATCCAGCAGTCGGCGGCCAGCATCCGCCTGGCCGCAGGTGAGATTGCCGCCGGCAACAGCGATCTGTCGCGCCGCACCGAACAGCAGGCCGCCAACCTGGAAGAAACCGCCGCGTCGATGGAAGAACTGACCTCCACCGTGCGCCAGAATGCCGACCATGCACTGCAGGCCAACACGCTGGCCGGTTCCGCGGCGGGCGTGGCCAGCGAAGGCGGCCAGGTGGTCAGCCAGGTGGTGCACACCATGGAGCAGATCGAGGCGTCTTCGCAGCGCATCGCCGAGATCATCTCGGTGATCGATGGCATTGCGTTCCAGACCAACATCCTGGCGCTGAACGCGGCAGTGGAAGCGGCACGCGCCGGTGAGCAGGGCCGTGGCTTCGCGGTGGTCGCCAGTGAAGTGCGTGCGCTGGCGCAGCGTTCGGCGGGCGCTGCGAAGGAGATCAAGGAGCTGATCGACGCCTCGGTGGCGCAGGTCGGTGCCGGTGCGCAGCTGGTGCACGGTGCGGGGCGCACCATGCAGGAAATCGTCGGCCAGGTCGGCCGGGTCAACGAGATCATGGCCGAGATCTCGGCCGCATCGCGCGAGCAGTCGGCCGGCATCGAGCAGGTCAACCAGACCGTGGTGCAGATGGACGAAACCACCCAGCAGAACGCCGCGCTGGTGGAGGAAGCCAGTGCCGCCGCGCGTGCGATGGAAGAGCAGGCCGAGCAGCTGGCGGTGGCGGTGTCGCGCTTCCGCCTGCAGGCCGAGCCGCAGGTAGCCTCACGCCGCGCAGCCTGAGGCACGGCATGAACGAAGACGCCCGGCCAGGGCCGGGCGTCTTCGTTTCACTTGCCGGTGCACCGGACCGGGTCCGGTGACTGCGTCGGCTCAGAACATGCCTTCGAAGGGGTTCCAGCTGGCCTTGCCCTTCACCTGCTCCAGGTAGTAGCTGTAGTTGGCGCTGGAGGCGACCAGGAAGTTCATGGCGACGAACAGTGCGCGGGCGATGATTTCCGGCAGGAACAGGCTGACGATGATGAGCACGATGTTGATGCCGATCACCACCAGCGCCTTGCGCCACATGCCCAGGATGAACAGGTAGATGGCGCCGAAGAAGAAGGCGAAGAAGTTGATGTTGACCTTCAGGCGGTCGCCGAAGGACAGCGCCTTCCAGGCCTGCTTGAAGCCCGGCTCCTTGGGGGCGCCGTGCTGTTGGAAGAAGTTGAAGCGGAACTGCCACTTCGGGCTGAAGCGGGAGAGGTCGACTGCGTTCATTGACGAATACGTCCTTGTAGGAAAACGGTTACATGATACGGGGCGATCGGTTCAGGAAACCAGCCTTGGGCGTCAAAATTGTGACGCGAAGGGCGATGTGGAGCTGCGGCCGGGCGCCGCACCGTCACCCACCCGCCTTGTTTTTAGGATAGGGTGCGCAGTTCCGCTGCCGCCCCGGCTGGACCCGTGCGGCGGCGGGATGTCCATGGAGGTTGCATGACCACACCTGCTACACCGGAAAACGCACCGGGACCGGTGCTCCTGCCGACACCTGAAGTGGTGCAGGCACAACAACTGCTCGCACGCCAGCAACTGGCCGTGGCGATGGACCGTGCGCGCACGGCCGCTACGCGGGACGCGGCACCGGCCGCGCTGGAAAGCGAGTAACCCGCAACACCGTTGATCGCGCTGGCATGTCGCCAGCGCGATCACAGCGCGCGCCGCCGGTCAGAACCGTGCGGTCATGCTCAGGAAGTAGCTGCGCCCGGCGACGAAGTAGTCGGTTGAGCCTTCCGCATACAGCTTCTTGTCGGCCAGGTTGCTGACGCCACCGCGCAGGGTCAGCACCTCGTTGACGTTCCATGCAGCGGTCAGGTCATACAGGGTGTAGGCCTTGAGGAACGTCGTGGCGGTGCCGGTCTGCTTGCCGGTGTACTGCGCCGACAGGCTGCTGGAGAACACCGTGTTCGGTGTCCAGTCCAGCGACGAATAGCCGGAGAATTCCGGCGTATCGATCAGGTTGCGGCCGGTGGTCAGGTTCCTGGCTTCCTTCATCCAGGTGGCCGAGGTGCGCCAGCGCCAGTGCTCGCCGAAGCGGACATTGAAGTTGCCTTCCATGCCACTGGTGCGCGCGCGCTGCACGTTGCTCATGCGCGTCCACCAGATGCCGTTGAACCGGCCCAGCGGTGCGTACTCGATCTTGTTCCTGAAGTCGGTATGGAAGTAGGTCAGGCCGGCATCGACCAGATCGTTGTCGAAGCTGATGCCGATCTCGCGGTTGGTGCTGGTTTCCGGGTCCAGGTCCGGGTTGCCGGCCATGTAGCAGCCGCCGCGGGTGTAGCCCAGCGGGATCAGCGAGGTGCAGCCACGACCACCGGACTGGGTGGCGGCAGTGGCGGAGTTCTCGGTGAGGCTGGGGGCGCGGAAGCCCTTGGAAACACCACCTCGGATGGTCCACTGCTCGGCCGGGTGCCAGACCAGGTAGGCGCGCGGACTGACATGGCCGCCGAACTTTTCATGGTGGTCCAGGCGTGCGCCCAGGGTCAGCGCCAGGGTGCGGTGCAGCTTCAGTTCGTCCTCGACGAACAGGGCCCAGGTATCCACTTCCAGATCGGAGCCGCTGACGGCATTGCCGGCATAGTCGATCGGCGCGCGGCCGATGGTGTCGGTGTTGGTCAGCTCCTGGCGCTTCCATTGGCCGCCCACGGCGAACTGGTGTTCAACGCCGAAGGTGAATGGCGTGGTCAGGCTGCCTTCGATGATCGTATCGGTGGCCTCGGAACGGCCGGTGGCACCGATGTCGTTCTTGTATTCGGTCCAGTACGCGCTGAGCTTGGAGGTGCCGAAGCTCCACTTGCCATCGTGGTTGAGCGCCAGCGAACTGCGCTTGAGCTCACTGGCCCCCCAGGCGCCTTCGTCCTGCTTTTCCAGCGACGCATCGATGAAGGCCTGCTGCACGCCGTGCCCGGCTTCCAGCGACAGTTCCTGTGCGTCGCTCAGCTTCCACTGCAGCAGCGCATCGACGTTGCGGTCCTTCTCGCCGGCATAGGCGTTGCCGTAGACACCGTTATTGGACTGGTCCGAATCCCGGCGCATGCTGTTGGCACCGATGCGCAGGCCGAAGCGTTCGCCCAACGGGCCGGAGAAGGTCGCGCCGATCTGCTGGGTATCGCCGCGCTTGCCATCACCGGGGCGGGTGTAGCTGTGGGTGGCGCTGCCGTTCCATTCGTCGCCGATGCGCCGGGTGATGATGTTGATCACCCCGCCCATGGCATCGGAGCCATACAGCGAGGACATCGGTCCACGCACCACTTCGATGCGTTCGATCTGGTCCGGCGAAATCCAGTTCAGATCCTGGCGGCCCAGGTCCGGCCGGTAGTTGGTCGACGCGGAACTGCCCATGCGCTTGCCATCCACCAGCACCAGCGTGTAGTTGGACGGCATGCCACGCAGCTTGATCTTGGACTGTTCGCCGACGGCGCTGAGGCCGCCGGTCACGCCCGGCACGCGGCTGAGCAGGGTGGCCAGGTCGGGCACCGGCTGGCGCTCGATGTCCTCACGGCTGATCACGCTGATGCTGGCCGGGGCATCCTTGATCCACTGCTGGCTGCCCGAGGCGGTGACCACCACGGTATCCAGGTCCTTGGTGGAGGCATCGGCACTGGCCTCTGCGGCGGCCAGGCCGGGCAGGGCGAGCAGGCAGGCGGTGGCCAGAGCGCTGGCCAGGCGGGTGCGCGGCAGGCGCGCGGAACGGGAACGGGACGACAGGGACATGACGGCTTCCATGGGAGGTGGGGTGACCCTGTGGAAGCAGCAGGCGCAGGCAGACAGCAGGCAGCCACCCCTTCCGTGGGTCGTCGGGCGCGCGGTATGGGCCGGCGCAGCTGGGTGGGTCGCGGCCGTGCGGAAGACGGTGACCTGCCTGGTTAATGAAATGATAACCGTTCGCGTTTGTTACGATCCAGTACCGAGGGCAACGCAGTGACATCCGGCCATCCCCCGGCGCGATCGCCTGCTATTTGCTGAATGGGGATAAATCCCGGCGTAGACCTTCGCACCCGGCTTACATTCGGCACCCTAGACTGGGCCGCATTTTCGATTCCGCCCCGTTGGAGATCGTGTGGGTTCCGGTAGTGACAGACATCGACTGTGCGGCCTGAGGCCGACACAGCCAGGACAAGTGCGGGCGCCGGGAAAGCGCGCCGGGAACCTTGGTGCATGCAGCCCGGCCGGGATGGCCGGCCGTGCCGACGGCGCGGAGTAGGCGACGATGGGGGTGCAGACCATCCATGCGGAAGCAGAAACGCCCCGGCTCGATGCCGGCTGGGCGCTGCTGCCCGCTGAATCTCCGTTGCAGATGCCCGAGCAGACTCTGCGCGAAGGCGCACTGAAGGTCCGGCGGCATCGCACGTCACCGCGCCTGATCGGCCTGCGCCGGCTGTACATCTTTGGTGGCACGCTCGGCATGACCGCCGTGGCCACGCGGATGATGTGGCGGGTGCTGTCGGCCAATGGCATCAGCGTGCTCGAAGCCTGCCTGCTGGTACTGTTCGTCGGCCTGTTTGCCTGGATCGCGCTGTCATTCGCCAGCGCACTGGCGGGCTTCCTGACCGCCGTGTTCGACCGTGGCTATCGCCTGGGCATCGACCCGGACAAACCGTTGCCGGCCGTGCACAGCCGTACCGCGCTGTTGATGCCGACCTACAACGAAGACCCGCGCCGCCTGCTGGCGGGCCTGCAGGCGATCTACGAGTCGGTGGCAGCCACCGGCCAGCTCGACCGCTTCGACTTCTTCGTGCTCAGCGACACCCGCCGCGAGGACATCGCTGCTGCCGAGGAGCAGGTGTTCGCCGAGCTGCGCGATCGGGTGCCGGAGGGGCAGACCCGCCTGTTCTACCGTCGCCGTGGTGATAACAGCGGGCGCAAGGCCGGCAACATCGCCGACTGGGTCCGCCGCTTCGGCGGTGCCTACCCGCAGATGCTGATCCTCGACGCCGACAGCCTGATGACTGGCGACAGCATCGTGCGCCTGGTGGCCGGCATGGAGCACAACGCCGACGTCGGACTGATCCAGACGCTGCCGTCGGTGATCGGCGGCCGCACCCTGTTCGCGCGCATGCAGCAGTTCGGCGGTCGCGTGTACGGGCCGGTGATCGCCCGTGGCGTGGCCTGGTGGCATGGTGCCGAGAGCAATTACTGGGGCCACAACGCCATCATCCGTACCCGCGCCTTCGCCGACCACGCCGGCCTGCCGGCGCTGCCGGGGCGCAAGCCGTTCGGTGGTCACGTGCTCAGCCACGATTTCGTCGAAGCGGCGCTGATGCGTCGTGGCGGCTGGGCCGCGCACATGGTGCCCTACCTCGGTGGCAGCTATGAAGAGGGCCCGCCGACGCTGACCGACCTGCTGGTGCGCGACCGTCGCTGGTGCCAGGGCAACCTGCAGCACGGCAAGGTGGTCGGCAGCAGTGGCCTGCACTGGATCAGCCGCACGCACATGCTGATCGGCATCGGCCACTATTTCACCGCCCCGATGTGGGCAATGCTGATGCTGATCGGCATCGCCATCCCGCTGTTCCAGGAGGGCATCGACTTCAACGCCCTGCTGCACCTGTCGCCCAGCGTGTACTGGCGTGCACAGGACGAGGAGCAGGTGGTGCGCCTGTTCGCTGCCACGATGGCGGTGCTGCTGCTGCCCAAGGTGCTCGGCTACCTGGCGATGCTGCTGGACCCGGTCGACCGCCGTGGTTGTGGCGGTGCGATCCGCGCGTTCGTGTCGATGCTGGTGGAAACCGTTCTCGCCGCACTGATGGCGCCGGTGGTGATGTACGTGCAGTCGCGCGGCGTGGCCGAAGTGTTGTCCGGCCGCGATTCCGGCTGGGACGCGCAGCAGCGCGATGATGGCGGCATTTCGTGGATGGCACTGATCCGTGGCTACGGCGGGCTGGGCGTGTTCGGCGCCTTCATGGGCGTGCTGGCGTGGGCGGTGTCGCCGTCGCTGGCGGCCTGGATGGCGCCGGTGGTGATCGGCATGGTGCTGGCCGTTCCGGTAGTGGCGCTGACCTCCTCGCGTGGCCCCGGCGCCTTCCTGCATCGCCTGGGGTTGCTGGATATTCCCGAGGAGAACATCCCGCCGCCGGTGCTGGTACGCGCCGCGCAGCTGCGCCGGGAAGCGGCCGAGCAACCGCCGCTGTACTGATCGGCCCGTGCCGACGGCATAATGCGGCTCGAACTTGAAGGAGCCGCATCATGCTGCAAACGGTGGAACAGGAAACCGGCGCCTCGCCGCAGTGGTCGGTGATCTGGCTGCACGGCCTCGGCGCCGACGGCAATGATTTCGCGCCGATCGTGCCGGAGCTGGTGCGGCCGCACTGGCCGGCGCTGCGCTTCGTGTTCCCGCACGCACCGGTGCGGCCGATCACGATCAACAACGGCGTGCCCATGCGCGGCTGGTACGACATCGTCGGCATGGACTTCCGCTCGCGCGCCGACATGGCTGGCGTGCAGGAATCGGTGGTGCAGCTGGACGCGCTGATCGCACGCGAGATCGAGCGCGGCATCGCGCCGGAGAAGATCTTCCTGGCCGGCTTCTCGCAAGGGGGAGCCATCATCCTCACCGCCGCGCTGTCGCGTACCGCGCCGCTGGCCGGATTGATCGCGCTGTCCACCTATCTGCCCGAAGCCGACAGCGCCAAGCGTGTTGACGGCGCGGTGCAGGTGCCGGTGTTCATGGCCCATGGCAGTGGTGACCCGGTGATCCCGCAGGCCGTGGCCGCGCACAGCGCACAGGCGCTGCGTGCGCTGGGCCTGGACGTGGAGTGGCGCAGCTACCCGATGGCCCACCAGGTCTGTGCCGAGGAGATCCAGGCACTGGGTGACTGGCTGCAGGAACGCCTGGGCGCGCCCTGAGCCATGTCCCCGGCCAGCACACCGCCGTGGATGCCGGAACTGTGCCGCCTGCCGCGGATGGCAGCGATGCTCGGCCTGGCCGAGCTGGTGGTGGTTGTGCTGGCCCTGGCCCCGGATGGCAGCCGTCACTGGACCTTCGGCGAACTGTTGTCGGCCAGTGGCTTCGCCCTGTGGCTGGCGCTGGCGGTGACCGCCAGCCTGTGCCTGCTGCGGAAGGCGCTGTCGAGGCTGCCGCAGATGCTGGGGGCGGTCGCTGCGATTGCGCTGGCGACCCTGATCGCGGTGGTCTGCGCCGGTATCGTGCACGCCTTGTACGCGGTGCTGGGTGACAGCTTCGCCAGCGGCATCAGCTTCTGGCGCTTCACCCTTGGAAGTGCAGCGACCACGGCGCTGATCACCGCGCTGGCGCTGCGCTACTTCTATGTCAGCGACCGCTGGGCCGCGCAGGTGCAGGCCAACGCGCGCGCCCAGGCCGACGCGCTGCAGGCGCGGATCCGCCCGCACTTCCTGTTCAACAGCATGAACCTCATCGCCAGCCTGCTGCATCGCGATCCCGCGGTGGCTGAACGTGCCGTGCTCGATCTGTCCGATCTGTTCCGCGCTGCGTTGGTTGCGGGCGAGGGCGATTCCACCCTGCGCGACGAATGCGAGCTGGCCGAGCGCTACCTGTCGATTGAATCGCTGCGCCTGGGCGAACGCCTGCAGGTGCGTTGGCAACGCGACGAGCCACTGCCATGGGACCTGCCATTGCCAAGGCTGGTTCTGCAGCCGCTGGTGGAAAACGCCGTGCTGCATGGCATCTCGCGCCTGCCCGACGGCGGCACCATCGAACTGCAGCTGGTGTGCGAGGGCAATGAGCTGCAGATCCGCGTGCGCAACCCGGCGCCCGATCCGCAGGCGCCCGGGCTGGCGTTGGCGCGGGGGGCTGGCCATGCCCAGCACAGCATCGGCCATCGGCTGGCCTGGCGCTTCGGCAGCGCCGCGCGGATGACGGCTGGCTGGAGCGAGGGCTACTATGCCTGCCAGGTGACAGTGCCGATCCAGTGAGGGAACGATCGTGAGGGTAGTCATCGCTGATGACGAACCACTGGCGCGCGAGCGCCTGCGCAGCCTGTTGGCGGCACAGGACGGCGTGGACGTGGTGGCCGAGGCCGGCAACGGCGAGCAGGCCCTGCACGCGTGCGCGGAGCTGCAGCCGGACCTGGTCCTGCTGGATATCGCGATGCCCGGGCTGGATGGCCTGGAAGCGGCCCGCCACCTGGCCAGCTTTGAACCACGACCGGCGGTGGTGTTCTGCACGGCCTACGATGCGCATGCGCTGTCGGCGTTCGAGGCCGCAGCGATCGACTACCTGATGAAGCCGGTGCGCGCCGAACGACTGGCGGCGGCGATTGCACGTGCGCGCACGTTCCTGGCCGGCCGCGATGGGCAGCCGCAGGAGCACAGCGGGCAGCAGGCACGCAGCGTGCTATGCGCGCGCCTGCGCGGCAGCCTGCGCCTGATTCCGCTGGACGATATCCACTACCTGCAGGCCGAGGAGAAGTACGTGGTGGTGCACCACGCGCGTGGCGAGGACCTGATCGAGGAATCGCTGAAGTCGCTGGAAGAAGAATTCGCCAGCCGTTTCATCCGCATCCACCGCAACTGCCTGGTGGCACGCCACGAACTGGTGGAACTGCGTCGAGGCTCGGGTGGGCAGGTGCAGGCGGTGCTGCGGCATGGCAAGCAGCCGCTGGAAGTCAGCCGCCGCTGCGTGGCGACGCTGAAGCAGGAATTGCGGCACCTGTGAGCGGTCCCGCGCGGCCTGCGGCCGCGACTGCTTCGAAATCAACAGCAACAGCAACAGCAACAGCAACATCGGGTCATGGCTCGGTGTTTCTACGTTCTGGGTCGGGCCGGGGTGGGGTGGCGGGACACGCTGCAAGTACATCCCTGTAAGCTCGATGGCGCCTTGCTCGTGTGCGCTGTCCTGCGCACACGGCAAGACCGGGGTTGGGCGTCCTGCCCAACCCGCCCGAGGCATGCCTCGGGCCCATGGCGCCAACGGTCCTGCAGCCCCACACCGCCCCACCCCCGACAGATTCCGGCGGCTGTTGGTAGGTGTCGACCTTGGTCGACACGGTAGATCCACGCCATGCGTGGATGCAGAGCGAAGCGATCCGCTTCCGCTTTTGATCTTCTCTTTCTTTTCCGTGGTGGACGCACACGGAAACTGTCCGTGGCCGGGCGGGATGGGTTTGCGGGGGTGTCCGCGGCATGGATGCCGCGGCCAAGCCTCCACGGACGGATTCACGGCGTCCCCCGCAAACCCATCCCGCCCGGCCGACCCCAAGGCGTCTGCCTTCAAACGCCGCCCACCACGAGGGGCTGCGCCGTTGGCTGGAATCCTAGATCGGTGCCAGCGCGGTGAACGGTGCCCACGGCAGGTTGCGCAGCAACGCATACCCGGGCAGTACCCAGAGCCAGAACGTGGGATTGGCCAGTATCCGCATCAGCGGGTCGAGCACGCGCGGCCGGATGCCGGCGACGTTCAGCAGCATCAGCAACAGGAAGGGCAGGCTGATGACCAGCAGCGGGTTCATCGCCATCGCGCCGGGCAGGTCGAAATGGACCAGCGAATACAGGCAGCGGGTGCTGCCACAGCCCGGGCAGTACAGGCCGGTCAGCGCGTACAGCGGGCAGCTCGGCAAGGGATTGCCGGCGACATACGGATTGACGTTGCGCAGCACCACTGCAGCACCCGCAGCCAGACCGGTGGCGGCCAGCAGCGGTGCCCAGCGGGCGAGACGGGAGCGGGCGGGACGTGCGGACATTGCAGCAACGGATCCGGCGCGGGCGCCGGATCCGTCCACGCGGATCAGTAGCCGCCGTTGTTCATTGCACCCATGCCGCCGACAGCGACGATCAGGATGCCGTACAGCACGCCGACCACGACGGCGGCGATGGCCGACCAGATGGCCCACTTCTTGGCCTTGGCCGAGGATTCCTGGGCACCGGCGATGTCGCCAGCGGCCAGCTTGCCGTTGACCTGTGCGGCGTAGACGATCGACACGATGCCGGCCGGCAGGCAGCAGAACAGGGTGCTCAGGATGGCCCAGACCAGATTGTTCGGGACCTGCGGAGTGGCGGTGTTCATGGGTTCAAGCTCCTTGATGGGTGGTGGTGGTGAATCATTGGTCGGAAAGAGCGCCCAGTACGGCCAAGCCGCCGAACAGCCCGAACCACAACAGCAACAGGACCGGCAGGGCCACGGCCGAAGCCACCGCCCACCAGCCCGCCTTGCGCGACGCGCTGTAGGCCCCCGGCAGGTCGCCGGCCGCGCGGCGGCCATCGACCTGGGAGGCATAGACGATCGAGACCACGCCCAACGGCAGGCAGCAGAACAGCGTCGTCAGGATCGCCCAGACCAGATGGTTGGGGATGTAGACCGGACGGCTGAGCGGTGGCGGTTGATTCAAAGCGAGACTCCATTCCTTGGTGGCCGGCCATGATGAAACGGCCTAACCTCCCCCCTGTGGGTGCGTAATCTACCTCAACCTGCGTTGCATGTATGCGTTTACAGCCACGGCATGCCGTGTCCGGCACTGGACGCTGGCGTATGTGGAGAGGTCACCCGACCCGCCAGGCGGGCCGATTACGTCAGGCGTGATCGCCACGCAGGGCCCGCACCTGCGCCTCCAGCACCGGGGCGCTGGTGGCGTGGCCATCGACGGCCGGCGCCGCCACCACCTCGACCGTGGCACGGAAACGGCGCGGCACGCGCATGCGGCCCAGGCGGCTGTCGCGCCGGCTCCACATGCTCGACCACATGCCGCGCAGTGCCATCGGAACCACCGGCACCGGCCGCCGTTCGAGGATCTTCTCGACCCCGGACTTGAACGGTGCCATCGCGCCATCCTTGGTCAGCGCACCTTCCGGGAAGATGCAGACCAGCTCGCCTTCGGCCAGCGCGGCGTCGATCTCATCGAACGCGCGCTGCATCAGCGCCGGGTCTTCACGTGCCCCGGCAATCGGGATCGCCTTGGCCGTCCGGAAGATCCAGCGCATCACCGGGATGTTGAAGATCTTGTAGTACATGACGAAGCGTACCGGGCGCGGGATGGTCGCCGACAGGATCAGTGCGTCCATGTAGCTGACGTGGTTGCAGACCAGCAGAGCGGCGCCTTCGTCGGGCACGTTGGCCTCGATGCCGTGCGGGCGCAGCCGGTACAGGGTGCGCACCATCAGCCAGCTGAGGAAACGCATCAGGAATTCGGGAACGATGGTGAAGATGTAGATCGCCACCAGTGCGTTGGCGATGGCCAGCGCCAGGAACTGCTGCGGAATGGTCCAGTGCAGCAGCTTGTGCGCGGCCAGCGACAGCAGTGCCGCAGCGACGATGAAGCCCGAGTTCTGGATGTTCAGTGCGGCGAACACGCGCGACATCTGCGCTTTGGGCGTACGGCTCTGAATCAGCGCGAACAGCGGCACCACGAAGATACCGGTGAACAGGCCGATGCCGATCAGGTCGATGACGATGCGGATGCTGCCGGGCTGCTGCAGGAAGGGCCCGATTGTCAGCCCGTGCGCCGTCGCTTCGCCGCTGCGGGCGAAGTACAGGTCGAGCAGGAACGCGGTCATGCCGAACGCGCCCAGCGGCACCAGGCCGATTTCCACCGTGCGGGCCGACAGCTTTTCGCACAGCAGCGAGCCGACGCCGGTGCCGACCGAGAACAGGGCCAGCGCAAAGATGTACAGGGTTGGCTGGCCGCCCAGGTTGGTCACCGCGTAGGCCGGCAGCTGAGAGGTCAGCACGGTGCCGACGAACCAGAACCAGGACACGCCCAGGATCGAGTTGCGCACGGCCTTCTGCTGGCGCGCCATGCGCAGCACCGCCAGCGATTCCGGCAGCGGATTCCAATTGATCTTCAGGGTGGGATCGCCGGCATCGACCTTGGGAATCAGGCGGGCGGCGACGTTGCCGCAGATCGCCAGGGCGATGATCGCGCATGCAGCCACCACCGTGCCGTGGCTGCCGGCCACGGTGAACACCAGGCCGCCAACGATCATGCCGGAGAGGATCGACATCGAAGTGCCCATCTCGACCAGGCCATTGCCACCGGTCAGTTCCTCGGGCCTGAGCACCGACGGCAGCACCGAGTACTTCACCGGGCCGAACAGAGTCGACTGCATGCCGGTACAGAACAGCGCGACCAGCAGCACCGGCAGGCTCTGGGTGAGGAAGCCGGTGGCCGCCAGCGACATGATCACGATCTCCATGGTGGTGGTGATCACGATCAGCCGCGATTTCTCCAGTTTGTCGGCGATCTGCCCGGCCAGTGCCGAGAACAGGAAGTACGGCAGGATGAAGATGGCCGGCGCCAGCGTGGCATACAGACCCAGTTCTTCCTCCGGCACGGCCATGAACAGCAACATGCTGATGATCGCCTGCCGGTACACGTTGTCGTTGAACGCACCGAGCGCCTGGACCACGAAGAAAGGCAGGAAACGGCGCTGGCGCAGCAGGGCAAACTGGTTGTGACCGGACATGGAACCTCCTTGACCGGCGCAGCCTAGCATTCCTGCCCATTCGCTGTGGGTGCGGACGGGGTGGGTGCGGACCGTTGGTCCGCAC
>DQIG01000166.1 GCA_003525885.1 Stenotrophomonas sp.
GGTGCCGGGCGCAGCCCGGCCGTAAACCCCTTACTTCTTCGCTCGCGGCTGGTTCAGCGGCTCCATCGCACGGAAGCGCTTGCTGTACTCGTCGGTCAGGTTGCGCGATTCCTGGCTGTTGCGGACGATGGTCGGGGTCAGCAGCACGATCACTTCCGAACGACGGCTGGTGCGGCTCTTCTGCCCGAACAACGCACCGACCACCGGAATCCTGCTCAGGCCTGGAATGCCATTGCTGCCATCAGTGGCCGAATCGGTGATCAGGCCCGCCAGCATGATGGTGTCACCGCTCTGCACCGCCGCTTCGGTGGACAGCTTCTTGGTCGAGATGCGCGGGTTGCAGTTGCGCTCGTTCGGGTTGCAGGCATCCGGCACATCCGAGGCGCTGCTGACTTCCTGCACGATGTCCAGGAACACGGTGCCATCGCGGGTCACCCGCGGGCGCACCTTGAGGATCACGCCGGTGTCGATGTACTGCACCGAACTGTAGGTGCTGGTGCCCACGCCGGTGTTCACCGTGGTGGTGTTGATCGGCACCTTGTCGCCGACGTTGAGCGTGGCCTCGGCGTTGTTGCGCACGAACACCGACGGCGTCTGCAGCAGGCGGACATCGGTGACCTTGTCGAGCGCGCTCACCACCGCGGCGCCATTGTGGCCGGTAAACGCCCAGCCAAGGCCTTCGCTACCGGTCACGGCACCGGCAAAGCTGCTCCAGGATCCGGCAGCGGCCGCAGGCAGCGTCGCACCGCCCAAGGCGCTGGTCAGCTTCTGCCCAAGCACGGCGTTGTCGAAGAACCAGTTCACGCCGTACTTCAGGTCACCGGTCAGCGCGACTTCGGCCACCTGTGCCTCGATATGGACCTGCAGCGGCATCACGTCCAGCTTCTCGATCACCTCGCGGATCGAGCGCCAGGCCTGCGGGGTCGAGCGCACCAGCAGGGTGTTGGTTTCCTCCACTGCAGACACGCCGACGCGGTCGCCTTCCACTTCCAGGCTGACACTGACGTTGCCGGGCTGGCGCTGCGGCAGGTTCAGGCTGCCATTGCTGCTGCCACTGCCACTGCTCCCGCCCAGCGTCGAGCCCAGATTGCTGCTGCTGTTGTCCATGCCGCGATCGCCGTCACCACCCAGCTGCGACGGGATCGCGCCCGGCGCCAGCGAGGCCGGGCTGGGGCCGCCGCGGTTGCCACTGCTGGCAAAGGCCTCGCTGAGGCGCTCGGCCAGGTCGCGTGCCTTGATGTAGCGAAGCTCGTAGGAGAACAGGCGGGCGCTGCCGCCTGCGGTGTCGATGCGATCCAGCCACTGCTGGATCTGGTCCAGGTAGCGCACCTGCGGGGTGATCACCAGTACGGCGTTGGCGTTCTCCAGCGGCAGGAAACGGAACATGCCGGCGCTGGGCGTCTTGCTCTCTTCACCGAACACCTTTTCCAGGTCGGCCGCGACCTGCTCGGCCTTGCCCGACTGGATCGGGAACACACCCACCGACATGCCCGACAGCCAGTCGACGTCGAAGATCTCGACGGTGCGCAGGTAGTTTTCCAGTTCGGCGCGGGTACCACCGAGGGTGATCACGTTGCGGCCGCTGTCCACGTTGACGATGGCGTTGGGACGCGCGTACGGCTCCAGCACCTTCTTCATCTCGGTGGCGGAGATGAACTGCAGCGGGACCACGCGGACTTCAAAGCCGCGTGCACTGGCCGCCGGCGCGGTGCTCGGCGCGACCGTGCCGGCCAGCGCCTGGTCGGCGGCGACGATGTTGTAGCGCCCACCGCTATAGACCATGCGTGCGTTGTTCCAGCCCAGCACCATCTCCAGCAGGTTCAGCGCCTGCGCCGGCGAGACCGGCTTGGGCGTGGCCAGGGTGACCGTGCCCTGCACGCCCGGTGCGATCACGTAGTTCTGGCCAAGCATGTCACCGAGGATGGCCTTGACCACCGCGTGCAACGATTCGCCTTCGAAGTTGAAAGTCGCCTCGCCGGTGCTGGCGCCGTGCAGCGCCGGTGCCGGTGCGCGCGCGGCCTCGCGGTTGATCATCGTGCCGGTACCGCGGCGGATCACCGCCTGCGGTGCCCCCTGGCTTTCACGGGCGGCATCGGCGGCGACGTCGGCTGCCTGGCCGGCATCGGCACTGGGCGACAGGTTGCCGTTGCGCTGCACGTGCGGCGCGGACACCGTACTGCAGCCGACCAGCAGCGCGAGGGCAAAGGACCAGGGAAGAAAACGCAGGTTCATGCATTCACTCTATCGGTTGGTGCCATCGCCCGGGGGCGGCGACGGTTGTTGCTGCTGTTGTTGCAGCTGGCGGCGACGGGCCTGGATGCGTTCGCGGATGGCCTGCATCTGCGCTTCGCTGGGACCGTTGTTGTTGGCAGGCGGTGTGGTGGCTGCGGCCGGTGCAGGCGACGCGGGAGCCACGTTGCCATCGGTAGCACGTGGGTTGGGCAGGGTCTGGCTGGGCGTCGGCTGTGGCGGCGGCGGTGGAACCACCGCGCCGGGTACGGGCGGCGCGCCATTGGCACCACGCAGAGCCGTCGGCGCTTCCCCGCCCTGGCCATTGAACACGGCCAGTTCCAGCACCTGGTTGCCACCGGGGCCGATCACCGTCGCCTGGCGCGGCTGCAGTGCCACCAGTTGCCAGCCATCCACGGCTTCGCCGTTGAGTCGCAGGCGCAGCGAGCGGTTCTGTTCGGTGGTGAACGTGGCCATGCCGAAGTCGCCGGCCAGCAGCACGCCGGTCAGGCGCAACGCGGCGCTGGCCGCCGGTTCGCTACCACCCAGCAGGTAAGGCCGCGGCCTGCGGTCTTCGGCGAACAGCGGGCGCTCTCCGATTGCGCTGTAGCTGTCGGCGCTGGCCATGCGCTCTGCAGCCAGCGGCGGCAGCGATGGCAGCGATGGCGCGGCGTCGGCATCACCACCGGCACCCGGCAGAGAGCTGCCCAGCCCGAAGCCGGTCGCCAGCCAGACGGCCGCCGCCCAACCGGCCAGTGCCAGCAGGAAGCCGGTACGCAGGCTGATCTGCTCAAGCTTCATCGGCCACCTCCTGTCCTTCGGACGGGGGCACCGGGTGGGGCGCAGGCGTGGCCTCTGCCGGCGGAGCCGCCGGTGCAGGTGCAGGTGCAGCGGTGGGGGCCGGAACCGTGCCATCGGCAGTGGCGCCTGGCAGCAGATAGCCGGCCAGCTCGAAGGACACATCCAGGCCCAGCCCGGATTCGTTCGGCGATTGCTGGAAGCGCTGCGCGATCAGGTTGAGGTTGTCGACGAACAGGCGGGGACTGCCGGTTTCGAGGCTGTGCAGCACGGTGGCCAGTTCGGCCACGCCGCAGCGCAGGCGAACCTGCATGGCGACACGCACGAACTCGGCGTCGCGGCGGTTGTCGGTCAGCGGCGTGCGGTTGCTGATGGTGCAGCTGCGGTTGCCGGGGCTGGCCATCGCCACTGCATCCTGCAGCCGGGCACCCAATGCGGCGGCGGCAGCTTCGGCTGTGGCTTCGCGCAGGAAGCCCGGCCGCTGCTGCAGTGCCTCGCGGGTGGCACGCAGGCGCTGTTCGATCTGTGGCTGCTGCTGCAGCTGCGCCTGCACGCGCGACTCGCGTTCGCGCAGGGCAGCGACATCGGCATCGATCGCACGCAGCGGCTGGGTGAACCAGGGGTGCACCAGCAGCAGATAGGCCAGGCCCAGCACTGCCAGCAGCAGTGCCAGCGCCAGCCAGCGGTCACGGCGTGCGCTTGGCATCGGCATCGGCCGCCTCCGGGGTCGGTGCTGCGGCCGGCAACGGCTGCAGTTCGGCGGTCATGGTGAAGCGGTCGCGGCCACTGGCCGCGCCATCAGCCTGCAGCACTCCGGTCAGGTTGACCTTGCGCCACTGCGGTGCGTCCTGCAGCAGCTGCACCAGCTGCGATGCCTCGCGGCTCAGGCCGATCAGCTGCAGGTTGTTGTTCTCGATCGCCAGCTTTTCCAGGTAGGTGCCTTCCGGCAGGCGCCGGGTCAGTTCGTTCCAGATCTCTACCGTACCGGCGCGCTGGCTGCGCTGCTTCTCCAGGAATGT
>DQIG01000422.1 GCA_003525885.1 Stenotrophomonas sp.
GCTGTTCCTGCTGATGAAGCAGCTGGGCCTGGTCAACAGCTTTGGTGGCGTGATCGTGCCGGCGCTGGCCAGCGTGTTCGGCATCTTCCTGGTGCGCCAGTACGCGCGTTCGATCCCGGACGAACTGCTTGAAGCGGCCCGCATCGACGGGGCGGGGGAGCTGCGCATCTTCTTCCAGATCGTGCTGCCGATGCTCAAGCCGGTGCTGGTGACTCTGGCAATCTTCACCTTCATGGGCGCATGGAACGATTTCATGTGGCCGTTGATCGTGTTGACCGACCAGGAGCACTACACTTTGCCGGTAGCGCTGGCCACCCTCTCGCGCGAGCACATCATGGACGTGGAAATGATGATGGCTGGCGCGGTGGTCACCGTGGTCCCGGTGCTGGCGCTGTTCCTGGTGCTGCAGCGTTACTACATCCAAGGTCTGTTGCTGGGGAGCGTCAAGGGATGAAGCGAGCGATCGCCGTTGGACTGGGCCTGTTGTGGACCTCCCTGGCGATCGCCGCACCACCGGCACTGCCGGCGCCGAAGGTGCTGGACGATTTTGACGACATCGGTGCCTGGAAGCTGGTGCTGTCCGACCAGGTCAGCGGTTCGCTGCGGCCGGTCAGCGGCGCCGGCGGTGGCCGCGCGCTGTGCCTGGACTACGATTTCCACAAGGTGTCCGGCTACGTCGGCATCCGCCGGGCGCTGAACATCGAGTATCCGGCCAACTACCGCTTTGGCTTCCAGCTGCGCGGTGATTCACCGGGCAACGACCTGCAGTTCAAGCTGATCGATGCCAGCGGCGACAACGTCTGGTGGGTCAACCGCCCGGGCTACAGCTTCCCCAAGGCGTGGACGCCAGTCGAATACCGCCGTCGCCAGATCGACAAGGCATGGGGGCCATCGCCGGAGAAGGAGATGGCGCGCAGCGCCGCGGTCGAATTCACGATCTACAGCAAGGTTGGCGGCCGCGGCACCGTGTGCTTCGACAAGCTGACCCTGCAGGGCCTGCCGCCGCAGGATGATTCGGCGCTGGTGCCATCGGTGATCGCCGACACCGCCACCGCGCTGCAGGACCGCATGATCGATGGCAAGGGCGATACGTTCTGGATCAGTGGCGGGGTCAAGCAGCAGACCATCAGCCTGGACCTGCACAAGAGCCGGGAGATCGGCGGTGCAGTGATCGACTGGCTGCCGAACCTGGAAGCCAATCGCTACACCGTGCGGACGTCCGAGGATGGCCGGGACTGGCGCACCGTGCGCGAGGTGACCGGCGGCGCGGGTGGCCGTGACTGGCTGGCGCTGCCGGATACCGACGCGCGCTACGTGCGCTTCGATCTGCAGGATGGCCCCAACTGGCGCTACGGCATCCGTGACATCACGCTCAAGCCGCTGGCCTTCGCGGCCACGCCGAATGCATTCCTGTCCTCGGTGGCGGCTGACCTGCCGCGCGGCTCGCTGCCGCGCGCGTATGTGGGCGAACAGCCGTACTGGACCCTGCTCGGCCTCGATGGCGGCCAGGAACAGGCACTGATCAGCGAGGATGGTGCGCTGGAGCCGGCCAAGGGCAGCTTCAGCATCGAGCCGTTCATCCGCCTGGACGGCAAGCTGCTGGACTGGTCGAAGGTGGCCGTTACCCAGTCGCTGCAGGATCACTACCTGCCGATCGCCAATGTCGACTGGGTGCACGAGAAGGCCGGCCTGGCGGTAACCAGCTTCGTGCAGGGCACGCCGGAGCGCGCGCAGTTGATCGGCCGCTACCGGCTGAGCAATCCGGACAAGGTGGCGCACGAGTACACCCTCGCGCTGGCGATCCGCCCGTGGCAGGTCAACCCGCCGACCCAGTTCCTCAACACCGTCGGCGGCTTCAGCCGCATCGATGCGCTGGACGTGGGCGAACAGCTGGTGCGCATCAACGGCGAACCGCGCATCTATCCGCTGCAGGTGCCGGATGCGCGCTTCGCCAGCACGTTCGATGGCAAGCTCGACGCGATGCATCTGGCCTCCGGCAAGTATCCGGCCAGCACCGCGGTGAAGGACAGCACCGGCATGGCGTCCGGTGCGCTGCTGTATACGATCAAGCTGGAACCCGGCCAGAGCCGCGAAGTGGCGGTGGTGCTGCCGCAGACCGGAGGCTGGGCGCCGCAGGCGCTGGACGTGGCCAAGGCGCAGGCACAGGTGGCAGAGCAGTGGCGGCAGAAGCTGGGGGGGGTCTCGTTGCAGGTACCGGCTGCGGGCCAGGCACTGGTGGATACCCTGCGCACCGCAGTGGCGCACATGCTGATATCGCGGGTTGGCCCGCGCCTGCAGCCGGGCACGCGCTCGTACGCGCGCAGCTGGATCCGCGATGGCGCGATGATTTCCGAGGGCCTGCTGCGCATGGGGCGCAGTGATGCGGTGCGTGATTACATCAACTGGTATGCGCCCTATCAGTTCGAGAACGGCAAGGTGCCGTGCTGTGTCGATGCACGTGGCAGCGATCCGGTGCCGGAGAACGACAGCCATGGCGAGCTGATCTACAGCATTGCCGAATATGGGCGTTATACCGGTGACAGCACCTTCGCCGAACTGATGTGGCCGCATGTGCAGGGCGCCTACAGCTACATGGAGCAGCTGCGCGCCAGCGAGCGCACGGACGAGAATCGGGCGCGCAATCCGGCGTTCTACGGGATGATGCCGGCCTCGATCAGCCACGAAGGCTATTCGGCCAAGCCGATGCATTCGTACTGGGACAATTTCTGGGCGTTGCGTGGCTACAAGGATGCGGCTTCGCTGGCGGCCCAGCTGGGCAAGGTCGAAGCGATGCAGATCGCCGAATCGCGTGACCAGTTCCGTGATGACCTGCAGGCCTCGCTGCTGTCGGCAATGCAGCAGCACAACATCGATTACCTGCCGGGCTCGGCTGAGCTGGGCGATTTCGATGCGACCTCGACCACCATCGCGCTGGCCCCGGGTGGTGAACAGGGGCGCCTTCCGCAGCAGGCACTCGATGCCACCTTCGAACGCTACTGGAAGGAGTTCGTGGCCCGCCGTGATGGCAAGCGTGAGTGGAAGGACTACACGCCCTACGAATGGCGCAACGTGGCCGCCTTCGTTCGCCTGGGCTGGCGCGATCGCGCCTGGCAGGCGACCGAGTTCTTCTTCAAGGACCGTGCGCCGCAGGCCTGGAACCAGTGGGCCGAAGTCGTTTCGCGCACGCCACGCAAGCCGTTCTTCGTCGGTGATCTGCCGCATGCCTGGGTCGCCTCGGACTTCGTGCGCTCGGCCTTGGACATGTTTGCCTACAGCCGTGACATGGACGATGCACTGGTGTTGGCCGCTGGCATTCCGACCGCCTGGCTGCAGGGCGAGGGCATCGCCGTGCAGGGCCTGCGCACGCCGCAGGGCCAGCTCAACTACCGCCTGCAGCGCAGCGACAAGCAGCTGGTGCTGGAGGTTCAGCCGGGCCTGGTGCCACCGGTCGGTGGCGTGGTGCTGCCGTGGCCGTACGCCGGTGATCCGGGCGAGGCGACCATCAACGGCGAAGCGGCCGAATGGATCAACAGGGAACTGCACGTGCACCAGTTGCCGGCGCGGGTCGAGATCGATGTACCAGGCGCGGTGCGCCGCGCCGAGCGCAAGGGGCAGTAACGATGAAGCAGCAGGGGGCAGGGGTGCGCACGACCGTGCGTGCCCTGGGGCTGGCCATTGCATTGGCATTGCCGGGCGCCGTGATGGCGGCCGAGCCAGCCGCCGCGACAGCGGCTGACGTTGCCGCCGCACCAGGCATGAGCATGGTGACCTTCAACCTGCATCATGACCGCGAGGACTGGCCGAGCCGCCGCCGCACCATCCTGGCCGAACTCAAGCGCCTGCAGCCCGATGCCATCGCGCTGCAGGAGGTGATCCAGCGGCGCAACGTGCGCAACCAGGCGCAGTGGCTGGCCAGCCAACTCGGCTACAAGTACGTGTTCGTCTCCACCGATCCGATGGGCGCGCCGAAACGTTACGGCAACGCACTGCTGAGCCGACGCCCGATCCTCGCCCGGGGTGAGCACCTGCTGCAGCCGCTGGACGACTACCGGACCGTCGCCCATCTGCGCATCGATGTGGACGGCAAGGCGGTCAACGTCTATGCCACCCATTTCAACGAGCGCAACGACGAGAATGGCCAGCGCATCCGCCGCACCCAGGTCGAGGATCTGCTGCGCTTCATCGCCACCACCTCGGCCGGTGCACCGGTGGTGATTGCTGGCGACTTCAACGCATTGGTGGATGCCAGCGACCTGAGCGAGCTGCGCAGCCACTACGGCGACAGCTACGGCAGCGTGCATGTCAACACCGACCTGGCTGGGGTCAGTACATTGAACCGGCACTACTACCAGGTGCCCTCACGGATCGACCACATCTTCTTCCAGCAGGACGAGATGGTCGCGCGTGAGGCAAGAATCCTGTTCGACCAGCCCGATGACAGCGGTCGCTGGGCGTCGGACCACTACGGCGTGTGGACCCGGCTGCAGTTCGCGCCGAAACCCTGAAGCAGACGCGCTCCGGGAGGTGCCAACCTTGGTTGGCGC
>DQIG01000242.1:0-1156 GCA_003525885.1 Stenotrophomonas sp.
TGCGCAACCCACCCGCGCGGCCCGCTCACGACGCAGACTCCGCGCCGCCCACCACGAGGGGCACCGCCGTTGGCCGCCTCCTACGGCAGCGCGCGCAACAGCATCGCCGACAGATCCACGCCCACCGGCAGCGTTCCGAACACCAGCCCATGCTCTCCTTCCAGCCGGCTGCGCACGAACGCTTCAGCCATCGGACTACGCGCCCGCAACAGCAACGCTGCCTGCAACAGCAGCGCAGTGCGCTCGCAGAACAGCCTCGCCTGCGACTCATCCGGCGCCGGCGCCGCTGCCCAACGCTGCAAAGCCGCTGCGTAGCGCGCATCACGATCGGCCACCGCTGCCAGCTCAGCGCGCAGCGCCGCCAACGCCTCCGGTTCGCGTGCCAGTGCGCGCAGCACGTCCAGGCATTGGATGTTGCCGCTTCCTTCCCAGATCGAATTCAATGGCGCCTGCCGGTACAGCCGCGGCAGCATCGACTCTTCCACGTAGCCCGCACCGCCGAGGCATTCCTGCGCTTCATTGACGAACGCCGGCGCGCGCTTGCACAACCAGTACTTGCCCAGCGCCGTCCCCACCCGTGCCAACGCGGCTTCGTTGGCATCCACGCCGGCGCGATCCACCGCGCGTGCGATGCGCATCGACAGTACCGTGGCCGCTTCCGATTCCAGTGCCAGGTCGGCCAGCACATTGGCCATCAACGGGTGCTCGACCAGCAGCTTGCCGAAGGTGCGGCGATGCCGTGCATGGTGCAACGCCTGCGCCAGCGCCATGCGCATTTCCGCCGCTGCACCCAGCATGCAATCCAGGCGGGTCATCATCACCATGCCGATGATGGTGGCAACGCCACGCCCCTCCTCGCCCACGCGCCATGCCTGCGCGCCGCAGAACTCGACTTCGCTGGAGGCATTGGCCCAATCGCCGAGCTTGTCCTTCAACCGCATCAGCCGGAACGCATTGCGGTCACCGTCGGCCAGCCGGCGCGGCATCAGCAGGCAGGTCAGTCCTCCCGGCGCCTGCGCCAACACCAGGAATCCATCGCACATCGGCGCGGAAAAGAACCACTTGTGGCCGACCAGGCGATAGCGCTCGCCGTCGATCGGTTCGGCGCGCGTGCTGTTGGCGCGTACATCCGAGCCGCCCTGCTTCTCGGTCATGC
>DQIG01000242.1:1311-2458 GCA_003525885.1 Stenotrophomonas sp.
GCTTCTCGGTCATGCCCATGCCCAGGGTGATGCCGGCCTTGTCCGCCACCGGCACATCGCGCGGATCATAGGCCGGCGCTGCGGCCTTGCGTGCCCACTCGGCCAGGTGCGGCTGCGTGTGCAACACCGCTACTGCTGCATGGGTCATCGTCAACGGGCAACTGGTGCCGGCCTCAGCCTGGTGGTGCAGGTAGCTCAACACCGCACGCGCGACATGCGCGCCGGGTTGCGGCTCGTGCCAGGACAACCCGGCGACACCGTGCGATTTCGCCGTACCCATCAACTGGTGATAGGCGGGATGGAACTCCACCGTATCGATGCGATGGCCCTGCGCATCGTGCGTACGCAGGCGCGGTCGATCGCGGTTGGCATCAAAGCCGAGACGGTACAGCTCGTCACCCGCCAGCGCGCCATAAACCGCCAGTCGCGGCGCGAAGCTGCCCGCGCCTTCGCGCTGCACCGCTTCCATCAGCGCCACATCATCGGTCCACAATTGGCGCCCCGCGAACGGCGGCGGCTGGTTCAGCACCACGTGGGTCTCGAAGGGGGCATTCATCGCATTGCCTGCTGCGGTCATCGGCGCATCCTGCACGAAGAGGTAATGACCGATTCTGCCGCAGACCGCGACGGTGCCGTGTTCAGCCGCCGCGGGCCAAGGCCACCGGCATCAGGTTGAAATCAACCTCGGCACCGGCCTTCACCGGTAGTTCCTGCAGCATCTGCGCCGCACATCGGCGGATATAGCCGTGGTGCTCATCGGCGGCATGGCTGATCAGGCTGCCGACATGGAACTCGAACACATCCCCCAGTACGTCGGGCTGGTCCTCGTGCAGCATCCGCAGCAGACCACGCAGCTTGCAGATTTCCGATTCCAGCTCCTCGACCGCGAACAACATGGCGTCCTCCTCTTCAACATCAGCGGCTCATCCGGGCCGCAGCAGGCGGCGACGGCAGGGCCGCCCGGGGCCATGCGCGATGTTGATCACGGAAAGGAAAGCGGGCGACGCGGCTGTCGCGTGCTCCCCTCTTCTCGCATATCCGCAGTGAGGCAACCGTTAATTCACGTGACGGTGTACTTCACGCCGTTGCCGCGGCAGCGATCGCGCGAGGTGGTTCGGCCGCGGTGGCCAGCGCGTTGATGAAGGCC
>DQIG01000242.1:2609-2913 GCA_003525885.1 Stenotrophomonas sp.
GCCAGCGCGTTGATGAAGGCCGGATCCAGCGCGAGCGAACCGAACCAGCCATGCTGGGTGCCACTGAGCACGCGCAGCATGTGGCCACGTCCACCCGGCAGGCGCCCCATCGGGCCGAGCAGCACGTCGCGCGCCTTCGCCCAGGCATCACGGTCGGACTGGAACAGCGGCGTCAGCCAACGACTCCAGCGCTGGTAGACCGCAACGTGTGCCCTGCGTTGCGCCTGGTAGGCCTGCAATGCAGCGACACCGCCGCCATGCGCGCGCACGGCATCGCGCAGTGCCAGCGCATCGAGCAGCGCCA
>DQIG01000242.1:3060-4099 GCA_003525885.1 Stenotrophomonas sp.
GCCAGCGCATCGAGCAGCGCCATGTTCACGCCCTGCCCCAGCTGCGGGCTCATCGCATGTGCGGCATCGCCGGCCAGCACCATGCGGCCGTGATGCCAGCGCGTCATCACGGCATCGCGGTAGACAGCCCGCGCAAGCTGGCCGGCATCATGCAGATGCGCGAAGCGTGTACTGGCCTGCGGCCACAGGGCGTGCAGCTCGTCCAGCCAGGGCGTCATGCCATCAGCCTGCCAACGTTCGAAGTCAGCACGTGGCAGGCTCCAGAAGAAGCTCAGGCGCGGCGTGCCGTCACCGGGCCGCGTACCGACCGGCAGCAGCCCGATCATCTTGCGCGCGGCCACGTAGCGCTGCCGCAGCTCCTGCAGGTGCGGCCAGTCTTCGGCCGGCAGCAGGCACCACAGCGCACCCCATGGATACACGCGATCCAGCTTGGCACTGTCTTCGATCGTGCCGCGCAGGGTCGAGGCCGCACCATCGGCAGCCACCACCAGGTCGAACGCACCGTGCATGCGCCCTTCGCTGTCGCGCAGGCGGCCCTGCTCGGCATCCACTGCGGCAATGGTGACCCCGGCGTGCAGCTGGCCCGCACCTGCACGCGCTTCGTCCAGCAACGAGAACAACGCCCCGCGCTGCATGCCGAGGCCGTGCAGGCGCGTATCCAGGCCGTCGTAGCGCATGTCCATCACCGCGCGTTCGCACGGCGTATCGCCATACAGGCGGTGCACCGGCGCGGCATGCGCGCGCACTGCATCGAGCAGGCCCATCTGCCACAGCACCTGCAGGCCGCTGGGTTGCAGCAGGAAGCCTGCCCCGACCGGCCCCGGCGTGGGCACGCGTTCGAAGATCTCCACCTCGTGGCCATCACGGGTGAGCAGGATGGCCAATGTCTGGCCAGCCGTGCCGTAGCCGATCACGGCGATGCGCAGTCGTTCCTTCATGCGCGCATTGTGCCCGAGCGCAAATCCGGATGACCACCTGGAATACCGCCCATGGCGCTGCAATACCTGCCGCGGCGCAAAAAAAACCCCGCCGAAGCGGG
>DQIG01000242.1:4193-10714 GCA_003525885.1 Stenotrophomonas sp.
CCGTCAGAACGGGGAGAAGGTGGCGGCAGCCGGATGAGGGGGAATCTTCAATGTCTCAAATGAAAAACCCCGCCGAAGCGGGGTTTTCAACGCACTGTCGAGTGGATCACTCGGCCGGCGTGATGTTCGAAGCCTGGGCACCCTTCGGGCCCTGGGTCACGTCATAGGTGACACGCTGGCCTTCCTGCAGGCTGCGGAAGCCCTTGGAGTTGATGGCGGAGAAGTGCGCGAACACGTCGGCGCTGCCATCCTCCGGCGAGATGAAGCCAAATCCCTTGGCGTCGTTGAACCACTTGACGGTACCGTTCGGCATGGTGATGCGAGACCTTATGCAATGAATGGGTGGTGTACGCTGAACCCGCGCACAAGCTGAGTATGCAAAGCTTGCTCGGGGAAGACAATCACCCCCGGGCCAATTCGCCCACCAGTTCCGGAAGTCCGTTGCTTGCCGCCTGCACATTGGCCAGCACTTCGGCCATCGTAATCTCCTCGCCATCACCGCAGCCGGCGGCCCAGTTGGCGATGATCGCCAGGCAGGCGTAATCCAGCCCCAGCTCCCGCGCCAGCGCGGCTTCTGGCATGCCGGTCATGCCCACCAGGTCGCAACCGTCGCGGCGCATGCGGGCGATTTCGGCGATGGTTTCCAGGCGCGGGCCCTGCGTTGCGCCATAGCAGCCACCGTCATGGACCGTGACACCGGTCACTTTGGCTGCTGCCAGGATCTTGCTGCGCAGCATCGGCGTGTACGGATGGCCGAAATCGACGTGGACCACGTCGGTGCCTTCTTCTTCACAGATCGTGCTGATGCGGCCCCAGGTGTAGTCGATGATCTGGTCCGGGCAGGCCAGTACGCGCGGACCGAAGTCCTCGGTGATGCCACCCACCGTGTTCAACGCCAGCACCCGCTGCGCGCCCAGCTGCCGCAACGCAGCCAGGTTGGCGCGGTAGTTGATCTTGTGCGGCGGCAGCGAATGCCCCTCACCGTGTCGCGCCAGGAACGCCACGCGATGGCCGAGCAGCGTGCCCACGCGCACCGGGCCCGACGGACGGCCGAAGCGGGTGTCGATCTCGTGGGTCTGCACGTCGTCAAGCTTGGCCAGGTTGTAGACACCGGTACCGCCGATCACGGCCAGGGCGATCTGTTGCATTCGAAGCACTCCATGAAAAGACGAACGCCGGCACCCGAAGATGCCGGCGGCAGAAGAAGACGCGCCGCGGGCGGCTGCGCCGTTATTCCTTCATCGCGTAGATGGCCGGCACGCAGCGCAGGGTTTCGTTGACGTCCATGCCGAAGCCGAACACGTAGCGGTCCGGCAGCTCGATGCCGGCGTAATCGGCGGTCACGTCCGGCAGTGCACGGTCATGCTTCTTCACGGTCATCGCAGCGATGCGCACATCGGTCGCCCCCTGCTCCAGGCACCAGGTGCGCACGCCCTGCAGGGTGTAGCCCTCGTCGAGGATGTCGTCGACCAGCAGCACGCGGCGGCCGAACAGCGACGTGGCCGGCTTGTGCTTCCAGACCAGGTCGCCGCCGGTGGTTTCACCGCGGTAACGGGTGGCGTGCAGGTAATCGAACTGCACATCCTGGCCGCGCGCGCCCAGCTCCAGCGCCAGCTGGCCGGCGAACGGCAGCGCACCATGCATGATCGACAGGAACAACGGCACCTCGCCCTTGTAATCGCGCGCAATGGCGTCGGCGATACCAGCGATGGCCTTGTCGATGGTGGGGCGGTCGACCAGCAGGTCAGCCTGGGCCAGGGCCTGGGAAATGGTGAGGTTGGGCATCAGACGGTTCTTCCAAGGGTTTCAAGCAGACGGGATTGGGTGTCGCCATGGCGGGCATCGGCCAGCAGGCCGTCCCAGCCGAGCGCGCCGCGGCCAAGCAGGCCCAGCAGCGCAGCAGTATTGAGGGAGCGTCCCTGCACCGCGTGCAGGGCTTCATCGACCAGTTCCGGGTGGCAGACCAGCACCACGTCGCAGCCGGCGTCCAGATGGGCATGCACGCGCGCGGGCACGCCGCCGGCACTGTGCGAAGCGGCCATGCCGATGTCGTCGGAGAACACCACGCCGCGGAAGCCGAGCTCGCCGCGCAGGATGTCCTGGATCCAGCGCGGCGAATAGCCGGCCGGTTCCGGCGCCACCTGCGGGTAGATCACGTGCGCCATCATCACCGCGTCGGCACCGGCGGCGATGCCGGCCTGGAACGGCACCAGGTCCTGCGCGCGCAGTTCATCCAGCGCGCGCGGATCGATCGCGGTGTCGACGTGGGTGTCTTCCAGCACGGTGCCGTGGCCGGGGAAATGCTTGAGCGTAGCGGCCATGCCGACCGCATGCATGCCGCGCACATAGGCGGCGGTGAACGCGGCCACCACCTGCGGGTCTTCACTGAAGGCGCGGTTGCCGATGGCGCGGTTGCCGCGGCCAAGATCGACCACCGGCGCGAAGCTGAGATCCAGGCCGCTGGCGCGGACTTCACTGGCCATCAGCCAGGCGTGCTGCTCGGCCAGGGCCAGGGCCTGCTGCGGGTCGGTCGCGTACAGCGCACCGATGTCCTGCAGCGGCGGCAGCTCGCTGTAGCCCTCGCGGAAGCGCTGCACTCGGCCGCCCTCCTGGTCCACGCAGATCAGCTGCGGGCGCGGGGCAGCGGCACGGATCGCCGCGCTCAGATCGGTCACCTGCTGGCGCGAGGCGAAGTTGCGCTTGAACAGCACCACCCCGGCCACGGCGTCGTGCTGAAGCCAGTCACGTTCCTGGGCGGTCAGTTCGGTGCCGGCAACGCCGATCAGCAGCATGGTCGATCTCCACAACGCGCGCCCGCATGGCGCAGTGCCGCATTGTCGCAGAACCGGCCGACAGGCGCAGTGGTCAGAAAAAGGGGACGGAGGGGATTAAGGCGCAATCGACCCAGGTGGGCTGGATACGTCTTAATCCCCTCCGTCCCCTTTTGGGGGGCCGGTCAGACCTTGCAGCCGTCCGGGCCGCAGGCCTCGTCGCCGTCAGCCGAAGCTGCCGGGGCGCCCTGCTCGGCCGCGATCTGGCGCAGGGCGTTGGCGAAGGCCTCGGGCGGCTGTGCCCCGGAGATGGCCCACTTCCCATCGATCACGAAGGTCGGCACCGAAGAAACGCCCAATGCATGGGCCTGCGCCAGCTTGGCGTCGACCTCGGCCAGGCCGCGGTCGGAGGCCAGCATCTGCGCGATTTCACCACCGTCCAGGCCGCCAGCCACGCCGGCCTTCACCAGCACGGCGGTATCGGCCAGATTCTGGCCATGCTCGAAGTGGGCGCGGAACAGCGCTTCACCCACCGCGTCCTGCACACCGTGCTCGCCGGCCAGCCACAGCAGCCGGTGGGCCGGCAGCGTGGTCACCCGCACCTGGCCCTGGCTGAAATCCATCGGCAGGCCCTCGGCCCGCGCGGTGGTCTGGGTCTGGCCCAGGATCTGCTCGGTGCGCTCGACGCCACCGAACTTCCGCACATAGGCCTCGCGCAGCGGCACCGGGGTGTCGTCCGCGTCCGGGTCCAACTGGAACGGCTGCCAGTGGATATCGAGCTCAGGCGCGTTGGCGCCCAGCAACTGCACGCCCTGCTGGAAGCGATGCTTGCCGATCCAGCACCAGGGGCAGACCACGTCGGAGTAGATGTCGATTCTCATCCCCACGACATGGGGCCCACCTTCCTCGAAAAAAGGGGACGGAGGGGATTAAGTCGTTTCCCGCACAGGTGGGGTAAAGACGACTTAATCCCCTCCGTCCCTTTTTTGAGGGTTCACCACTGTGAATAGGGGCGACTGGCCAGCGCAACGTTGTAGTAGCGCGCGTCGTCGGTCACTTCGGCACCCACCCAATCCGGCAGCTCGATCGCCTGATCGGCGCTGACCAGTTCGACCTCGGCCACGACCAGGCCGGCGTTGTCGCCGAGGAACTCATCCACTTCCCAGGTCAGGCCGGCGTGTTCGACCAGATGGCGGCGCTTGTCGATCAGGCCACCCACGCACAGCGCCAGCAGTGCGCGCGCATCGTCCACCGGGATCGGGTAGTCGAACTCCTGGCGGGTATGCCCGATGGTGCGCGACTTCAGGTTCAGCGCGGCATGGTCGCCCTCGATGCGCACGCGCACCGAGGCGTTCTGGGTGCCGCGATCGAGCGCGCCCATGTCGTTGATGTAGCCCTGTGCCATCGGGACCACCCGATGTGCGGCGGTTCGCCAGCCATCGCTGCTGACGAGGAATTTGCGTTCGATTTCAATGCCCATCGCGCCATTATGCGCGATGGGCATGACAGCCGATCAGCGCTTCTCGAACACCGCGATGCTTTCCACGTGCGCGGTGTGCGGGAACATGTCCATGGCACCGGCGCTGACCAGGGTAAAGCCCTGTTCGTTGACCAGGTAGCCGGCATCGCGCGCCAGCGAGCCCGGGTGGCAGCTGACGTAGACGATGCGCTTGAACTGCTTCAGCGGCAGCTGCTGCAGCACTTCGATCGCGCCCGAGCGCGGCGGGTCCAGCAGCAACTTGTCGAAGCCCTGGCGCATCCACGCGGTGCTGCGCTGGTCCTGGGTCAGGTCGGCGCTGAAGAACTGCGCGTTGGTCAGGCCGTTGCGCTCGGCGTTCTCACGCGCACGCGCCACCAGGCCGGCATCGCCTTCCACACCAACCACCTCGCGCACGCGGCGGGCCAGCGGCAGGGTGAAGTTGCCCAGGCCGCAGAACAGGTCCAGCACGCGCTCGTCCTCACCCGGTTCCAGCAGGTCCAGGGCGTGGGCAATCATCTTCTCGTTGAGCTTGGCGTTGACCTGGATGAAGTCCAGCGGGCGGAACGCAAGTTCGACATCCCATGGCGCCAGCCGGAACGACAGCGCCACGCCCTGCCCGTCCAGCGGCTGCACGGTGTCCACGCCACCCGACTGCAGGTAGATCACGAATCCATGCTGCTGGCCGAACGCCGCCCAGGCCACGCGGTCGGCATCGCTGAGCGGCTGCAGGTGGCGCACGGTCAGGACCACGGCCTGGTCACCGGCGATGAATTCGATCTGCGGGATGTCACGCTTGCCGTCGAGTGACTCGATGAAGGTGGACAGCACCTCGACCTTGGTGCCGATCTCCGGGATCACGGTCAGGCATTGGCTGAGGTCGGCGACGAAGCGCGGATCCTGTTCACGGAAGCCGACCAGGGTCTTGTCCTTCTTCTCGACCCGACGCACCGAGAAACGGCCCTTGCGGCGGTAGCCCCAGCTCTCGCCGACCAGCGGCGCGAGCACGCTGCCCGGTTTCACATGGCCGATCCGCTCCAGGTTGTCCATCAGCACGCGCTGCTTGGCGACGATCTGCTGGTCTTCGTCCAGGTGCTGCAGCACGCAGCCGGCGCAGGTGCCGAAATGGGGGCACCTGGGGGTCACCCGCTGCGGCGAGGCCTGCAGCACTTCCAGGGTGCGCGCCTCGTCGAAATGGCGGCTGCGGGCAGTCTGTTCAGCCATCACCACCTCGCCGGGCAGGGCGCCGCTGACGAAGGTGACCTTGCCGCCCTCGCCTTCACGGCGGGCGACACCGCGACCATCATGGCTGAGGTCGAGGATCTCGGTCTGGAATGGGGTACGGTCGGTGCGGGAGCGGGATCGGGCCACGTGGCAACAGGCTGCGGGCAAAAATGGGGGCGTATTGTCGCAGATCCTGACCGACGGGGCCCGGACCCGCTTGCGCCCGTGGCCGCCGTGCTTGATGATTGGGACAGCTGACATGGAGGCAGCCCTGATGCAGATGACCCCGCGGGCCGCACGGCCCCGCTTCCTGCTTGTCGAGGACGACATCATCAGCCGCGGTTTTTTCAAGGCGGCGTTGGAAACGTTACCGGCGGATGTAGACACCGCAGATTCGCTGGCCAGTGCCCTGGCCAGTGCCGAACCCGGCGCGCATGATCTGTGGCTGATCGACGTCAACCTGCCGGACGGCAACGGCGCGCAACTGCTGCGTGAGCTGCGCCGTTCACATCCCGACACGCCGGCGCTGGCACATACCGCCGACGGCGATACCTCCATCCACGCCCGCCTGCGCGAAGCCGGTTTCAGCGACACCCTGGTCAAGCCACTGGGCCGCGACCAGCTGCTGAAGGCGGTGCGCCGAGCGCTGGTCAACAGCCCGGCAGGAATCTTCGTGGCACAGGCCCCGGCCGCGGTCGAACTGGCCGTTCAGGACTGGGACGAGACCGCAGCCCTGGCCGCACTCAATGGCCAGCGCAACCACCTGATCGCGCTGCGCGAGCTGTTCCTGGCCGAGTTGCCGGGCGTGCGTGACGCGGTCGAGCAGGCGGTGGACCAGCACGACGAGCGCCAGCTGCGCAGCCAGCTGCACCGGTTGCAGGCCAGCTGTGGCTTCGTGGGGGCCGCACGATTGGGGCGGGCGGTGCGCCAGCTGCATTACGCACCCGAGTCCGGGCAGGCCCAGGACGGGTTCCGCGCCGCGGTGGCTGCCCTGCTGCATTGAGGGTTGCGCCCTGCCCCGCCGGTAGTGCCGGCCGCTGGCCGGCAAC
>DQIG01000190.1:0-13849 GCA_003525885.1 Stenotrophomonas sp.
TACCAACTGAGCTACTCGGCCAAATTGTGTGGCGACCGCGGTGAATGCGGTTTCCGGAAAAAAAAGACCCGCATTTCTGCAGGCCTTCGAAAGTGGTGGCCGAAGACGGAATCGAACCGCCGACACGGGGATTTTCAATCCCCTGCTCTACCAACTGAGCTACTCGGCCACATGTTTCGTTGCAGCGAGGTCGCTGCCAAGGACGCGTATATTACGGAGGTCGGCTGCCTTCGGCAAGCGTTTTGCCAAGATTTCTTCACATTGCCGTCTGCGCGCTCGCAAGTGCTTGATCCTCCGTCGTGGGGCGGGGCGTGGCCAGTCGATCATCGTCTGCGGTGGAAATCAGCAGATCGCCGCGATCGCCAAAGCTGCAAGGGCAAGGGCTGCGCTGGACCCGCACCGGTCCGGGCAATGGAACGCTGTTTTCGTGGCCGCCATCGGGGATGGCTGCGGCGTAGTGTCGGCGGTCCTTTCCTGATGCTGGCAACAGCAGAGACCTGGCCATGTCCGATCCCTCGACCACCTCCCGCATCGTGCTTGCGTCGCGTCCGCAGGGGGCGCCAAGTGCAGCCAACTTCCGCCTGGAGCAGGTTGCGTTGCCGGCATTGGCGGATGGCGAAGTGCTGCTGCGCAACCGCTACCTGTCGTTGGACCCGTACATGCGTGGACGCATGGACGAGGGCCCGTCGTACGCTGCGCCGGTGGCGGTGGGCGCGGTGATGGAAGGGCAGACCGTGGCCGAGGTGCTGCGGTCCAACGCCGACGATGTGACGGTGGGAGAAGTGGTGCTGGCGCCGGGTGGCTGGCAGACCCACGCGGTGCTGCCGGCCAAGGCGCTGGGGCGTCGCCTGGACCCGGCCGGACTGCCGCTGAGTACGGCGCTGGGCGTGTATGGCATGCCGGGATTCACCGCCTATTCCAGCCTGCATGAAATCGCCCGTTTGAAGGCGGGAGAGACGCTGGTGGTGGCCGCCGCGACGGGGCCGGTCGGCGCAACCGTGGCGCAGCTGGCCAAGCTGCAGGGCGCGCGCGTGGTCGCCATCGCCGGTGGCGAGGCCAAGCGTGCCTATCTGCAGACGCTGGGCGTGGACGTGGCGCTGGATCATCGCGCCGCTGATTTTGCCGCCCAGCTGCGCGCGGCGGTGCCCACGGGTATCGACGTGTATTTCGAGAACGTCGGGGGCCATGTGCTGGATGCGGTGCTGCCGTTGCTCAATGACTTCGCCCGCATTCCGGTGTGCGGCACCATCGCCACCTACAACGAGCGGGGCGTCGAGCAGCCCGGCCCGGACCGCTTGCCCGCACTGTTCAGCCAGATCCTGCGCCAGCGCCTGACCGTGCGCGGATTCATCGTGCACGACTTCAACCACCTGTGGCCGGACTTCGAGCGCGAGATGCCGCAGTGGTTGCGTGAGGGCCGCATCCAGTACCGCGAGGATGTGGTGGAAGGGCTGGAGAAGGCGCCGGAGGCATTCTTCGGGCTGCTGAAGGGGCACAACTTCGGCAAGCTGGTGGTGAAGCTGGATTGAGTGTTCGCCGGGCATGGCCCGGCGCTACCGCAGCGTGTGCCAATCCGGTTGCATCAACTGGCGGTGGCCTTTTCCCGGCGCAGCAGCTCACGCTTGCGGGCCACGCCCCAGGCGTAGCCGGACAGGTCGCCGTCGCGGCGTACGACGCGGTGGCAAGGGACGGCCACCGCCAGTGGATTGCTGGCGCAGGCACGAGCCACCGCACGGCTTGATCGCGGCGCGCCGATACGCGCGGCGATGTCGGCATACGAGGCCGTCTGGCCGCGCGGAATCTGCTGCAGCGCCTGCCATACCCGTTGCTGGAAGGCGGTGCCGCGGATATCCAGCGGCAGCGTGGCGCCTCGCGAGGGATCCTCGACCAGGCCTACCACTTGTGCCACCAGTTGCTCATAGCCCTGGTCGGCGCCGACCAGTTCGGCCTGGCGGAAGCGTTGCTGCAGTGACTGCAGCAGCGTCTCCGGATCGTCGCCGAGCAGGATCGCGACCACGCCGGTGGCACTGCGGGCCACCAGCACGCTGCCCAACGAGCTCTCGGCAAGCGCGAAGTGGATGACTTCGCCGCGTCCACCGGCACGCCATTGCTTCGGTGTCATGCCCAGCAACTTCGGTGCGTTCTCATAGAAGCGCCCGCTGGAGCCGAAGCCGGCATCGTGGAACGCATCGGTGATGCGTTCCTGCTGCTGAAGCCCGGTGCGCAGGCGATCGGCGCGCAGCGCGGCGGCGTACTGCTTCGGGGTCAACCCGGTCGCCTGCTTGAACAAGCGGTGCAGCCGTGTCGGGCTGCAGCCGGCGATCGCGGCCAGCTCCTGCAACGAGGGCTCGTCGAGGCTGGCCTGCAGATGGCGGCAGACCCGTTCAACACGGGCATCGAGGTTGGTGGTAGCGGTACTGTCCATGGGCGGATTCTGGCACGTGCCGGTTCTGCGAAAACTCCGTTTCCTGCACCTGGCCACGAGGCCCGGAATCGGAGTGTTGGCGGGCTGAAGGCGCGGCATCGTGGCGGCCACTTCATAGCCGGTACCGCCACCATGCGCCTGAACAACAAGATCGCTCTCATCACCGGTGCCAGCGCTGGCATTGGCCGCGCCAGCGCACTGCGCTTTGCTGCCGAAGGGGCAAAACTGGTGCTCAATGCGCGGCGGCCGCAACCGCTGCAGGCACTGGCCGAGCAGATCCGTGACGCCGGCGGCGAGGTGGTGGTGCATGCCGCCGACGTGGCTGATCCGGCCACGGCACCGGCGCTGGTGGAACTGGCCCAGCAGGCATTCGGTGGGTTGGACATCGCGCTAAACAATGCCGGCATGCTCGGCCCCGGTGTACCGGCAGCAGAGTTCCCGGCGGATGCGTGGCGCGAGGTGATGGCCACCAATCTCGATGCCGCCTTCCATGCCGCACGCGCCCAGTTGCCGGCGTTGCTGGCACGCGGCGGTGGCTCGCTGGTGTTTGTCGGTACCTTCGTCGGCCATACCGTGGGCTTCCCGGGCATGGCGGCCTATGCGTCGAGCAAGGCCGGACTGATCGGCCTGAGCCAAGTGATCGCCGCCGAGTATGGGGCGCGTGGCGTGCGCAGCAACGTGCTGCTGCCCGGGGGCACCGATACCGAGATGGGCCGGCAGGCGGCACCAACCGGCGATGCGCGTGATTTCGTGCGCTCGCTGCACGCACTCAAGCGCATGGCCGAGCCGGAAGAGATCGCTAACGCGGCGTTGTTCCTGGCCAGCGATGAAAGCAGCTTCGTTACGGGAACTGCGATGCGGGTGGAGGGTGGGGTGTCGATCACGCGGACCTGAGTGCGCGGCTGCACGCGGCGTTGGCGGCAGGTTGACCTGCGGCTTACCCGGCAGCCTCTAGCGTGGAGGCCAGCGCGGGTTTTCCGCCGGCGAGGGAGTGTTCGATGAACGTGCGCAGCAACGACCAGAACGATCCGAAGCAGGGCGTGCAGGAAAGCCGCCAGGACAGGAAGCAGGACGATGTGGCCAGGCAGCGGCCGGGGCAGCGCGATCAACAGGTGCGCGATACGCATTCGCGCAGCCCGCAGCGCAAGGATGGCGGCCAGGAGCCTGCCTGAGCCAGCACCTGGAAAAGAAAAAACCCGCAGATCGCGAGGATCTGCGGGTTCTTCTGAAAAGTGGTGGAGCCAAGGAGGATCGAACTCCTGACCTCGTCATTGCGAACGACGCGCTCTCCCAGCTGAGCTATGGCCCCACGGCAGGCTTTCAGTGTAGCGCTGCCTGCCGGGCTTGCCAAGCGCCGGGCGGGGACGGCGGCTGCACAGTGCCCGCCACCGTCCCGGACCGGTTCAGGACAGGGCTTGGCGCAGCAGAGCACCGGCGCGCTGGATCGCCACGTCGGTGGAGGCACTGACCGTGTGCAGATGGATGCAGGCGTGGACCATCCCGGGCAGCCGCTCCTGCGTACAGTCGATACCTGCCGCCTGCAGCCGCAGCGCGTACTGTTCGGCCTCATCACGCAGCGGGTCGTGCTCGCAGCTGAGTACCGAGGCCGGCGCCAGTCCGTGCAGATCCGTTGCATGGGCAGGCGAGGCCAATGCCGGCGGTGCGGCCGGATCACCGAGATAGGCCTGCCAGCAGCGCTGCATCAGTTCGGCGCTGAGGTAATAGCCACTGGCGTACTCGCGATAGGAGTCGCTGCCCATGCCGGCATCCAGTGCCGGGTACAGCAGCAACTGGTGGCGTGGCTGCGGCAGGCCGAGATCGCGCAGCCGCAGGCAGCAGGCGGCGGCCAGATTGCCGCCGGCACTGTCGCCGCCGATTGCCAGCCGTTGCGGGTCCAGTCCGAGGCTGACCGCGTTGGCCAGCAGCCACGACCAGGCATCGGCAACGTCGTGCAGCGGTAGCGGGAACGGATGCTCCGGCGCCAGCCGGTAACCGACGGCGACAATCACGCAACCGCTGGCATTGGCCAGCGCGCGGCAAGGGCCGTCATAGACCGCCAGCGAACACTGGAACCAGCCGCCGCCGTGCGCGAACAACAACGCAGGTGCCGGTCCATCGGGCAGCCCTTCCGGTGTGTAGAGGCGGACCTCCAACGCGTGGCCATCGCGTGCGATGACTGCGTGTTCGATCACATGCGCAACCGGCTGCGGCGCGCCCTGCAGTTGCGGCAGTGCGCTCTCGCTGATCGCACGCAGCTCGCGCAGGTCGTCCGGCAACGGATGGGCCGCGATGGCATCGACGAACTGCTGCAGTTCCGGTTCAAGCCGCATGGCGCGCCTCCTGCAGGAACGGCAGCAGCTGCGCCAGGAACGCCTGCGGTGCTTCTTCCATGATGAAGTGGCCGCAGCCCGGAACGATGCTGCCGCGGACATCGTCGGCATGCGGCTGCAGGGTCAGCATCGGCGCATCGCCGGTGGCGTGCTCGGCGCCGATCGCCAGCACCGGCATCGGCAGGCGGCGCTGCGCGCGTTCCTTGTTCTGGCGGATGGTTTCCGGAATCGCGCGGTACCAGGCGAAGCCCGCGCGCAGTGCGCCGGGGCGGCTGTAGGCGGCGATGTAGGTATCGGCAGCCACTGCATCGCGGCGGTACGACCAGCGGTCGAACATGAATTCCAGGTAGGCGCGTTCGCGGCCACTGATCAGTGCCTCAGGCAGGTCGGCGACCTGGTTGAACATGAAGTGCCAGAGGAAGATGTTGTCGGCCGGCGCGGCGAAGATGCCCGGTTCCGGGGCCAGGCCGGGAATCACCGCCTCGGTGACGGCCAGCTGGCGCACCGCCTGCGGCTGGTCGCTGGCCAGCGCATAGGCGATCCACATGCCGATGTCATGCCCGACCACCTGGTAACGGTCGTGGCCCAGCGCCTGCATGGTCTGGTGCAGGACGGCGGCGGCGCTGCCGGTGTCGTAGCCGTGGGCGGGGCGATCGGATTCGCCGATGCCCGGCGGATCCACGGCAATCGCTTCGAAGCCGGCCTCGGCCAGGGCGTGCAGCACGTGGCGCCAGGCGTACCAGGTCTGCGGCCAGCCGGGAATCAGCAGCACCGGCTCACCGTGTCCGGCGGATACGCAATGCACGCGCTGGCCGTCGATGCGCAGGTAGTGGTGGCGCAGGGAAGCGTCGCCGGCAGCGCCAGCGGAAAGGGACGTGGTCATGGGGGAGTGCTCTGTTGGGGCTCAGGCGATGCCGAGCATCTGCTGCATCTGTGCGGTGCTGATGGGCGCACCGGCGAAGTCGTCGAAAATCTTGTCGGTGACCGGAATGATGTGGTCGCGGATGAACGCGGCACCCTCGCGCGCGCCGGCTTCCTGGTCCTTCAGGCAGCACTCCCATTCCAGCGTCGCCCAGCCCGGGTAGTCGTACTGGGCCAGCTTGGAGAAGATCGACTTGAAGTCGACCTGGCCGTCGCCCAGCGAGCGGAAGCGTCCGGCACGTCCGGTCCAGTCGGCATACCCGCCATAGATGCCCTGGCGGCCGCTGGGGCGGAACTCCGCATCCTTGACGTGGAACATGCGGATCAGCGGGTGGTAGATGTCCAGGTACTCCAGGTAGTCCAACTGCTGCAACACGAAGTGGCTGGGATCGAACAGGATGCGGCAGCGCTCGTGCTGGCCGACGCGTTCGAAGAAGCGCTCGAAGCTGGTGCCGTCATGCAGGTCTTCGCTGGGGTGGATCTCGTAGCAGAGGTTGATGCCGTTGTCCTCGCAGGTATCGAGGATCGGCCGCCAGCGTCGTGCCAGTTCGTCGAACGCCGCGTCGATCAGGCCCGGCGGGCGCTGCGGGAACGGAAACAGGTAGGGCCACGCGAACGAACCGGAGAAGGTGCCCATGTCCTGCAGGCCCAGCCGACGCGAGGCACGGGCGGCAAGGTGCAGCTGCTGCTGCGCCCATTCGCTGCGGGCTTTCGGATTGCCGCGCAGTGCTTCGGGGGCGAAGCCATCGCAGAGCTCATCGTAGGCCGGATGCACGGCCACCAGCTGGCCGAGGATGTGGGTGGTCAGCTCACTGACCTGCAGGCCGTGCTCGGCCAGGGTGCCACGGATGTCGTCGCAGTAGTCCTGGCTGTCGGCGGCAGTGGCCAGGTCGAACAGGCGTGCATCCCAGGCGGGAATCTGCAGTGCCTTGAAACCGTGGCCGGCGGCCCACTCGGCGATGCCGGCGAGTGAGTTGAACGGGGCCTGGTCGCCGGCGAACTGCGCCAGGTGCAGGCTGGGGCCCTTGAGGGTCTGCATGTGTTGCTCCAATTGTTTGTCGGTCGACAAAGAATAGCCGTGACCCTCGCGGTGGTCAACACCCGCGTTACACTGCGCGCCTCACTGGAGCAGGCAGGCAGATGGCAGGGCGACCGCGCGAATTCGACAGGGACCAGGCGTTGCGCAAGGCGATGCTGCTGTTCTGGCAGCACGGCTATGAGGGCACGTCGATGTCGGCACTGGTCGAAGCACTGGGCATTGCCTCTGCACGTATCTACGCCGCGTTCGGCAGCAAGGAGCAGCTGTTCCGCGAAGCCGTTGCGCTGTACGAGGAAGGCGAGGGCGGCTTCGCGCCGCGCGCGCTGGAGCAGGCCACGCTGCGTGAAGCGATCGGGTCCATGCTGCGCGAAGCGGTGCTGACCTACACCCGGCGTGGGCGCCCGCATGGTTGTCTCGTGGTGTCCTCGGCCAGCAGCGTGTCGCCTGATGGCGAGGGCGTGCGGGACTGGTTGGCCAGCCATCGTCGCCAGCGCACGGCGGCCATCATCGCGAGGCTGCAGCAGGCGCAGGCCGAAGGGCAGCTGGCCGGCGATGTGGCGGTACAGGCGCTGGGCGATCACTTCGCCACGGTGCTGCACGGCATCTCGGTGCAGGCCCGTGACGGCATCAGCCGCGAGCGCCTGCTGGCGATGGTCGATGTGGCGTTGAGCCCGCTGCCCTGAGATCCGGGGTCAGATCCGCTTTCCTCGGAAAACGTATCTGGCCCCAGGCCATGCCCGCTGACTGTGCCGAAACCGCTTGTTTCGCCGGGTTTGGCCGCTGCGCAACGAAATCGTAACAATTTGGGGGATAATGGCGGCTTGCGCAGTTCTCCTCCTTTTTGCCGCCCGGCTCGCGCAGGCCGCACGGACGCCTCCTCAGAGCATTCCATGCCCTCCCATTCCGATTCCCGCCGCCTGTCGGGTATGTCGTCTTCCTTCGTTTCCTTCCGCCGCCATCCGCTGGCCCTGGCCTGTGCCGGCCTGGCCCTGGTTGGCAGCTTCGGTGCCGCCGCGCAGGACAGCGCGCCGACCCCGACCGGGCTGGACACCATCACCGTGACCGCCGAGCACCGTGAGCAGAACCTGCAGGAAGTGCCGGTCTCGGTCGGCGTGGTGCAGGGCGAGCGCATGCGCGACTTCACCGCCGGCGGCGACGACACCCTGCTGGCGCTGTCCGGCCGCGTGCCGAGCCTGTATGCGGAAACCACCACCGGTCGCATCTTCCCGCGCTTCTACATCCGCGGCCTCGGCAACATCGACTTCTACCTGGGTGCCTCGCAGCCGGTGTCGATCATCCAGGACGACGTGGTGCTCGAACATGTGGTGCTGAAGTCCAACCCGGTCTATGACGTGGACCAGGTGGAAGTGCTGCGAGGCCCGCAGGGCTCGCTGTTCGGCCGCAACACCACAGCCGGCATCATCAAGTTCGACACGCTGAAGCCGACCCAGGACTACACCGGCCGTGTCAGCGCCAGCTACGCGACCTACAACAGCGTGTCGATCGACGGTGGCTTCGGTGGCCCGATCAACGACATCGCTTCGTTCCGCGTGTCGGCGCTGTACCAGCACCGCGACGACTACGTCGACAACACCTACAAGGGCCCGAGCGCCGACGGCACGGTCAGCCCGAAGAAGAACGCCATGGGCGGCTTCGATGACCGCAACGTGCGCGCGCAGCTGCTGCTGACCCCGAGCGATCAGTTCTCGATCCTGGCCTCGGCCCATGCCCGTGACTACGAAGGCACCTCGACCCTGTTCCTGCGTGGTGCGCTGACCAAGGGCTCGAACAAGACCGACGTACCGCGCGACCAGGTCGCCTACGACGAAGCCGACAACAACCCGCAGGCCTACAAGACCTACGGCGGTTCGGTGAAGGCACGTTACGACTTCGGCGCGATCGACTTCACCTCGATCACCGCCTACGAAACCACCTCCGGCTACAGCCGCGGTGATACCGACGGCGGCGCTGCGGTGAACTTCCCGGTGAACGGCGTGCCGAACGGCTACGGCCAGTCGATGGGCCGCATCCGCGACCTGGACCAGTGGACCCAGGAATTCCGCCTGGCCAGCCATGACGACAGCGCGCTGCAGTGGCAGGCCGGTGCGTTCTACTTCAACGGCAGCGACACCACTGACTTCTACCAGCGCGCCTGGTTCCTGCAGGGCGCGGCACGCAACCCGAACAACTGGGTGCGCCTGCGCAACAAGAACACCTCGTGGGCCGGTTTCGGCCAGTTGAGCTACGCCTTCACCGACAAGTTCACCGTCACTGCCGGCCTGCGCCAGACCAAGGACGAGAAGCACACCCGCCTGCTGAAGACGGCTGACACTGCCGCCGGCGTGGTCACCTACAAGGGCCGCACCGACGTCAAGATGTCCGACACCACCCCGAGCTGGGATCTGAGCGCGATGTATCAGATCACCCCGGACGTGAGCGTCTACGCCAAGGTCGCCCGCGGCTTCCGCGGCCCGACCATCCAGGGCCGTTCGGCCGTGTTCAATGCCGACTTCACCACCGCCGATTCCGAGACGATCCTGTCCTGGGAAGCGGGCGTGAAGAGCAGCCTGTGGGACAACCGCCTGCGCCTGAACGCCACCGCGTTCACCTACACCGTCAATGACATCCAGCTCAACGGCAACGATTCGGACGGCAACGGCGTGCTGTTCAACGCCGACAAGGCCAAGGCCTACGGTTTTGAAGCGGACATGGAGCTGCGCCCGATCCCGAACCTGACCCTGAGCGCCGGCCTGAGCCTGCTGCACAGCGAGATCAAGGACAAGCGCGTCTACGCGCAGGTCTGCGGCCTCAACGGCCAGGTGGTGTGCACGGTGAATGACCCGACCATCAAGGTCGGTGCCAACACCTTCGCGCAGATCGACGGCAACCCGCTGCCGAACGCGCCGAAGTACAACGTCAACCTGGCCGCCCGCTACGACTTCCCGGTCAGCGACGCCGGCACCATGTTCGTGTCCACCGACTGGAACAAGCAGGGCTACACCAGCTTCGTGCTGTACGACAGCAAGGAGTTCAACTCCAAGGGTGACTTCGAGGGCGGCCTGAAGATCGGTTACTCGGGCAACTACGGTGCCTACGAAGTGGCGCTGTTCGCCCGCAACATCACCAATGAGAAGAACCTGAAGGGTGTGATCGAGAACTACATGGCCGCGGTCTACAACGAACCGCGTACCGTGGGTGTCTCGCTGAACATGAACTGGTAAGGGTTACCCCGTCGTGTAACGGAAACGGCGCTCATCGAGCGCCGTTTTTCGTTGCTGGCCAGGCATCATCCGTGCTCAAGGCGTGGCGCTGACGCCCTTGCCCAGCGCTGCATCGGACGGCGCACTGGGGCCCAGCACCTGCAACTGCATCGCCTCCATCCGCTCCAGTACCTTGCGCTGCTTGCCGTTGAGGCCGCGCGAGGTGATTGCGATGTGCTTGCGTGCAGCGTCCAACGGCGCGGGTTGGTAGTGCACCCTGAAGCGGCGCAGGGCGCAGCCCGTCAGCTTGTCGACCGGTGCGCAGTCGTTCGCGTTGAAATCGATATCGCCGTCGGCGGCAACAATGAAGGGGCTGAGCAGGATCTGTCCTTCGTGGGCAGTGAAGGCCAGTGGCGCGTGGGCCTTGGCGATGACCGCCTGGATGCGTACGGCAGGGATGTCTTCAGGGACGATCCTGTCATCCCAGTAGCCTTCGGTCGGGCGCGAGGTTTCGTAGTTCTGGGTGCCCCATGCCACGCAGTTGCCGGAAGCCACGTGCACCGAGATGCAGACCTGCTGGGAGTGCTGATCGGTCAGGACGCCCGGTGGTACCCAGACCTTCTTCCAAGAATAGAAACGGTAATCGACGTCGGCCAGGCGGGTGGCGCCGATGTCCTTCGATACTTCGTCCATGGTCCCCAGCGGCTTCAGCTTGGCCACGCGGGTGTTCAGGCGGTAGTTCTCCGCACCGTTCAGCAGATAGGTGCCCGGTGGAATCAGATGCACCTCGAACACGTCCATCAACACCGTCCGCTGCGGGCCGGTTTCCAGTTCGTTGGTGTTGAACAGCTGCACATAACCCTGGGAGGGAATGTCCTTGTGCTGGAAGGACACCCGCGTCGAGAATCCGGGCAGGTCGGTCGAGCGGTTGCCCAGATGAAAGCCGGGGATCGGAGAGCCGACGCCTGGCCTGTCGTTGTGCACGACATACGGGGCCGGCACCAGCACGGCAACTAGACCATCGCGGGTGGCACCGTCAATGATGTCCACCAGCTTGGCTGTGTTCTCCTTTTCCTGTGCATAGGAAAGCGGTGCGGCCTGCCCAGCGCATACCAGGGCCAACGGGGTTAGCAGCAGTGCGCAGGCGGTCGCGATCTTGAGGGTCTGCATCGACGTCTCCTTGTCAGTACCGGCAAACCCTAGCACGGCGCTTGCAGGCCTGAGGTGCACGGCGCCGGCGTGGTCCGGCGCCTTGTGCCATCAACGTGCCGGCAGCAGCGCCTGCAGTCGCGATTCCAGTTCCTGCTGACGCCAGCCGGCCAGTGCGGCGGGCCACTGGCGGCGCTCCAGATAGCTTTCCAGGTGCTTGCGCGAGGCCAGTACGCCATCCGGCAGGCCCAGTTCGCGGCTGCGCTCGGCGACCGCATCCTGCAGCTTCTTCAATGCCTGCTTGTTGCTGTCGTTGGCCGGCAGCGCCAGCGGTGCCTCGGCCTCATCGGCCAGCGGTGTGTCCAGTGCCTGCCACACAGCGCCAGCGAGCTTGCGCGGTGCCTTCGGGAACTGTTCGAACAGCTTGCCCAGCGCAGCGGCATCGGCCGGTGGCGTGCGTGCCAGCGTGGCGGCCAGTTCATTGTCCAGGATCCAGCTGCGCGGTCGGTCGCTGCTGCGCGCCTGCACATCGCGCCAGCGCAGCAGGCGCAGCAGGCGATGCTGTGCGGCGGCATCGAGGAACTGCGCCGAGCGCATCGCCAGGTGCGGCCAGCGGTCTTCGTCGTTGGCGACGCTGACCAGCAGGCGCTCGCCGTCGTCCAGCAGCCACTGCTGGCGGCCCAGCGCCTGCAGCTTTGCATCGATGGCGTCATGCAGCGCGAACAAGTGCTCGACGTCGTCGGCGGCATACTGCAACTGCGACTCCGATAGCGGACGGCGCATCCAGTCCGAGCGGGTTTCGCCCTTGGCGAGCGCCACGCCGGTGATCTCCGCGACCAGCTTCTGGTAGCCCATGCCGCCACCGATGCCAGCCAGCGAGGCGCCGATCTGGGTGTCGAACAGCGGTCGCGGCAACACACCGCAGGCCCACTTGAAAGCGACCAGGTCTTCGCTGGCACTGTGCATCACCTTGATGATCGATTCATCGGCCAGCCAGGGCGCCAGGGCCTCGGTCATGCCGGGAATCAGCGGGTCGATCAGCAGGATGTCCTGGCCGACCGCCATCTGCACCAGTGCCAGCTGCGGCCAGAAGGTGCGTTCACGGATGAATTCGGTGTCCAGGCCGATGCGGGCCGGTCGCTGCTGGAAGTGCGCATCCAGCTCGGCGGGGGTGGTGATCCAGGTTGCCACGGGTCAGGGCCTACTACTCGGGTTTGCTCAGGCAGGGGAGAATAGCCTAACGTCGGTCCGCATCCGTGCCGAAGGAGATCCTGCTTGCGTTTTCCGCTGTCGTCCGTGCTGTGCACCGCCCTGGCCGTGGCCCTGGCCGGCTGCACGCCGTCGCCCTCGGCGACGCCGGAGCCGGGGCCGGTCGCTGGCGAAGATGCGCGGCCGCAAGAGGGCTCGCAGGCGGACGCGCCCCCCGAGGCTGGGCAGGGCAGCGTCACCATTGCCGGTGAGGATGCCGCCGAGGATGTGCAGCGGTGGACACCTCCACGGGTTGATCGGCAGGGACGCAGCCTGGCCCAGTTGCGCCGTGCCGCCGAGCAGGCGTTCGTCGAAGGACGGCTCTACGAAGACGCCGACGCAGCGGTTCCGCTGTGGCTGGCGGTGCAGGAAGAAGACCCGGATGATCGCCAGGCCCGGCTGGGCCTGCAGCGTGCCCGCCAGCGCCTGCAGCAGCAGGCGGATGGGCTGCTGGTGCGGCCACTCAAGCAGCGCGAGGCCCTGGCCGAGGCCAGCCGCCAGGCACTGGTGTTGCTGACCCTGGCGCCAAAGGACGAGAAGGTGCGTGCGCTGCAGGCGCGGGTGGAGTTGGCGCAGCGTGTGGTGGCCTACAACCGCGCTGGCGAAGAGGACCTGCGCTCAGACCGGATCGGCGAGGATGGCGACGGCGCCATCGGCAATTTCCGAGAGGCGCTGGCGCTGGACGAGGACAACAGCCGGGCACGGCAGGGCCTGGCCGCAGCCGAGAGCGGGCTGATCCGGCGTGCCGAGGATGCCGCGCGGGAGCGCGACTTCGCCGGCGCGGGTACCTGGCTGGCCGAAGCCAGCAAAGTGCGCGATTCGTCGCCGACGATTGCCGACGCGTTCGAGCGCATCGAGCAGATCCGCGCCGCCACGCTGCTGCAGCTGCGTGATGACGGCCTGCGCGAGCTGGCCACGCCGCAGGGCTTGAAGCCTGCGCGCGAAAAGCTGGCCGAGGCCCTGCGCATCGCCCTCCCCGGGGATGCGGTGGTGGCCCAGTTGCGCGAACGCATCGACCTGGCCACCCATTACGGCAGCTTCCGCCCCGGGCAGGTATTCAGCGACGCGATGCGTGATGGCGGGCGCGGGCCGCAGATGGTGGTGGTGCCGCATGGTGGCTTCCAGATGGGGGCAGGTGACACCGAGCCCGGTTCCACCGATGCCGAGCGGCCCTCGCATTACGTGCGCTTTGACCGCGGCTTCGCGATGTCGATCACCGAGGTCACCGTTGGCGATTTCGAGCGTTATGTGAAGGCGACCAATGCGCGGCCGCGTGCGACCCGGCGTGGCCATTCGGTGGTCTATGACGAGCGCAGCGGTAATTTCATCCGCCGCAGCGGTGTGGACTGGCGTTCCGATTACGACGGCGCGCGCGCACTGGGCAACTCGCCGGTAATGCATGTGAGTGTGCGTGATGCCGAGAACTACGCGGCGTGGCTGTCCGAGCAGACCGGCCGCAGCTACCGGCTGCCCAGCGAGGCCGAATTCGAATATGCGCTGCGTGCCGGCAGCAGTGGCCGCTATCCGTGGGGCGACG
>DQIG01000190.1:14001-15412 GCA_003525885.1 Stenotrophomonas sp.
CGCTATCCGTGGGGCGACGCCGGCACGCCGCCGTCCGGAACCGGCAACTTCACCGGCAGCAAGGATGTTTCTCCCTCGGGGCGTCACTGGCACAACGCCTTCATCGGCTATGGCGATGGCTGGTGGGGGCCAGCGCCGGTGGCCAGCTTCCAGGCCAATGCCTTCGGCCTGCACGATATGGCCGGCAATCTCAGCGAATGGGTGGCCGACTGCTGGCATGCCAGCTACCGCCGTGCACCGTCCGATGGTGCGGCCTGGTTCAACCCGGGCTGCAGGTCGCGGGTGATCCGGGGCGGCAACTGGGCCAACGCGCCCGAACAGACCCGTGCGGCCTGGCGGCAGTCACAGGATTCGGATACCACCAACGCGCGCATCGGCTTCCGTCTGGTGCGCGGCATCTGAGCGGCATCGGGCTTCACCCGCTGCTTGCGTCCGCGCACTAAGATTGCGCCGTGCCTGCCGGCCGGCGGGGCTGCTGGAAGACCACCGATGCGCAACGATCCTTTTTCCCGCTCGCCGCAAGGCCCGCAGCGACGCGGCCTGTTCGGCAACATCCGCTGGTGGGTGCTGTTGCTGGCGGCGGGCTATGCGGTGTTCTACTGGTTCTCCAATCGCACGGTCGATCCCTACACCGGTGAGAAGGTGATGATCGACAGCAGCCTGGATGCGCGCCAGGAGACCGCGCTGGGGCTGCAGGCGTACCAGCAGATCCTGTCGCAGGAACGGCCGATGGATCCGAATGCGCCGATCGCGCGCGATGTGCGCGACATCGCGCAGCGCCTGATCGCCAAGGTGGACGTGGTGGAGACCGCGCTGGCACAGGAGCACGGCGTGCAGCCGGCGCATTTCGCGCGGGAGTTCCAGTGGGAAGTGAATGTGATCCCGTCCGAGCAGGCCAATGCGTTCTGCCTGCCGGGCGGCAAGATGGCTGTTTACACCGGGCTGGTGCCGGTGGCGCGTACGCGTGACGCGATGGCGGTGGTGATGGGCCATGAGATCGCCCATGCGCTTCTACGCCACGGTGCACAGCGGATGGCGCAGCAGAAGCTGACCCAGATCGGGCAGATGGCCGGTGCCGCCAGCGGCATGGATGCGCAGCAGCAACAGATGATGATGTCGGCGATGGGCTATGGCTACCTGCTGCCGTATGCGCGCAGCCACGAGACGCAGGCCGACGAAGTGGGGCTGATGCTGGCTGCAGCGGCATGCTTCGATCCCCGCGAGGCGGTGCCGCTGTGGCAGCGCATGGGCCAGGCCAGTGGCGGCCAGGCGCCGCCCGAGTTCGCCTCCACCCACCCCAATCCGGGCACCCGCATCCAGAACCTGCAGGCACTGATGCCGAAGGCGCTCGAGTACCGGCAGAAGTTCTGCGAGCAGGCAAAGTAGGGTGTTGTTCGGCAGGGCTTGCAGC
>DQIG01000245.1:0-939 GCA_003525885.1 Stenotrophomonas sp.
CCAGCGGCCGGCACTACCCGTTTCCAGGGATCAGCCGTTGTCGCGCAGGAATCGCGCCATCGACGAAACGCCCGGCACGCGCGGTTCGAACTCGCCGGCCACGTCGATGAAGCCGCGCATCACCGCAATCTCGCGCGGGCTGCGGTTGAGGCTGTCGCGCACTTCCGGATCGGCGCCGGCGCGCAGCAGGCGCTGCACCAGCAGCGGCAGGCCGTGCAGGGCCGCGAGGTGCAGCGGCCCGAAGCCGCGCGGATCGCGCACCTCAAGGCTCACGTCCTCGTCCAGCAAGCGCTCTACCGCCGCCATCACCACCTGCTCGTCACAGGCGGTACCGGGCTCGGCGCGCGCACCCAGCAGCAGCAGCAGCGGCGTGACCGAACCGGCAGCGGCCTGGTCCGGTTCGGCACCGGCCAGCAGCAGGGTGTCGAGCAGGGTGTCCGGCGGAATCGACATGAAGCTGTCGCGCAGGCCTTCGATGGCGTCGGCCACCGGCTCCGGAATGCACAGCTTGCGCATCACTTCGCGGGTGATGATCTCCTCGCTGGCGGAGTGCCAGTTTTCCGGATCCTCATCCAGCAAGCCGGGGAATTCGTCGGCGCGCGACAGCAGGTAAAAGCCGCCNNCAGGGCCAGCAGGCGCGAGCGGTCACGGGCACTGAAGCCGTACAGCGCGGCACAGTGCAGCGGACCCAGCTGCTGCGCGTCACCGGCGTGCACGTCGGCACCTGCGGTGAGCAGGCGCGCGACGATGTCCGGCAGGCCCAGCGCCGAGGCCAGCATCAGCACGGTCACCCCACCCGGCAGGCGGTGTTCCAGCTTGGCGCCGGCATCGAGCAGGGCCGAAACGATGTCCACCTGGCGCATGCTGACCGCCGCCGACAGCGGCGTCGCACCGCTTGCAGCGGCGTGCTGCGGATCCGCACCGCGCGCCAGCAGCAGG
>DQIG01000245.1:1094-1532 GCA_003525885.1 Stenotrophomonas sp.
CGCACCGCGCGCCAGCAGCAGGTCGGTCACGGCCAGGTGGCCACCACCGGCCGCACGCAGCAGCGCGGTGCAGCCCTGTGCGTCGACCGCGTCGACGGCAAATCCCAGATCGATCAGGCGGCGCACGGCGTCCACATCACCGGCCATCGCAGCAGCCGGCAGATCGGCCTCGCGCAGGGTGCGGCGCGGCAACGGCCATACCCGCCAGTCCAGCCAGTCGGCCAGATCGCGGCGACCGATCGACAGCGCCACGCCCAGCGGCGTCTGGCCGTCGGCGGCACGTGCTTCCGGCGAGGCACCATGCTGCACCAGCAGCTTCAGCGCGCCTTCGCGGGCCAGTGCGGTGGCCAGGTGCAGTGCGGTCATGCCATGGCTGTCGCGCGCTTCGCGATCGACGCCAGCCTTGAGCAGGGCCTGCTGCAGGCGCAGCCAGCCCAG
>DQIG01000245.1:1725-3638 GCA_003525885.1 Stenotrophomonas sp.
ACCCGCCGGCGAGGCGGCGAACGGATCGGCGCCACGCTCCAGCAGTTCCAGCGCCAGCTGTTCCAGGCCACGTGCGGCCTGATCATGTTGCGCGCAGGCAGCAAGGAAGCGCGCAAGGCCGCCCCGACCGGCCGGCGACAGGCCACGCTGCAGCATCACCTGCAACGCAGGCACCGCATCGATGCCGCGCGACAGCAGCGCGAACATCGGGGTATCGGCGCAGGCATCGCGCACGTAGGGATCGGCGCCGTGGACCAGCAGCCAATCGACCGCGCGCGGCTCCAGCGCCAGTTCCGGATCAAGCAGCAGGCCGCCCAGTTCTTCCGGCTGGCACAACCTGGCCAGCGCAGCCATGCCTTCGGTGTTGCCGAAGCCCAGTGCTTCGCGCAGCAGGGTCAGCGGCGGACGGTCCGGCAGCAGGCCGCTGGCGCTGGCGGCTTCGCCGCGCTCGGCCAGGCCATCGCTGACGGCGGCCGGCAACGGATAGGATGGGTCCAGCAGTGCGACGATCGCCCAGCGGCCCGCTTCGGCAGCGTAGTCCACCGCGCGCCGGCCGACCGGATCGGCGGCATCGGCAGCGATGCCCAGCTCGACCAGGCGCTTGATCAGCAGCGGCGATACATCCTCGGCCATCGCCGCCAGCTGCACCGCATTGCGGCCTTCGCCGTCCACCGCGACCAGGTCCGGCTTGTGCGGCAGCAGGTGCTCGACCACGGCGGCACGGCCGGCACGGGCCGCTTCCAGCCACGGCGTGCGCCCCAGTGCATCGCGCGCTTCCAGATTGGCGCCGGCGCCAAGCAGCACGCCGATGATCTCCACGTGGCCGGCCAGGGCCGCCTCGTGCAACGCACTGCGTCGCTGGCGATCGCGTGCGTCGGCCCGTGCCTTGTGCTTGAGCAGCAGCTGCACGCCGGCCGGATCGTCGTCCTCGGTGGCAGCGGCGGCCAGCAGCACCGGGGTGCCTTCGGCCGGTTCGCTGCGTGCACCGCGTTCGAGCAGGAAGCGGGCCAGGCGCCAGTTGCCGACCTGGCAGGCCACCGCCAGCGGCGACCAGCCATCGCGGTTCAGCGCATCGACTTCGGCAGCGGCATCGCGCAGCAGCGCAGCCACGCCCGGGTCGGAACTGCGTGCGGCATGGTGCAGCGGGGTGTTGCCATCACTGTCGGTGGCACGCGAGTCGGCGCCGTTGGCGAGCAGGGTCATCACCGCTTCGGGGCGGCCATGCCAGCTGTCGCGGGTCGCGGCCAGCAGCGGGGTCATGCCCCGGTGCGGCGCATTCACATCGACGCCGCGAGCAATCAGTTCGCGCAGCAGGCGCAGGTCCGGCAGCACCGCGGCCAGCACCGCCAGGCTGCGCTGGTCACGCCAGTTCGGGTCCGGCAGCGCATACGGATCGGCTCCCGCCTGCAGCAGCTGCAGGCCCCGCTCGATGCGGCCCTGGCGGGCGGCTTCATACAGCGCCGGCGTCAGTTCCTGTGGCGCCATGGCCTCCAGCGGCACGGTTTCGGCCGCCGCCGGGAACATCGGTTCGTGGTCACCGCTGGACGCTGCCAACGGGCTGGACCGCAACGACACCAGCGGCGCGGGCGCGACCCGCTGCAGCAGCAGGTGCAGCAACGGCGACAGCAGCACGACCGCCAGCGCGGCCGGCCAACGTGCACTATCCGGCAGCAGGCCGGGCCAGGCCGGCAGCACCACCAGCGCGGACAGCGCGATCACCAGCGCAGCCACGCCGAGGCCACGCCAGGCGGTCAGGTCGCGCCCGGCCAGGGCCTGCCAGTGCTGGGCCAGGCTGCCATCAAGGCGTTCGACATCGTTCCACAACGGCCAGGTGCGCCAGGCCGCCAGCAGGCCGGCACTGACCAGCACGCTCAGGCCCAGCACCGCCGCCAGGCTGCCGCTGTCACGCAGCG
>DQIG01000094.1:0-8036 GCA_003525885.1 Stenotrophomonas sp.
GGCTGCCGCTTCCTGTATCTCAACGGCAGCCCGGCCATCGAAGGCGCACAGGGCCGGTTCCGCAGCGACAACGCGCGGCCGATCCTGCTGTTCGGCGGCAGCGGCCCGATCACCCGCACCGCGCAGGTCACCATCCTCAACGAGACCCTGCCCGCGGCCAAGGTCGATGCCTTGTCCAGCACCGTACAGAAAGTAGCCGACGTGCACAGCCGCTACATGGGCGTGCCGCTGGCCGACCGCCCCACTTTCCTGCGCATGGTCACGCTCAACCAGATCGAGCGCGACCGCGAAGGCAGCGAATGGGGCTTTGCCACCTGGCCGACCATCGCCATGAGCGGCAGCATCGGCAACGTGGCCGATTCACTGCTGGCCGGAGGCGAGAACGCCGACCGCCGCGTGCAGTACATTGCGCACGAAATGGGCCATTACTACTTCGGCACGCTCAACCGTCCGCAGGGGCCCTACTTCTGGGTGCTGCTGGAATCCAGCGCTGAGTTCCTGTCGATCAAAGCGCTGCGCGAGATCAGTGGCGATGCGGCAGCCGACCGCTATGTTGCGGGGTTGCAGGCGGCCGTCGACAAGCAGAGCACGCCGCTGCCGGCATTCGATGCCATCAATGGCAGCTCGGACCTGGGTGAGATGTATCGTTATGTCTATGCCCCCTTGCTGCTGCTCTCGCTGGAGAAGCAAGTGGGCGAAGCGAAGATGCAGGCCTTCATGCGCGGGCTGCTGGCCGCGCCTTCGCCGAGGAGCTGGGAGGAGCTGCAAGGCATTGCGATGAAGGCTGGCATTGATACCAAGGCCTGGGAGCATTGGCGGGCAAGCTGTGTAGCTGGTGGTAGGCAGAGGTGCCAAGGTTGACACCTCGGCGGCCAACCGTCGCCTGATCGCTCCACCCACAAGGGCGCCCAGCGGCGCCCTTGCTGCTTGCCTGGATATCAAGAGCGAAATGTCGCTTACGCCCCGTCGGGATGGGTAGAATTGGCCAAATCGTGTCGTATAAGGCCATGCCATGGAACACCCTCTTGTCGAGGTTCAGGGCGCTGCCCAAGCGCTCAAGGAATTTGCCGAAGCCCGTGATTGGGCGCAGTTCCACTCCCCCAAGAACCTTGTCATGGCCCTCTCTGGCGAAGTTGGAGAGCTGAACGAAATATTCCAGTGGATGACCGAGGCCGACTCCTTCAAGGCAGCGTCCTCTGAAGCGACCGCCAAGGCGGTGCGCGATGAGATCGCCGATGTAGCCCTGTACCTCATCCGGCTGTCGGACGTGCTCGGCATCGACCTGAATGAAGCCGTCAGCGGCAAGCTGGCCATGAATGCCACCAAGTACCCGGTCGACCTCTCGCGTGGCGTCAGCACCAAGTACAACAAGCTGGTGCAGCCATGATCGTCTATCAAGCAGACAAGGACACCTTCCTTCGTCAGTGCAACGATCAGGAGATCGACCAGGTCATCCTTGCCAGCTATAAGGCAGCGACCAACACCAAGGTCAGCGGTTCCGAAGTCAAATCCTGGCGCGTCTCACTGGGATATGTCGCGCGTGCGCTGAACGACCCTTCCATTCCTGGGGACATCGGCGTGGCTGTGGAGTTCATTCTTCCGCAGTCGCGAAAGCGCATCGATGTTGTCCTGACCGGGCATGCCGAAGATGGTTCGCCACACGTCATCATCGTAGAACTCAAGCAGTGGCCAGCCGTCAAACCGTCCAGTCGCGACGCCATGATCGAGCTGCACAGCGGCAACCTGCGCGTCCATCCAAGCTATCAGGCCTGGTCCTATGCAGCATTCCTGGAAGGCTTCAATGAGGCCGTCCATGAAGGAAGGCTCCAACTGCACCCTTGCGCCTACTTGCACGAGTACGAGCCAGACGGCGTCATCAACTCACCGCACTATCAGCCCTACATCCAGCGCGCCCCACTCTTCCTCAAGGGCACGCCTGAACTTGAGAGGCTGCGTAGCTTCATTAGTCGATACACAAGCAAGGGCAATGGCCTCCCGGTGTTGGCCGAACTGGACAGCAGCCGCATCCGTCCCTCCAAGGTGCTCGCCGACGAAGTGTATCGGCTGCTATCGGGAAACAACGCTTTTACCTTGCTTGACGAGCAGAAACACGTGTTCGAAGCCGCCAAGGCAGCATGCACGCAAGCACATGCTGACGGAAAACCTCGTGTCATCATCGTTGAGGGTGGTCCGGGCACAGGCAAGTCAGTCGTCGCCGTGAATCTTCTTGCCACGCTGCGCAATGGCCTGAACGTCAGGTACGTCTCGAAGAATGCCGCACCACGTGCGGTCTACAGTCGCTCGCTCGGAAAATCAAAAGACAACGCACATCTGCACCAGCTTTTTGACGGCTCCGGCCAGTTCATCGATTCCCCTCAGAACGACTTCGACGCTCTGATCGTCGATGAAGCGCACCGGCTTACCGAGCAAGGCGGATTCTACGGAAACGAGGGCAAGAACCAGATCATGGAGCTGATCAATGCCGCCCGGTGCAGTGTGTTCTTCATTGATGAAGACCAACGGGTCACGCTCAAGGATATTGGCACCAAGGAAGCCATTCGGGAATTTGCGGTCGCCCGTGGTGCCACCGTAGAGGAATACGCGCTGTCTTCGCAGTTCCGCTGTGCAGGCTCGGACGGCTATCTGGCATGGCTGGATGACGTGCTTCAAATCCGCCCAACCGCAAACACCACGCTGGACGAGATCAGTTACGACTTCCGGATTTTCAACGACCCATCCGCGCTTCATGCCGCCATCGAAGCAAAGAACACCGCCAACCGTGCACGCGTCGTAGCCGGCTACTGTTGGCCGTGGAAAAGCAAGAAGAACGATAAGGAGATGGATATTGTCATCGGCAGCTATCAGCGGCAATGGAACCTCAACGACGCTGAAATCCCTTGGATCGTCTCCCCAGACTCGATTGACCAGGTGGGTTGCATCCACACCAGCCAGGGGCTGGAAGTCGACTACATCGGGGTAATCATCGGACCGGACCTCGCCATGGAAAACGGCACCCTCAAGACAGTGCCACGCGCGCGCGCTCGGCACGACAAGACCATGTTGGGGTACGTGAAGCTCTCAAAGTCCCATCCCGCCCATGCCGCCGAGCTTGCGGACACCATCATCAAGAACACCTACCGCACCTTGATGACCCGAGGGATGAAGGGCTGCTACGTCTACGCGACCGACCCGCAGGTTGCCGCCTACTTCAGGGCCCGACTGCAGCGCGCGGCAGCGGTTGAACAGGCGGTAGAGGTGGAGGCCTGAGCGCCCCACCTGACGGTCATCCGAGGTAAATCCACGCCACACGTGGATGCTTGGGCCTTAACGCCCCATCACTTCCAATGATCCGGCCCCAAAAACGGCAGGCTCAACACAAACACCGGAACCGCCACCGGCACCAACGCCGCGCCCAGCACCTTGCCTGCCGCCGTCCCAACGCCCGGCTTGTCCGTATCGTCCGGTCGGATCCGCTCAGCCCGCGCGGTAATCGACTGCGGCAGCTTCGCCTTCGCGGCCAGCGCCGCAGCATCCGGCAGCTTCACCCGCTCGCCATCACTCTCGAACAGCGCGCTGTAATAGCTGCCGCCCTGCCTGGAAAGGTTGCAGTCCGGGTTGGCCGCCAGCTCGTAACGGCTACGGGCTTCAAGGATGTACGGCCGGCGCGTCAACGCATCGATGGCCTTGGCCACCCGTGGGCTGATCTCCAACCGCTCCAGCTTGAACTGCGCCGCCTGTTCCGGTGTCACCTGCTCCGGCCGCAGCAGCAGCGCGTAGCTGCCATGCACCTTGGCCCTGTCGGCCGGCACGCGCCAGTCCTCACGGAAGTACAGCTGCGCGCAGACCACGGCCTCGCGCAACGGGCTGTCCATCAGGGCGCGGTAATCACGGAACGGCGCGGCGTCGAAGCGCATCGGCTCGTCATAGACCGGCAGCAGATACAGCTTGCCGTCGTCGGCCACGAACGCGCTGGTGATCTCGCGATTGGAATGGTGGTAATCCGGCCCGCTGGCGCAGCCAGACAACAGGGTCAGGCAGAGCGCGGAGAGAATGAAGAGGATGGACGTTCGCATGTCGTGTTGAAGGCTTCCCTGGGAAAACGACGCCACCCCAAAGGACGAAGCCGATCCGCCATGGTGCCATGGCAACCCCGCAATGCCCAATCAAACTACTGGAGATCGAGCGGGTTCAGGCCGCTGGCACTGATCGGCGTGCTATATTGAGTGCGCCTGAGCATCCATGTTCAGTGACGTTCTTGGATTGAGTCTGGAACGAGCGCCACAGGTATATCTCCGTTCAGCCCTTCCGTAGCGCCCGGGGATTATCCAGTCACCAGCGCGCCAGATTGCTCCTTGGTTGGCGAAGCGCCACGATATATTCCGCATTTCAAGCGTGCCGATTACGGCACCAACCGGTGGGCGACACCGTGATGCGAGTTTCAACTTAGTTTCAATTTTGGCCGGTGGTGCCCGTATCGTGGGGCTGCGGCGCCGCACACTGTCCCGCTGTTGCAGCGCCTGATGGACCCCTGAAGGCCTACTGGCTTTCCACATGCGCGCCGGGTTGCAGGCCGTCACCCTTTCGGCCTGGACCGACGTCGGCAGCATCGCGATTGCTGCCATGTTTGTCGCAATCGCCAAACACTTTGCCCCGCTACTGGGGAACCGATGAAGAAGAAAGCCCACTCTTGAGAGGAGAACGCGTTAATGAACGCTGATGATGTGAAGTCGATACCGATGATGGACCCGCTCGCGAAGCAGTGCACAGATGGATCGAGTGCATCCAGACGCACAATCTACGTAGATCTTGATGGTGTAATGGCCGACTTCGACGCGGCATTTCCAGCCCTGTTTGGCCTGGACCATCGCTTGCTTGCCGACGATGAAATGTGGGCGCACATCAACAACCACCCGTCGTATTTCCGCGACCTTCCGCCGATGCAAGGTGCAGTGGAGTTTTTCCACAGCATCCACCACTTGAACCCGGTGATTCTCACGGCCTGCCCGAAATCGAACTATCCACTCGCTGCCATGCAGAAGCGGCAGTGGGTCCGCGAGCACCTGTCAGCAACCTGCCTGGTGTTGCCTGTGCTCGGCGGCAGGCACAAGCCGCTCTTCATGCACCAGCCGGGCGATGTTCTGATCGATGATTTCAAAGAGAACTGTGATGCCTGGACAGCGGCCGGAGGCGTAGCGATCAGGCACGCCGGCGATTGGGCCGTAACGCGTCACGCGCTTTCCGAAATAGAAGATCTGTCAGGAACAGCACGCGTGGCGGGCTGATTCCCTCTGTAACGACCACGTTGATGTTTCCATAGACAGGCTGAGGCGCTGGCCCCTCGGCCCACAAGGCTGGCAACCTGCTGTGTAGCCCCGCCCTACTTCAACCGCTCCACCAACCGCTGCCCCACTTCCAACGCCGAAGCCGGGTTCTGCCCGGTAATCAGCTCGCGGTCCACCATCACATGCCCCGTCCACGGGGTGGTGTTGCTGCTGAACTTCGCACCCGCCTGCTGCAACGCGGTCTGCGGGTAGAACTTCATCTCACCACCGCCCAGCAGCGGCTTGGCCTGCTCTTCTTCCTGGTTGCTGATCACCGTCATCTGGTAGCCGCTGTAGATCCACTTCGGCGTGGCCGGCATCGCACCGGTTTCCAGCTTTGCCACGAAACCACCCACATCCGGCAGCGTGGACAGCAGCGCGATCGGCCCGTGGCAGACCAGCGCGGTGGTTTTGTTGTGCTGGTGGAAGTCGGCCAGCAGCCGGCCCAGCGCCGGGTTCTTCAGCAGGTCCTGCATCGGTGCGTGGCCACCGGGAATGTAGACCGCATCAAAACGCGCGTAGCCCTGCTGCTCGATGCGCGCCAGGCTGACCACCGGCGAGGCCGTCGGCGAGGTCAGCGCCAGCTTCTCCAGCAGCTCCTTGTGCAACTTCAACTGCGCGGCATCGTTGCCGAAGTACGCCGCCGTCACCGAGGACGCATCCACCGTTGGCGCCCGCCCCTGCGGCGTGGCGAAGGTCACCTCATGGCCCGCGTCCAGCAGCAGCTTGACCGGCTGCATCAACTCGTTGAGATAGAAGCCGGTGGACAGCACCTTGCCGTCCTTCAGGTCCAGGTGGTTCTCGTCGGACAGCACCACCAGCACGTTGGCGGCCTGCGCGCCGCTGGCGGCCAGGGTCAGGGCCAGCGCTGCCGCCAGCCGGGTCATCAGGTTCATGGGGAGCTCCTATCGGGGAATGGCGGCCACTTTATTCATCGCCCCAGCGGCGATAAATTGGCCCCATCGCAAAACATCTGTTCCCCGGAGAGCCAAATGAGCCGCAAGTTCGACTACCTGGGCGATGTGGAGGTGTTCCTGGCGGTGGTCGAGCACGGCTCGTTCACGGCCGGCGCGGTGGCGCTGTCCACCACGCCCTCGGTGCTGAGCCGCGCGGTCACCCGCCTGGAAGCGCGGCTGGGCCGGCAGCTGCTGCAGCGGACCACCCGCCGCGTGGGCCTGACCGACGCCGGGCGGCTCTATCTGGAACAGGTGCGCACCGCCTTCGGCCTGCTGGACGACGCCGAACGCGACGTACTGGCCCAGGACGGTGCGCTGGCCGGCCGCGTGCGCCTGAGCGTGCCCACCACCTATGGCCACTACCGGCTGCCGCCCGTGCTGGCGCGCTTTGCGCAGCAGTACCCGCAGGTGCAGGTGGAACTGAACATCACCAACCGCAACGTGGACCTGGTGGCCGAAGGCTTCGACCTGGCCATCCGCCTGGGCCAGCTGCCGGACAGCGGGCTGGTGGCGCGCAAGCTGGAAGACGCCCCTCTGCTGCTGGTGGCCGCGCCGGACTACCTGCAACGCCGGGGCACGCCGCAGACGCTGGACGATCTGCAGCAGCACCTGTGCCTGCCGTTCGTGATGCCGCGTACCGGGCGGCTGGCGCCGTGGATCTTCCGCGACGACGGGCGCGACGTGGACTGGCTGCCACGCTCGTCCATCGAGACCTCCGACGATGTGCTGGGCGTGGTGTCGCTGGCCGAACAGGGCATCGGCATCTGCCAGAGCTACGAGTTCATCGTGCGTGAGCGGCTGCAGCGTGGGCAGTTGGTGGAAGTGCTGCCGCAACTGCGGGGGCGGTCAAGGCCGTTCTCAGTGATCTATGCGCCGCATCGGCGGCAGGCGGCGGCGGCGCGGGCGATGATTGAGTTGTTGGTGAGGAATCTTGGGGTGGATGGGGATGGTTGAGACTGCGCTGCCTGCCGGGGGTGTCGTGTTTGAACCGATTTTCGGGGCGCGCGGCTGATCGGGCACTGTTACCAGCTGAGGCGAACTAAGAACTGTTGCAAAGAAGGCCGTCGCGCTATTCGCGTGTGGCGCGGGCGATTGCGTCAGTTCGAATCGGAATCGACAGAGCAGCTGCGCGAATGCGTCTGGCGGTGTCGCGTGCCGCACGAATGGTGCGTGCCACAATAGTTCTTCGCTCTCGAGTTCCGCGATTCCTTCGCGAATTTCTATTGGCATTCGAAGCGGCTGCGTAAACACCATGGCGCGCCACCGAAAAAGGGTGGCAGCGGGTCTGCAAACCCGTGATGAGAGATGCACCTGTAGTTTGCGCTTGCCCGTCGGCACCGTCCTTAACCGGTGCCGGCGGGCAATCCGTCGGCCTGTATGGCGGGCGGTGCGTGGGGGTCCTCGGGCCCACCGGTCTATGGTGCTATTTCATCCCGGTTTGCAGCCACGCATCGTCCGCCACCCCGCTACGCGGTGGCGCTGTTAAGCACAGCCAAGGAAACCGACGCCATGAGCGAATCCGAGAGCTTCTCTTCGTACACCGCTGTTGAGCCCATCAACGACGACGCTTCCCTGCCCGACCTGAACTACCTGCTAGGCATCCTCAAGCGCATGCGCGGCTGCGAAGGTGCTGATGGGCACCCGTGGCCGGAAACCGATGTGTCACCCGGTCGCCGCGTGAGTCTGGCCAGGAGCGAGCGCGCGATGGTGGGTGCGCTTACGGTGCTGGAGCTGCTGCACGCGGCAGACCGCTGCCGAG
>DQIG01000094.1:8198-21643 GCA_003525885.1 Stenotrophomonas sp.
GCTGCCGAGTGGCAGCGGAGCCGGAGCGGCATTTGGATGAGGGGATGGTTGATGGGTTGTTTCTGGCTTGCCGCGGGTTGGTTGAATGGGCTTGCCACGAGGTGAGACCGGAGTGATCTGCTTCCCGAAGTATGCTTACGGCAGACTTCGTCTAGTGTCACATCGAACAACGTCCGCTTCCGGCCAGAAGCGGACATCGACCAACGTTTGAGTTCGGGGCCGGAGAAAAGGCGCAGCTTTCTCGCAGTCCCTGGAGCAATTTGTTAGGCCGGGAGATTGGGTGAAACTGTCTTGAAATCTGTCGTATTGTGGAGACCATATAACGTCTTCGCTGGAGCAGTAATAACTAAATCGAGCGCTCGCTGCAAATGAACGTTCATGTGCTTGGCCTTCAAAATCGCTGCCAAATCGCGAACTCGCTTATCGGGCGTGCTTCGCGATAGCGGGCTCGCAAACTCGGGCTCTAAGAAGAGCCTGATGAACTCAACCGCCTCTGCTTCGGTGAAATTACTTACGTAGTCTTGGTAGTACGGGAGGGCTTGCTCGTCCACTCCTTGCCGGTACCCATGCCCATTCCCGACATAGCAAATGGAAATTATCTTGACCCACATTGCCCGAGCCGCACGAGGGATTTTTCCAGTCGCGGGCAAGCTCTCATTAAGTGCTTTTGCGTGGGGATATTCGTTATAAAAGTTGTTTGATCCGAAGTGCGCGCGATATAGGTTTTCAAGCTTCTCTATCAGCTCGCCGGCAAGGCTGTCTTCATCTTTGTATGCGAGACCGCCTACCACTTCTAAGAATTTCTGGCAAGCGTTCTTTTTCGCAACTTCACCATTTTTTCGGAGCATTCCAAACCGGGCACCAATTTCGTATTTTCTGTCTTCGGTTGCCGCAACCCAGACAGCCGGGCTAATGCCTTCGATATTATCTCTTGCATGCTGGGCGGATTTATCATCCGTGTAGATACCAAATAGCGCCCAGAGGAAGTCATCAATCCGCTCTTGCGGCTGTTTTGCCAAATCATAACCGATTGCGGAGAAGTCCCCACTTGGGATGGCTACCGTACGGATGTTCTGGAGAAGTTGCTTGATGGAAATTAAAGAAAGGTCTGGCTCTGCGGTGATAGCATGCTTAAGACATACTGTCAGCCACCCGAGCATTTCGTAACCATCGATTTCGTTGTCGTTTGGGTGTGCCGCACTGGCATGATTTCGCATGTAATTAACATGCTCCAATCGCTGGTAATTAACATCGGTTACCAAGCCAATTCGGCGACACCCTTCCAATAGGTCGTGCTCGCCAACTTGATCGATCTCTTCTGGCTTTGATAACGACTTATAGCGGGAGCTTATTTTCTCGGCAACCGAATAAAAATATTGAATATCAAAGCTAACAACTTGGCGGCGAAGAGCCCTGACGGTTTCGTCCCAGAGATAATTTAGCGCACCATCAAATAGCCCGGCAGCAATTGCAATCGTAAAGCGCGATAGGTAGTGGGCTTTTCCGCGATCAGCGTGCGGAAGGATTTCCAGAGCATCAGCGAGTTGTGCAATGACCTTTTTTCTTTCAGAAATTGGTGCAACAACATCACTCACGGGGAGCCCAACGTTTACGAGATAACCTTCTAACTGCGCATTGAGTTCACCGATTGGTGAAACGAGGTGACCTGCATCAAATACGGCTATTTCTTCCTTGCCTGTCATTATTTTTCCCGATGGTGATGGCGGAATTTCATATAGGCCTAACGCCAGAGTTAAGTCGAGCCGCGAAGCGCCTTCGACCTGAACGAACTGTTATGCTCCACTCGCATCACCCACGAAATCTAAGAGGTCGGTAATGTTGAAGCTGCACTGGCGCCCAATGAGGAACCTGCCTGCAAAGCGATCTATCAGGCTTTGATTTGGTTGAAGACCATTTTTGAGCATGGCTCTTATTTTTTTGCGATTCTCGGACGTATTTTCCATTCCTTGAGAAAATATCTCCGTGAGCAATCTTTCCCTGCGGGCCGCACCCCCCTTGCCCTTGCATTGTTGCGTTATATAGCGAGAAATTACAAGGAACAACATCTTCTCACAGTGGAAGAACTTGAACTTCTCTGAAAGATGATGAGCAAAGGCAGAGTCGATGGAGCCAATCTCGAATAGTGATCGATAAAAGCTTGGAACGTTCTCCTCAAGAAATCCGGCGGTTACCTCTTCTTCCGGCGAAAGCAGCAGATAGAAGGGTGTTGCCATAGTGAGGCTAAGAGGCTTTATGGCGTGGAGCCCGTAGCAGGTTGCTCCAACTACGGCAAGGTTATTTCCGGCACTGATGTTAATTAATCGAAGATTTTCTGCAAGACTATTCCAGTCGTAGAAGACATCTTCTCCATCTATGTAGAGACCGCAGTCGCTGTTTCCATGAGTATCGAAATGTATGAGAGGCTTCATGCTGCGCTGGCTTGCATGCAGCGCAAGCTCATCAAACAGTCTATTGAGCTCCTCCCGACTACTTATCGGGACGTGCTGAAAGTCAAATCCTAAGTCTCTCGAATGGGACTCCATGGCCGCCACCATACGATTGGTTGCGCCCATCTGGTTATCCGGCAGGCTGCTTATCCAGATGACGGAATTGCAAGAAAATTCGCTGGAAATTCTCATGGCGCCTAACTATCTAATAGCCGGACCCCTAGGTCCGGCTATACAACTTATCCATAGCGCACCGCATGGCGGGCTATCCCCTTGACGCGAATCGATTTTAGGGCGATTGGGTCCGGTTAACAAGCCGATGTAGAACCGAAGCCAGCTAGCGTTCGAGGTCCACGCTTACGCGGATGTCTGCTTTGGGTCGGGAGCGGACGCTAGCATTCTTGGAAGCGCTGTCTGCCGCAGGCGCGTCCGCTTTCGGCCAGAGGCAGGCATACGCGCCGAACTGACTGCATTCTATTATTGCGTGGTACAGCACCCCACTTGGTCGATGCTACCGTTGAACCGGACGAGGCATGTTGGGAATACTTTGGTGCTCTCTTCGCGCTCAATGAGCGTCAGACTCGCTGTCGCCCTCTTACCAAAGGATTTCCATGATGCCCCGAAAGCCGCCCGTCCGAATGCGACCCGTTTGCCCGCCGTCGGAGCCACCTGCTGCCGCTCGTCCGGAGGCGGAAATCCTGGCCGATCTCCAAGCGGTATGCGCGCAGCCGGGCTACGTCCACGCGCTGGCCTACTTGTGCTTTCGCGACAACATGATCTTTTACAGCGAGGAGCTGACCGAGCAGGACATGCAGGTCATGCATAACCCGGAGCGGTTGTCGCGCACCGAGATATCTACGCTGATCGGGCTGATGCTCAAGTCGCCGATCGACTGGGCATTGCCTCCGCCGCATGCCCAGCAGCGCTACGTCGAAGATAGCGACCGACTGCTCGGCGAGCTGCACCGCGCCTTGTCCGCCGCATTTTCGCTCAAGGACGTCATCGCTGGCCGGGAGCGTGGCGAAGAAGTCAACCCATTCGATTCGGGCGCCGTTCTGAGAGAGCCCATCTTCTACGGCGCCGAATCTGCGTACAACTTCCAGTACCTGGACCTGGCAGCGCAGCGTTATGCCGCCGATGTGGCGTGGCTGGAGAACAACGTCGGCTTCACGATCAAACAAGCTTGCGTGGTGGCGGAAGCCATCGACCGTGTGAATGCCGAGAGGTTCGAGAGGCTGCGCGACGACCTGATCGACATGCACCCGGATCAGTGGACCATGTTGCCGGCATTCTCCGTGACGCAGACGGAGATTGCGCTTAACGCCGGGCTCAATCCGGAGCTGGTCGAGCGCATCTTGCTCGCCTTCACTGCGTCCGAAGGTGAGCTCAACGAGCGCTTTGTCGGATTGCAGGATTTCAATGTAGTCGCCGCCAAGCCGCTTCTCCGGCTGCCGACGGGCGAGTTCGTGTGTTTGCAGAACTACGCACTGGCCGAATCGATCTACGAGTCGCCCTTCTTCTGGATGCTCCCCGACAAGGTGTACCAGCCCACGCGCGACAAGCACCGGGGCGAATTCACGGAGAACTTCGTCGCCGAGCGCCTGGCTGCCGTCTTTGGCGCAGATCGTGTGCTTAAGAACATCGACATTTGGCAGGGCAAGATCAAGGTCGGCGAAATTGACGTGATGGTGTTATGGGCCGACCGGGCCATCATCGTTCAGGCCAAATCCAAGCGACTGACTATCGAGGCGCGCAAGGGCAATGACCAGATCATTCGAGATGACTTTAAGAAGAGCGTACAGGACGCCTACGACCAAGGCTTGGACTGCGCTCAGCTCTTGGGCGCCCCCGGCTACCGGTTTGCACAGGGAGACGGGACGGACGTCGAACTGCCGAAGGAAGTCACCGAGATATTCATGTTTTGCGTGGTCAGCGATCACTATCCAGCGCTTAGCTTCCAGACCCGCCAGTTCTTGAAGACGAGGGAGGTCCCGCGTGTTCGTGCGGCCTTGGTCACCGACGTCTTCCTTATCGACGTACTCACCGAACTGTTGGCGACGCCGTTGTACTTCTTGAGCTTCATCTCGCGGCGCGCGCGTTATGACGAGCAGCTCCTTGCCGCCCAGGAACTGACAATCTTGGGTTACCACCTCAAGAAGAACCTATGGTTCGAGGGGAATCTGGCGATAGTGCACATCGCCGAGGACTTCACGTCCGGCGTGGACGTTGCCATGGCCGCACGGCGGCGCGGATTGCCTGGACTGGCGACGCCCGATGGCATCCTGACCCGCTACGAGGAAACCACACTCGGGCGCATCCTGAACCAGATCCAAGCGCGGGCGGAACCTGCGGTGCTGGACCAAGGATTCCAGCTTCTTGAGATGGGCAGTGAGGCCTTAGACAACCTCAACCGAATGATTGACCGGCAGGCCCAGCGCTCTGCACAAGACGGGCAGCCGCACAGTTTGGCGTTGATGTTTCCCGACCGCAGCGGGTTCACCGCCTTGATCAGCGACGAGTCCGATGCCGCAGCGATGCGGAACCTAACCACACTTTGCGTGCGCCGCAAATACGCGCAAAAGGCGGACCTGTGGTTCGGCATGTGCCTCACACCGGGAGACTCCGAGCTGCGCTTTGGCCAGCGGCTGGCCGCGCCTTGGGCACAAGACGACGCGCTCGATGCCGCCACGGCCGGGATGCCCAAACCCATCCAGCCGAAGGCGGCATATGAGCGTTTGTTCCGCGGCGTGCGAGGCGCCCCGAAGGTCGGTCGGAATGACCCTTGTCCGTGCGGAAGCGGAAGGAAGTCAAAGAAGTGCTGCGAGCGATAACTATCCGCCATGGATCGAGAGCGGACTCGAGCATTCCTGTTCGCGTTATCTGGCTCTGCCACGTCCGCTTTTGACCGGTAGCGGACAATGATCTAAGCGGCGCCGCGGAGCGCCGTCGGCCTGGATAAACTATTAGGGCGCACTTTTGGCCGCACCTTGAAGTTGCTCCATCTTCCTCAGTTTATGGACCAAGAGCCTTGCCCCACTCTCGCCTACGAAATCTTCATAAATTACCGTGTTGTCTCGAAAATGCAAATCTAAGCGATTCAAGACGGCTCTTAGTGCAGCGAGCATCTCCTCTATCAATTTCCTGCTAATTCCGCTCAGAGGATCGGAACTACGATTGCTGAGATAGTCGTGATCCTGATGAGCGATGCGCTTGTTGCGATGCTCGCGAGCGAACTCCGCTGCAACTAATGCTTTGTCACAAAGATTCTGCAGCTCGCCCTGCAGCTCCGTATCGGAGATTAACGGAGGCAGAGACTGGATCGTAAGATTCTTCTTCTTGCCCGTGGTTGGCGGGTCCGTCATCCGAGAGACACCCAATAGAACACTGTCCCAAAGCTCGTCTTGAACGATTTTGAAGAACAGGCCAGAGGTCCGATTAAGCAAGTGGACCGTGTCAGGATCACCACCAAAAAGCTGGCGGTACTGTTGCCAAAGAACGTGAAGTTCCACGAGCTTTCGGTACAGCTCATAGAAGCTGGCCCCAAGCTCTTGCCCCATCGCGGAGATGTACTCACTACGGACTTCATCCGTGGACCGAGTCACCATTGGTGTGCGCCCCAACTAGCTAATAGTCGGACCCGTGGTCCTGTTATACGAAGTATCCACAAAGCAACGTATGGCGGGCTTCACCCTGATACAGCTCGATACTAGGGCGGCGGGGCCCGGCTAACAAGCCAGCGTAGAACTGGACCAAGCGCTAGCGGACACCACAAACAACAAGGGCGCCTCTCGGCGCCCTCGTTCTTTCAACTCATTCCCACTCAATAGTTGCCGGCGGCTTCCCCGAGATGTCATAAACCACCCTCGACACCCCCCGCAACTCATTGATGATCCGGTTGCTCACCGTCCCCAGGAACTCATACGGCAGATGCGCCCAATGCGCCGTCATGAAGTCAATCGTCTCCACGGCCCTTAGCGCAATCACCCACTCATAAGCCCGCGCATCACCCACCACGCCCACCGACTTCACCGGCAGGAACACGGCAAACGCCTGGCTGGTCTTGTCGTACAGGTCCGCCTTGCGCAGCTCATCAATGAAGATGGCATCGGCCTTGGCCAGCAGTTCGGCGTATTCGCGCTTCACTTCGCCCAGGATACGCACGCCCAGGCCCGGGCCCGGGAACGGATGGCGGTAGACCATGGTGCGCGGCAGGCCCAGTTCAACGCCCAGGCGGCGCACTTCGTCCTTGAACAGTTCGCGCAGCGGCTCCACCAGGCCCAGCTTCATGTGCTCCGGCAGGCCGCCCACGTTGTGGTGGCTCTTGATCACATGCGCCTTGCCGGTCTTGCTGCCGGCCGACTCGATCACGTCCGGGTAGATGGTGCCCTGCGCCAGCCACTTGGCGTTGCTCAGCTTGTTCGACTCTTCGTCGAAGATCTCAACGAACAGGTTGCCGATGATCTTGCGCTTGGCTTCCGGGTCGCTCACGCCTTCCAGCGCGTTGAAGTAACGGTCGGCGGCGTTCACACGTACCACCTTCACGCCCATGTGCTCGGCGAACATCGCCATCACCTGGTCGCCTTCCTGCCAGCGCAGCAGGCCGGTATCCACGAACACGCAGGTCAGCTTCTCGCCGATGGCCTTGTGCAGCAGCGCAGCCACGACAGACGAATCGACGCCGCCGGACAGGCCCAGGATCACTTCGTCATCGCCCACCTGTTCGCGCACGCGGGCGATCTGGTCGTCGATGATGTTGGCGGCGGTCCACAGGGTCTGGCAGCCGCACACGTCCACCACGAAGCGGCGCAGCAGCGCCTGGCCCTGCAGGGTGTGGGTCACTTCCGGGTGGAACTGCACGCCGTACCAGCGCTTTTCTTCGTTGGCCATGGCGGCCACCGGAATGCGGTCGGTGGTGGCGGTGATGGTGAAGCCCGGCGGCGCAACGGAGACGTGGTCGCCGTGGCTCATCCAGACATTCAGCTTCGGCTCGCCGCCGTGGTCGCTCAGGCCCTTGAACAGTGCATCCGGGTTGATCACGTTCACTTCGGCGTGGCCGAATTCGCGCTGGTCAGCCGCTTCGGTGGCACCGCCCAGCTGCGCGGCCAGGGTCTGCATGCCGTAGCAGATGCCGAAGATCGGCAGGCCGCTGTCGAACACTTCCTGCGGCGCGGCCGGGGCGCCCGGCAGCGTGGTCGATTCCGGGCCGCCGGACAAGATGATGCCCTTGGCGCCAAACGCCGCGATCTCGGCCGGGTTGTGGTCCCACGCCCAGATTTCGCAGTAGACGCCCAGCTCGCGGATGCGGCGGGCGATCAGCTGCGTGTACTGCGCGCCGAAATCGAGGATGAGGATCTTGTCGTTATGGATGTTGGTCATGGTGCCGTTCCAGTGGTGTTTTTCGCAGCGCCCGGCGCTTCAAGGCTCTGCGTCAGCGTGGCGATGAACGCCTCGCGTTGTTGAATATGTGAGGGGTCTTCCTCGTCCCAGCGCAGCATCAGCAGGCCATGCGGTGCGTTGGGGTTGGAGCGGTCAGCGCGCGGCAGCTCGGCGATTTCCTGCACTTCGGTGCCGGGCACGGTGCGCCGCTGCAGCGCCGCCATCGAGAAGCCCGACTCCGCAGCGCCCCAGGACGCCCATTGCACGCTCATTCGTGCCGGCTCCAGCGCGCCCAGTACCGGCGTCAGCGCCGGATCATCCGGACCGTGCAGCAGTTCGGTAATGCATTGCAGGGTGACCTGCAGCGGGCGCTCGCCGGTGCCTTTCAGCAGCCAGCGCTGCTCGCCAGCGGCCTGCACCTGCCAGCCCTTCGGCAGCGAGAACGCGTTCTGGCACGCCTGCACGTCCTGCAATTGCGAAACCGCCGCGCCCGGAGACCCGGAGCGCGGCGGCGGTTCGGACAACGAACAGCCTGCCATCAGCAGGCTGCCCGTAATCGCAAGAGCAGTTCGCAAGCGCATCAGGCGCGGTAGTTCGGCGGCTCTTTGGTGATGGTCACGTCGTGGACGTGGCTCTCACGCTGGCCGGCGCCGCTGATCTTCACGAACTTGGGCTTGCTGCGCATGTCTTCGATGGTGGCGCAGCCCACGTAGCCCATGGTGGCGCGCAGGCCGCCCATCAGCTGGTGGATGATGCCGCCCACCGGGCCGCGGTACGGCACGCGGCCTTCGATGCCTTCCGGCACCAGCTTGTCGGCGGTGGCGGCGTCCTGGAAGTAGCGGTCCTTCGACCCCTTCTCCATCGCAGCCAGCGAACCCATGCCGCGGTAGCTCTTGTACGAACGGCCCTGGTACAGCTCGGTCTCGCCCGGCGATTCCTCGGTACCGGCCAGCAGGCCGCCGACCATGATGGTCGAGGCACCGGCGGCCAGCGCCTTGCCGATGTCGCCCGAGTAGCGGATGCCACCGTCGGCGATCAGCGGGATGCGGTCCTGCAGCGCTTCGGCCACCAGATCAATGGCGGTGACCTGCGGCACGCCGACGCCGGCGACGACGCGGGTGGTGCAGATCGAGCCCGGGCCGATGCCGACCTTGACTGCGTCCGCGCCGCTGTCCAGCAGCGCCAGTGCGGCTTCGCCGGTGCAGATGTTGCCACCGATGACCTGCACGTTCGGGAAGTTCTTCTTGACCCAGCTGACGCGGTCCAGCACGCCCTGCGAGTGGCCGTGCGCGGTATCGACCACGATCACGTCCACGCCGGCGGCGACCAGCGCTTCCACGCGGCGATCGGTATCGCCACCCACGCCGACGGCCGCGCCGACCAGCAGGCGGGTCGACAGATCCTTGGCAGCGTTGGGGAAGTCGGTGTTCTTCTGGATGTCCTTGACGGTGATCAGGCCACGCAGTTCGAACGAGTCATTGACCACCAGCACCTTTTCGATGCGGTTGCGGTGCAGCAGCTGCAGCACTTCGTCAGAGGCGGCGCCTTCCTTGACCGTGATCAGGCGATCCTTCTTGGTCATGATGTGGCGGACCGGATCGTCCAGCTCGGTTTCAAAGCGCATATCGCGGTGGGTCACGATACCGGCCAGCAGGCCGTCGCTGCCCACCACCGGCACGCCGGAGATGTTGTGCGCCTGGGTCAGGGCCAGCACGTCGCGGATGGTGGTTTCCGGGCCGACGGTGATCGGGTCGCGGATGACACCGGCCTCGAACTTCTTGACCTTGGCCACTTCCGCGGCCTGCTGTTCCAGGCTGAGATTCTTGTGGATGATGCCCATGCCGCCGAGCTGGGCCATGGCGATGGCCAGGCGGGCTTCGGTGACGGTATCCATGGCTGCAGACAGGATCGGAAGCTTCAGCTTCAGGTCGCGAGTCAACCGCGTTTCGAGGTTGACGTCCTTGGGCAGGATGGTCGAATGGGCGGGGACGAGCGAGACGTCGTCGTAAGTGAGTGCTTCAGCCTGGATGCGCAGCATCGGCATACCCGAGATGTGGGGAAGCGCGACATTTTACCCTGTTTTCGCGCCGTGTGGCAGGGGGTAGATGCGACGCAGTGTCGCGCGGGCGGTGATTGGTTCAGGGGGCGGTCGGGGCCGACGGCATACCGCCTTTGGTAGGTGCCAACCTTGGTTGGCACGACCCGTCCGGCACCGGTACCCCAGATGGGCCGATGGCCCTGATGGATGTGTGCCAACCAAGGTTGGCACCTACCAGGAGCGGATCATGCGGGGCATCCAAACCACCCGGAAATTGCCTCGGGTAGGTGCCAACCTTGGTTGGCACGACCCGTCCGGCACCGGTACCCGGATGGGCCGATGGCCCTGATGGATGTGTGCCAACCAAGGTTGGCACCTACCAGGAGCGGGTCATCGGCCTGCCCCGGCATTGTGCCGACCAACGGTCGGCACCCACCAACGGCAGATCTCCCCAACCGCAGGTCAGCTCAGCGCTTCCGCCGCTTCCAACGTGTTCTGCATCAGCGTGGCCACGGTCATCGGGCCCACGCCACCCGGCACCGGGGTGATCCAGCTCGCCCGCTGGGCTGCCGCCTCAAACCCGACGTCGCCCACCAGCCGGCCGTCATCCAAGCGGTTGATGCCCACGTCGATCACCACCGCGCCCGGCTTCACCCACTCGCCCGGCACGATGCCCGGGCGGCCGACCGCCACCACCAGGATGTCAGCGTTGCGCACGGCCTGTTCCAGCACGTCCTTGGGGGTGAACTTGTGGCAGCTGGTCACGGTGCAGCCGGCGATCAGCAGCTCCAGGCCCATCGGGCGGCCGACGTGGTTGCTCACGCCCACGATGGTGGCGTTGCGGCCGCGCACCGGCTGGTCGGTGTGGCCCAGCAGCGTGGTGATGCCGCGCGGGGTGCACGGGCGCAGGCCGAACTCGCGCAGGGCCAGATGGCCGACGTTTTCCGGGTGGAAGCCGTCCACGTCCTTGCGCGGGTCGATGCGCTGGATCAGCCGGCGCGCGTCGGGGATGCCCGGCAGCGGCAGCTGGATCAGGATGCCGTTGATCTTCGGATCGGCATTGAGCTGGTCGATCAGGTCGAGCAGCTCGGCTTCAGTGGTACCGGCCGGCAGATCGTAGTCGTGCGCCTCGATGCCGACCTTCTCGGCTGCACGGCGCTTGTTGCGCACGTACACGGTCGAAGCCGGGTCGCCACCGACCAGCACCACGGCCAGGCCTGGACGGCTGCCACCGGCGGCCACGCGGGCGTCGACGCGCACCTTCAGGCTGTCGAGCAGGTCCTCGGCGATGCGGCGGCCATCAAGGATGCGGGCAGGATGCTGGGGGGCGGAATCGGTCATCGGGAGCGGGGGGACGGCGGCGGCGGGGACGCTATTGTCCCCGATTCAGGCCCCCTCGCCCACCGCCGGATGGGCAATTCCCCACCCGGTAGTGCCGGCCGCTGGCCGGCAACCCCATGACATCGGAACGTGACCGCATCTGCCGGCCAGCGGCCGGCACTACCGACGGATGGTGCACTGGGGTTGCCGGCCAGCGGCCGGCACTACCGGGCTTTATTCTTCCTCTTCCGGCACATCCTGCGGGTTCAGCGTCTTGCTCTCCCGCTTCGGGGCGGTGAACGGGGTCGGCGTCGGCACGCCCTGCGGGCTGTTGCCGTAGATCATCCGCGCGCCGGCATTCAGACCACCACCGGCAATCTCCAGCTCAAAACGCTCGGCATCGCGACGACGGATCTCGGCGGCAATTTCCACCGCGTCATCCTCATCCGCACCCAGCTCCACCAGCGCGGCCTGGCCGAACAGCACCGCCGACTCAAAGGTCTCTCGGATCTGGAAATCGACACCGGCATGGATCAGCCGCAGCGAATGCTCGCGGTCGAACGAGCGCACCATGAGCTTGGCCTGCGGGAACTCGTGCGCCACCAGTTCAACGATGCGGTCGGCGGCCTCGGCCTTGTCCACGCACACCGCAATCGCACGCGCAGTGGCCGCGCCGGAGGCATGCAGCACATCCAACCGCGTGCCGTCGCCGTAGTAGATCTTGAAACCGAACCGCGCCGCGCTCTGGATCATCTCCACATCGTTGTCGATGATGGTCACGTCCACGTCGCGCGCCAGCAGCGACTGGCTGGCGACCTGGCCAAAGCGACCGAAGCCGATCAGCAGCACGCTGCCGGACAGGCCCTCGGCCTCGTCCACGCCATCCATGTTCACCGTCGGCTTCGGCGCGATGCGCTTGTAGACCAGCACCACCAGCGGGGTCAGCGCCATCGACAGCACCACCACGGCGGTGAAGTTGGCATTGATCTCCAGGTTGATCACGCCGGCCGACGCCGCGGCGGAGAACAGCACGAAAGCGAACTCGCCGCCCTGCGCCATCAGCACGCCGCGATCCAGCGCCTGCGCGTGGTCGCTGCCCATGATGCGCGCGACCACGTAGATGCACAGCGCCTTGGCCGCCATCAACGCCAGCACCAGGCCCAGGATCAGCTGCCAGTTGCCGGCCACCACGCCCAGGTCCAGCGCCATGCCCACGCTGAGGAAGAACAGGCCGAGCAGGATGCCGCGGAACGGTTCGATGTCCGCTTCGATCTGGTGGCGGAAGGTGGATTCGCTCAGCAGCACGCCGGCCAGGAATGCGCCCATCGCCATCGACAGGCCGGACAACTGCATCAGCAGCGCCGCGCCCAGCACCACCAGCAATGCGGCGGCGGTCATCACTTCGCGCGCCTTCGATTCGGCCAGCACGCGGAACAGCGGGTTGAGCAGGAAGCGGCCGACCAGCACCAGGCCGACGATGGCGCCGACGCCGATCGCCACCGACAGCCAGCGCGAACCCTCGCCATCGGCACTGCCTGCGCTCGGGCCCATCCACGCCACCAGCGCCAGCAACGGCACGATCAGCAGGTCTTCGAACAGCAGGATGGAGACGATCTTCTGCCCCGACGGCAGCGCGATGTCGCCGCGCTCGGCCAGCAGCTGCATCACCACCGCGGTGGAGGTGAGTACGAAGCCGGTGGCGCCGATGAAGGCGACCTGCCACGGCAGGCCGAACAGCTTGGCGATGCTGGTCAGCACCAGCGCGCAGGTGACGATCTGCAGCGTGCCCAGCCCGAAGATTTCCTTGCGCAGGCTCCACAGGTGCGAGGGCCGCATCTCCAGCCCGATCACGAACAGGAACATCACCACGCCGAGTTCGGCGGTATGCAGGATCGCCTGCGGGTCGGAGAACCAGCCCAGCCCGAACGGTCCGATCGCCAGGCCAGCGGCGAAGTAGCCCAGCACCGAGCCCAGGCCGGCCCGGCGGAACAAAGGCACCATCACCACCGCCGCGCCCAACAGGGCGACGACCTTGACCAGCTCGCTGGTCGCTGCTTCTACCGCCATGCGGTGTGTTCCCCAAGATCCAGAATCGAGTTCAACAATAGAGCAATGCCGATGACGGCAATAGCACGCATGTTGCGTCGGATTGTCTTGGAGGTGGAACGATGATGGGAGTGACCCCCGACATCATCCCGAAACCATGCACATGCTTGGGGGGGCTAACCTTGCACCCGCTTCGGTAGGTGCCAACCTTGGTTGGC
>DQIG01000094.1:21817-22616 GCA_003525885.1 Stenotrophomonas sp.
AGCGCCGACCAAGGTCGGCATCCACCAATGCATTCCCTGCCCCGTTTCACCCACCCCGGCAAAACGCGGCGTAATCGATATACCCCGGGAACGACACGCCCGGCGCGCACACCGGGCAATGCGGGTCCGGCCGGATGCCGGTCTCGCGGAAGCGCATGCCCAGCGCATCGAAGCGCAGCAGGCGGCCGACCAGGGGCTCGCCGATGCCCAGCAGCAGCTTCAGCACCTCGGTGGCCTGCAGCACGCCGGCCAGACCCGGCAGCACGCCCAGCACGCCGGCCTCGGAACAGTTCGGCGCAAACTCTGGCGGCGGCGGCTCGGGGAACAGGCAGCGATAGCAAGGTGCCACGCCGCGCTGGCGGCCGGCGTCAAACACGCTTACCTGGCCGTCAAAGCGCTCGATGGCGGCATACACCAGTGGCTTAGCGTGCTTGATGCAGGCGTCGTTGAGCAGGTAGCGCAGCGGGAAGTTGTCCGACCCATCCAACACCACGTCGACGCCCTCCAGCAGCGCATCCACGTTCTCGGACGTGACCCGCTCGGGCACCGCCTCGACCTCGATCGACGGGTTCAGCGCCAGCAGGCGCTCGCGTGCGGAATCGACCTTGAACTGGCCGACGCTGGCTTCGGTATGCACGATCTGCCGGTGCAGGTTGCTGCGCTCGACGCGGTCGTGGTCGGCAAAGCGCAGGTGCCCTACCCCGGCTGCAGCCAGATAGAAGCCGGCCGGTGCACCCAGCCCGCCTGCGCCCAGCACCAGCACGCGCGACTGCTGCAGGCGGCGCTGGCCCGCCTCGCC
>DQIG01000247.1 GCA_003525885.1 Stenotrophomonas sp.
CCCGCTGACCCGCCCCGCCAAGGAGCATGTCCATGCCTGGTTCGACCCGTGACCGCCGTTCGTTTCCAGGGGTACAGCTTCCAGCGCCGGAGGGTGGCAGCCCGACCGAAGTCACGTTGATCGCGCAGCTCGGCATCGGCGCCGGTGATGCGCTGGTGACCGACGCCAGCCAGCGCCAGCGCCACCACCCGGCCTTCATCGATGCGCTGGATGAGCCTTCCGCACGGCTGGGCGGCATGCATCTGCAGCAGGGCGACGCCTCCTCGCTGTACAGCTTCACCGTCGGGGCCGGTGGCCATCCTTTCCATCGCCATGCCGGGCCGCGCATGTTCACCGCCATTGCCGGCAGCGCCGGTGCCGAGCTGCGCTTCGCCACCGCGTCCGACGCGCAACTGGCGCACGATCCCGGTGTCTTCGCGCGCACGCTGCGGCGCATCCGCATTCCACCGGACTGCCTGTTCACCGTGCGCTTCGGTGGAGGCACCTGGCATCAGTTCGCATCGAACCATCGCGCACACCCCGCGCTGTTCGCGTTGTCCTGCCACAGCAACGAGCTGGCCGGGGCGATGGGCGAGCAGGCCCGTGCGCAGGTGCAGCGCAATGCCGCCGATATCCCCAGCCTGACCGAGGTATTGCCGGAAGCGCACTGGCCCTCGGCCGCCACCCTCGCAGCGGCGCCATTGCTGCAGCTGTCACTGCAGGCAGCGCCCCCCAGCCTGTGCGCACATCTGTGCGCGCGCACCCGCGCCCTGCTCGGTCCGCTACGTCGGATCACGCTGCGGCCGCTGCGTGGCTTCGTCGAACGTGCCACGCCGGCCTACCCCATCCATGCACGGGCTGCCGCCAGCGATGGCCTGCTGCCCACCGCACTGCCGCACAGCCACTACCAGGACCAGACCACCCTGCGCCTGGACAGCGCGCAGATCACCCATCACTCCGCGTCGGCGCTGCTGGCCGATGTGCTGGAAGGCTTCCTGTGCAACCCGCCCACCGGCGTGGGCCACCTGATGGCGCTGCGCAACCGCCTGGTGGCGCCGTTGCGGCTGCGTACGTCGCCGCTCGGCTGCCCGGTCTCGTCACTGCTGTCGACCGATCGCAGCCGGTTGTTCGCTGGCCGCTATCCGGTATTGGATGCGCGCATCGATGCCGAGGACACCTGCGCAGAAGTGCTGCTCGGTGCCGATGATCGCCACCTGCGCTTCCGCAGCAGCGTGCAGGTGCAGCGCTGTGCCGATGGCCAGTTCGAGATCAGCCTCGGCTCGCGCGTGCAGACCCGCAACGCGTTCGGCCGCCTGTACATGGCGCTGATCGATGCCACGCACCGGCACTACGTTGCACCGGCACTGCTGCGGCGTGCGGTCGAGCATGCGCTGGCACCGGAACTGGCTGCCGCCGGTGCGTGGATGGTGCCCCCTGCGCACGGATGACGGTGGCCAGCGGCCGGCGTCACCCAGCGCCGTAGCGGTACACCAGATCGTCGGCATCACTGCGCACGGCCTGCGGGTCGAGCACCCCGCCCAGGCGCTGCGCGACGGCCTGCGATGCCAGGTTGTCCGGCGCCACGTAGCTGACCAGGGTCGGCAGCTGCGCCAGCACGAAGGCCCAGTCGCGCAGTGCGCTGGCCGCCTCGGTGGCAAAGCCCTGCCCGCCGTGGCCGTCGTACAGCAACCAGCCCAGTTCCTTTTCCGGGAACAGCGGGCCATGGTTGATCCCGACCTGGCCAATGCAGGCACCGGTATCGGCGCGCTCGATCATCAACGCGCCATGGCCGAACAGATGCCAGCTGGCCAGGTCGTGGCAGAACTGCCCCCAGGCCGCCACTTCACCGAACGGGCCGCCCATGCCACGCGCACGTGGCGAAGCAAGGAAGGCGGCGTAGACGTTGAAGTCATCCAGCCGTTGCGGCCGCAGCCGCAACCGCTCCGTGTGCAGGGTCGGGATCTCGAGCATGGCGGCGCGCGGGCTCAATACACCGCCAGATGACCGCAACCGCGGCGCTGCGGCTGTCCTTCCATCGTGACCTGCACGCTGGCCTGCGTGTCCACGCCTTCGGCGTTGCGGCACGACTCGCGCTTGATCTCGACGATGGCCGGCTGCATGCCCAGCTCGCCATTGAGCACGATCAGCGAGCTGGGCGCATCGGCCGGCTGGCCGCGATAGCGCAACGTACCCTTGCGGGTACCGCCATCAGTGCTGAAGGTGGCCTCGTGGTTGCCCTTGCCGGTGGAGGCGATCTCGATGCGCCAGCCGGCACCACCGCCGGTGAAGGCCGGCACCGGACTCAGGTCGGCGGCAATCGCGGGATGCCGTGGCACATCACCCGCCGTCTGCGATGCGGTGGACGCGCAGCCGGCCAACAGCCCGGCCAGCAGTGCTGTAGCAACAACGGGATGAACGGTCATGTCGGCCTCCCTCGATGATCGGTGCGGCCAGTCTAGAGGGCCGGATGTGCCGTGGAAATGAACGAACCCCGCATGCAGGTGCGGCTGTCGGCACTCACCTGCGTGGTGGGGGCGGGCTGGATCGCGCTGGACGGTGGCACCGTGCAGCGGGTGCACGCGCGGATCGGCTGATATGTGTCCTCAGCGTGCGTTGCGGCCACCACCTGCCACGCGCACGCGGTCGCGCCCCTGTGCCTTGGCCTGGTACATGGCCGCGTCGGCGGCACGCAGCAGGGTGCGCCAGCCCAGCGCATCGGTGCCACCCTCGGCCACGCCGAAGCTGGCGGTGACCCGCAGCACGTTGCCACCGGGCAGTGCGATGTCCAGCTGCCGCAGTGCCACGCGCAGCGACTCGGCCAATTGGCGGCCGCCGGCCAGATCGCCGTCGGCCAGCAGCACCAGGAACTCCTCGCCACCGTAGCGGGCGATGCTGTCGCTGCGGCGCAGGTGGCGCTGCAGCAGCTGCGCCACCTGCACCAGCACCTGGTCGCCCGCATCATGCCCATGGCCGTCGTTGATGGCCTTGAAGCGATCGACGTCCAGCAGGATCACCGCCGCGCTGTTGCCACCGTCGGCGTGCCGCTGCTGCACCCGCTCTTCCAGCGCGCGCCGGTTCAACAGCCCGGTCAGTTCATCGGTGCCGGCCAGCTGGCGCAGTTCGCTGGTCAACGCCGAGCGCTCGCGCGACTTCTCGCGCAGCACTTCGATGGCATCGAACAGGCGCTGCATCTCGGCCAGCGGGTGGGTCACATGCTGCTCCGGGCCGGGCGCCTCCGAGGCGATCTGGATCACCTGCTTCTGCGCCTGCAGCAGTGGCCGCAGGATCTGCAGGTGGGCAATGCGCAGCGCCACGCCAAGCACCACCAGCGTGCCCAGCACCGTCGCCACCAGCACCACCAGGCGCGTCGCTTCGCGGTTGCGGGTGCGCTCGAAGCGGGCGATGGACACGCTCAGGTAACCATCGCGCAGCGCTTCCAGCGACTGCAGGGTCGGCACGTAACGCGTGGTGAATTCGGCGGCGGTCCACGGTGGCCGCACGCCACGCCGGCCATCCTCGATCAGCTGTTCGATCATCGGCAACGATTCGCCGAAGAACTGCCGGCGCGCCATGTCCCAATGCCAGGACAGCGTGGGATCACTGCGGAACACCGCTTCATGGCTGCCTGCCAGCCGCCACAGTTCCAGCAGGCGGCCTTCGGTCTGCAATGCAGCCCGCACCTGTTCGTCACGCCATGCCCCCGGTACCGCGACCGGCGCCATCACGTTCGAGGCCAGCCGGCCGCCATGCTCGCGCAGGTCGATCAGCACCTGGCCCTGCATCGCCGGAATCGCCGCTTCGCGGTCGGCGCTGACCAGCACGTTGATCTGCGCCGAGGTCAGCACGTGCAGGCGATCGACCACGGCGAACATGCTGCTGATCGCGCGCTCCACGTCCTCCACCCGGCGCGCGTCTTGCGGTTGTGCCGCCACCCGGTCCACCGCAGCCCGCGCCGACTGCAGGCGACGTTGCGCGTCGGCCAGCAGCGCATGCTCGTCGACCACGCCCGGATCGGCCTTGAACACGGTGTCCAGCTGCAGCAGGGCAGTGTCGACCCGCTTGCGCGCAACCGCCAGCTGCGCAGCCAGGCGGGCCTGCTCGGCGGCATCGACCGGGTTGGCCCCCAGCAGGCTGTTGGCGGGGCCGCGCTCGGCCGACACCAGGTTGGCCAGATCGAAGGTCTGCCGCAGCTGGCGCAGGCTGACCAGGTTGTCCTCGGCGGCGGTGAAGCGCAACGTGCCCTGCACCAGTGCGATGGCCATCAGCGGCAGCGTACAGACTACGAACAGCCCGGCCAGGATCCAGACCCAGGTCCGCAATCCGATGGGCGACGCCTTGCGGGCCATGCACATTTCCCCTGTCGTGCGGAACACTGTAGCGGCCGGCTACACATGCGCCAAGCCACTAACGGACCAACCGTGGCCGTGGGTATACCGTGCCCGCCGCGAACGCGCCGACAAGGCCGCGCGGACACTCGAATCGGGGCAAACACGTCATGCCCAGCCGCGTCAGATCCAGCGCTGGTCGACCAGTTCGCGCTTCACATAGGCATAGAACACCGGCGCGGCAACCAGGCCCGGCAGGCCGAAGGCCGCCTCCATCACCAGCATGGCCAGCAGCAGCTCCCAGGCACGCGCCTGGATTTCACCACCGACAATGCGCGCGTTGAGGAAGTACTCCAGCTTGTGGATCACGATCAGGTACAGCAGCGCCGCGACCGCCACGTAGAACGAGACCGACAACGCCACAATGGTGATGATGGTGTTGGAAATGATGTTGCCCACCACCGGCAGCAGGCCGGCAAGGAAGGTGATCAGCACCAGGGTCTTGGACAGCGGCAGGTGCACGCCGAACAACGGCAGCACGCCCAGCAGGAAGATGGCGGTGAACACGGTGTTGAGCAGCGAGATCTTCACCTGCGCGAACACCACCTGGCGGAACGCGGTGGCCAGGCGGCTGGTACGCCCGATCAGCTCCTGCGCCAGCGGTCCCATCTTCGGCAGCGGCAGTTCGTCATACAGCGCGATCATCGCACCCAGCACCATACCGATCAGTACGCGCACACCGACCTGTACCACCGAGGTACCGGCCACGCCCAGCTGGCGCTGGTGCTCGGCGGCCCAGTCGTTCAGCGCCGCGCGCAGCGCCGGCATGTCTTCGGGAATGTAGGGCTGCAGCAGCGCCGGCACCTGATGCCGAGAGGTGTTGAGGATCTCCATCAGGCGGGCCAGCAATGCGTCCGGGCCGCCGGTCTCGTTGCGGAAGAACGAGGCCACGCCGATGCCGGCCAGTACCAGCCCGCTGATGATGATCGCCGACAGCACGATCACCGCGATCGCCCGTGCCCGTCCCGGCGGCAGCTTGCCTTCCACGGTGGAGGCCAGCACGTGGGTCAGCTGGAACACCAGCAGGCCGGACAGCAGGGTCACCACCAGGCCCAGCTTCAGCGCCAGCCACATGCCCAGCAGCATCATCAACCACGCCGCGATCCTTGGAACGGGGGGCTTGGGCTGGGCAACAAGAGCGTCTTGCATGGGCGCGCGTCCGGGCGGGGTGGCCCATGGTAGAGGATTGGCGTGCCGATTCCGCGTGCAGGATGAACGGGCGTTTCGCCAGGATTACGGTGCCGGTGGGCCGCCCTTCGACACCCCGGGTCAGGTCTGGTCCAGCGCCAGGTAGCGTGACGTACACACGATCGCCTCGCGTTCGCCAAAGCTGGCCAGCGCATCGGCGATGCGCCCGCTGTCACCGCTCGTGGCGATCTCCTGCAACGTGCGCTGCATGGCCCGGATCGCAGCCCGTTGCAGGTCCGAGGGAATGATCACCAGCCGGTAGTCGAGTTCAGCCAGGCGTTCCACCGGGACCAGCGGCGTCTTGCCACTGTGGAACATGTTGATCAGTTTCGGCCCCGGCACCCTCCGCGAGATCTCCTCGATCTGTTCCAGGGTTTCAGGTGCCTCGACGAAGATCATGTCCGCGCCCGCCTGCACATACGCCCGCGCGCGCTCGATGGCTGCATCCAGCCCCTCGCAGGCGATCGCGTCCGTGCGCGCGATGATCATCAGCTGTGGATCGCAGCGCGACTGGCAGGCGACGCGGATCTTCGTGCACATCTGCCGGGCGTCCACCAGGGTCTTGTCATCCAGGTGCCCGCAGCGCTTGGGGAATGCCTGGTCCTCAAGATGCAGCGCGGCAACGCCTGCCCGCTCGAACGCGCGCACCGTACGCTCGACATTCGCGGTGCCGCCAAAGCCGGTATCGGCGTCGGCGATCACCGGCAGGTCGCAGGCTTCGACGATCCGCTCCACCTGTGCAACCACTTCGGCGAGACCCAGCAGACCGATGTCCGGTACGCCTGCCGCACGTGCAATGGCACCACCACTGGCATACACCGCATCGAATCCCGCCAGCTCCACCAGGCGGGCAGACAGCCCATCGAACGCCCCCGGTGCAATCACGCTGCGGCCGTGTCCGAGCAGCTCATGCAGACGACGTGTCTTTATCATGTGATCTCCCTTGTGCGTGCAGGTGTGTCATGGGATACCAATGATGTTGCCGCTACCGGCGACCGTCCAATACCGTGTTCATACCGCACCCGAACGTTTGAGGTTCCAATGGAACTGCGGCACCTGCGCTACTTCGTCATGACCGCCCAGCTGCAGAGCTTCACCCGCGCCGCAGAGGCCCTGCACATTGCGCAGCCGCCGCTGGGGCAGCAGATCCGTGCGCTGGAGGAGGAAATCGGCACGCCGCTGTTCCATCGCCAGGGCCGCGGCATCGTGCTCAGCGATGCCGGCCGGGTGTTCTGGGCGGCGGCAGTGGACATCCTCGAGCGCGTCGACCAGGCCAAGGCACAGGCACTGCGTGCCGCCCGTGGCGAGGCCGGTACGCTCACCCTCGGCCTGACCGAATCGGCGTCGTACAACCAAGCGGTCACTGCGTTGATCCGCAGGTTCCAGCAGGCACATCCGGCCGTGCAGGTGCAGTTGGTCGAAGACGCCAGTGAATCCCTGGTCCGGCGCCTGGATGACGGCGAGCTGGACGCGGTGATCGTGCGTCCGCCGTTCCCGTACCCCGGCCCGCGGGTGATCCAGCCGCTCAGCACGGAGCCGCTGATGGCCGTACTGCCGGTCGATCATCCGCTGGCGGGCCGGACCCGCATCGCGCTGGCCGAACTGCGCGATGAGCGCTTCATCCTGTTCTCGCGCCGATCAGGCCAGGGCCTCAGCGCGGATGTGGTGGCGGCCTGCCGCGACCAGGGCTTCAGCCCCACTGTCCAGCAGGAAGCCCCGCAGGTGGCTTCGGCCATCAACCTGGCCGCCGCCGGCATGGGCATCGCCATCGTGCCGGCTTCGATGCAGCACCTGCATCGGCCTGGCCTGTGCTTCGTCGCGCTTGAACTGGGAACGCCGACCACCGCACTGCAGCTGGCCCTGCGCATCGATCATCCGATGGCCGCGGCAAAGTTCCTTGCCTGCGCGGGAGATCAATCGCCGGCGAACCCGCCCACTCACTCGCCGTAGCTGGCCGTGTTCTTGCCCTGCCGCTTGGCGTGGTAGAGCGCGCGGTCGGCCAGTGCCAACCAGTCCTCGACACTGCCGCCACGCGGCGTGGCGGCAATGCCGATACTCACGCTGAACTCCACACCCGGCGTGGCCTGCCGCGCGGCCTCGAGCAGGTGCAGGCGCACCCGCTCGGCCACCTGCATCGCATCGACGGGCGCGCAGTCGCGCAGCAACACCACAAACTCATCGCCACCCAGCCGCGCGGGCGTATCACCGGGCCGCGCAAAGGTGCGCAGTGTTGCCGCGATATGCCGCAGCACCTCGTCACCGGCGCGGTGGCCATGCGAGTCATTGATGCGCTTGAAGTCATCCACATCGAGCATCAGCAGGCAGGCAAATCCACCCTGGCCCTGCGCCCGATCCAGTGCCTGCTGCGCACGCAGGATCAGGAAGCCCCGGTTGGCCAGCTCGACCAGCGGGTCCATCCGGCTGAGCCGTTGCAGCTGGCGGTTCTGCGATTTGACCCGGCGCGCCAGCTGCCAGCTGAGAATGCTCAGACCGATGCCATACACGAACAGGAACGGGACACTCAGCACGATCGTGCGCTGCGAGGTCACCGGCTGGTAAGGGAAACCGAGCGCCCACCAGGTGAGTGCGAAGCCCAGCAGCAGCGCCAGCGTGGCGCGCATCGCCAGGCGCACGCCACCGGCGGCGATCTTGTCGGCCACAAGCAGCGCGGCGAACAGTGCGCTGGGCACCGCGCTCAACGCCATGAAGGCGATCCAGCCACCGCCGAAGAAGGAGTCGGCCACCATGCAGCGGAACTGGACGACCGCAGGCTGGCGGGAGCGCTGGGTCAGCAGCAGCGCCACCGCCGGCCACGCCAGCGCGTTGAGCAGCAGCAGGACCCACGCCAGCCCGCCATCCTGGCGTTCAAGGATGATAGAGGCGATGGGGATCGCCCCCAGACCATTGCCGACGAAACGCATCCAGCCGATGCGACGTGCCGCGCCAATGCCTTCCACCGCGCCTTCCGCCGAATCGGTGAAAAATGGCATTGCCGGCCCCCTTGAGCGATCGCACCTGCGGCTACGGCCCTTGCCGGGCTGCCTGCGATGAGTCTGACAGCTTTGCGTCAAATCGGGATCAAGGTCATGGCATATCGCGCGGGCCGTCTGCCACGCTCCCGCTGCCCAACCCCGCGTTCACCCACGCCGGGGCGCAGCCGTCGAACCGCGCAGCATGAAGCTGAACTCCAGCGTCTGCTGAAGCGGTACATCGACGTGCTCGATGATGGCGAGCAGCAGGTTGACCGCACGCTCACCAATCTCCCGCATCGGCTGCCGGATGGTCGTCAACGGGGGCGTGAGGTAGCGGGAGGACGCCAGATCGTCGAAGCCAACGATGGACAGCTCCTCCGGCACACGGATGCCCAGGTCCCGGCAGGCGGCCAGGGTACCCAGTGCCATCTGGTCACTGAAGCAGAACACCGCGGTCGGTGCGGGCGTGCCGTCCAGCAGCGCCATCGCCGCCGCATGCCCGGACTCCACGGAAAAGTCGCCCGGCACGATGCTCAGCTGGCGCAGGCGACCACGCGCCCTGCCGGCTGCCCGGACCCCTTCCAGCCGCTGCTGGTGCAGGGGGTTGTCAGGCGGTCCGCCGACCACGGCGATCCGTTCGTGTCCCAGCCCGTACAGATGCTCCATCACCACGCGTGCGGCGGCCGTGTTGTCGATGTGGACACTGGGGATGCCCAGCGCGGGGTCGAACTCGCACCCGTTGACCACCGGTGCAGCGGTGCCGCGCTGCTCGACGATCTCGCGCGCGGTCGGTGGCAGCCGATGGCCCAGCACGATCATGCCGTCGGCCTCGTTGCGCCGGAGCATCTGCGCGTAGCGTTCTTCGCGGTCGGGTTGATGCTGGGTATCGCCCAGCAGAACCGCGTAGCCGACCGCCTGCGCAGCCTCCTCCGCGCCCTGCAGGATCTGCGCGAAGAACGGATTGGCGATGTCCGGGACGGTGACCAGGATCTTGCCGCTGCGCTGGGTCTTGAGCGTGCGGGCTACCGTGTTGGGCACATAGCCCAGTGCGGCGGCGGCCTGCTCGATGCGCGCGCGGGTGGCCGGCAGGACCTTGTCTGGCCGGGAAAGCGCCCGCGACACCGTGCCTGCGGAGACGCCCACGTGTTTTGCAATGTCGTAGATGGTGGCCATGGCGTTAGTTCTCCTGTCCGCTGTGCAGTGCACAACAGGTCCTGCGTGAGCCCCTGCTAGGATAATGCAATCGATTGCATCGAGGGCGAACCACGTTGAAGACGCTCAAGGGTCCAGCGCTGTTCCTGGCGCAGTTCATCGGCGACACGGCTCCTTTTGATCGGCTGGACACGCTGGCCGGATGGGCCGCGGGTCTGGGCTATTCTGGCGTACAAGTCCCCACCTCAGCGCCCCACCTGTTCGATCTGGCCGAGGCGGCGCGCAGCCAGACGTACTGCGACGATATCGCCGGCATGCTGGCCGGGCACGGCCTGCAGATCACCGAACTATCGACTCACCTGCAGGGACAGCTGGTTGCCGTCCATCCGGCCTACGACAGCCTGTTCGACGGATTCGCACCAGCGGACAAGCGCGGCGACCCCGCTGCCCGCCAGGCCTGGGCAGTGGAACAGCTCCTGTTGGCCGCCAAAGCCAGCCAGCGCCTGGGGCTGACCGCGCATGCCACGTTCTCCGGCGCATTGGCCTGGCCCTATTTCTATCCCTGGCCGCAGCGCCCACCAGGACTGGTGGAGGAAGCCTTCGCCGAGCTTGGCCGCCGCTGGCGCCCCATCCTCGATGCGTTCGACGCCTGCGGCGTGGACCTGTGCTTCGAGATCCACCCGGGCGAGGACCTGCACGACGGCGCGACCTTCGAGCGCTTCCTCGATGTTGTGGATCATCACCCGCGCGCGAAGATCCTGTACGACCCCAGCCACCTGCTGCTGCAGCAGATGGATTACCTCGGTTTCATCGACCGCTACCACGCCCGCATCGGCATCTTCCACGTCAAGGACGCGGAGTATCGCCCCAGCGCGCGCAGCGGCGTGTATGGCGGCTACCAGGACTGGATCGATCGTCCGGGCCGGTTCCGTTCACCCGGTGACGGCCAGATCGACTTCAAGGCGATCTTCTCGAAGTTCGCACAGCACGACTTTCCCGGCTGGGCGGTGCTGGAATGGGAGTGCTGCCTGAAGCACCCCGAGGACGGCGCACGCGAGGGCGCCGCCTTCATCCGCGACCACATCATCCGCGTGACCGAACGCGCCTTCGACGACTTTGCCGACAGCGGCACGGACGCCGGATCACTGCACCGCATGCTGGGAATCTGAGCCAAGACCGCCCCGGGAGGGCAAGCCATGACGCACGCCATGTCGCGCCTGGGCGCGATGATGTTTCTGCAGTTCTTCATCTGGGGGGCGTGGTTCGTCACCCTGGGCACCTATCTGGTGCAGGGCCCGCTTCAGGCCAGCGCGAGCCAGGTGGCAACGGCGTTCCTCAGCCAGTCCATCGGCGCCATCGTGGCGCCGTTCCTGGTCGGCCTGATCGCGGATCGCTACTTCGCGGCGCAGCGCATCCTGGCGGTACTGCATCTGGCCGGCGCGGTGCTGATGTGGCTGGCGTCCACGGCCACCAGTTTCAGCGTGTTTTCCGCGTGTGTCATGGGCTACATGCTGCTGTTCATGCCGACACTGGCCCTGGCCAACAGCGTGGCGATGCGGCACATGCAATCGCCGGAGAAGCAGTTCCCGCTGGTACGCGTGGCCGGCAGCGTCGGCTGGATCGTCGCAGGCGTGCTGATCGGCTGGCTGGGCTGGGAACAGGCGCATCGGCTTGAACTGACCTTCCGCATGGCCGCGCTGGCATCGCTGGCGCTGGGCCTGTATGCGTTCACTCTGCCGCACACGCCGCCGCTGGCACAACAGCGCGATGCCGGGCTGGGACAGATCCTGGGGCTGGATTCATTGCGGCTGCTGAAGTCGCGCGCCTACCTGGTGTTCTTCCTGGCTTCCATCGCCATCTGCATCCCGCTGTCGTTCTACTACAACTTCACCAATCCGTATCTCAACGACCTCGGTGTGCACGGCGCCGCAGGCCTGCAGTCGCTGGGCCAGGTCTCCGAAGTGCTGCTGATGCTGGCCATGCCCTTCCTGTTCGTCCGGCTGGGGGTGAAGACCATGCTGGCGGTGGGCATGGCGGCCTGGGTCGTGCGCTACGCGCTGTTCGCCTTCGGCGATGCGGGCAGTGGCTTCTCCCTGCTTGTGATCGGCATCGTACTGCACGGCATCTGTTACGACTTCTTCTTCGTCACCGGCCAGATCTACACCGATGCCCACGCCGGCCCCGCCGCGCGCAGCAGCGCACAGGGCTTCATCACCCTGGCCACCTACGGTGTGGGCATGTTGATCGGCACCTTCCTGTCCGGTGCCGTGGTGGAGCACTTCACCACCGAGGCCGGCCCCGACTGGCAGCAGATCTGGCTGTTCCCGGCGGGCGTTGCACTGGTGGTGCTGGTCGCCTTCCTGCTGCTGTTCCGCGACCGGCCGGCGGTCGTGGCCACGCCTTCCACGCCCTGAGGACCCGCCCGATGCCCAAGCTTGGAATCGCCATCGTCGGCGCTGGCATGATCGGTACCGTGCATCGTCGCGCTGCATTGCTGGCCGGTGCTGATGTCCGTGGCGTAGCCGCCTCCACCGCGGAGCGCGCACGCGAGACAGCGCAGGCGTGGAATGTCCCCCGCGCCTACCGGGACATCGAGGACGTGATCGCCGATCCGCAGGTGCAGGTCGTGCACATCTGTACGCCCAATCATCTGCACCGCACGATGGCGCAGGCCGCACTGGAAGCCGGCAAGCATGTGATCTGCGAGAAGCCGCTGGCGACGACGCTGGACGATGCACAGGCGCTGGCGGCGTTGGCCGCCTCGACTGGATTGGTTGCCACGGTCCCCTTCGTCTACCGCTACCACCCGGTGGTGCGCGAGGCGCGCGCACGCATCGCCCAGCGCGATCTCGGGCCGCTGCACCTGATCCATGGCAGCTACCTGCAGGACTGGCTGCTGGACCCGGCCAGCAACAACTGGCGTGTTGACCCGGCGCTGGGCGGCACGTCGCGCGTATTCGCCGACATTGGTTCGCACTGGTGCGACCTGGTCGAATGGGTCAGTGGTGAGCGCTTCGCCGAGGTCAGCGCGGCGTTCGCCACCGTGATCGCCGAGCGCGGCACGGGCAGCGCGCAGAGCTTCAGCACGCCCACGGCAGCCAGCGCGATGCAGGCAGTCGCCAGCGAGGACGTGGCGGCGGCGATGTTCCGCACCGGTGCCGGTACGCTGGCGTCGCTGACGGTCAGTCAGGTCTCGGCAGGTCGGCACAATCGTCTCTGGTTCGAGATCGATGGCGCCAACGCCAGCGTGGCGTTCAACCAGGAGGATGCCGAGCGGCTGTGGATTGGCCTGCCCGACCAGCGCGAGGAAATCTTCGTGCGCGGTCCGGGTGCCGGCAGTACCGAACAACGTCGGCTGTCGGTGCTGCCGGCCGGGCACGCGCAGGGCTACGGCCAATGCTTCGAGGCGTTTGTCGCCGACACCTATCGCGCCATCGACGGCGAGCGACCGCAGGGCCTGCCTACCTTCGAAGACGGCCTGCGCTCGGCGCGGATCGTCGATCGTGTCATTGCATCGGCCAGGTCACGCGCCTGGACCACCATTGATTGAATTCCGGGAGGACCTGTTGATGAACATCCCTGTTCGTAGAACTGCAACCCTCGCCCTGCTGTTGCTGGCCGCCCTGCCCGCCTTCGCAGTCGAAGCCGCCAGCACGCAGAAGCCGATCGCGGTGCAGATGTACACCTTGCGCGATGCCGGCTCGCTCGAGCAGCAGTTGAAGATCGTCCACGACGCAGGCGTGCATGCGGTGGAGACCGTCGGCACGCAGAACACCAGCGCGGCCGAACTCAAGCAGCTGCTGGACCGCTATTCGATCAGGGCGATTTCATCGCATGTGCCGCTGGCCGAGCTGCGCAGCAACCTGGACGGCGTGGTGACCTTCAACCGGTCGATCGGCAACACGACGCTGGTGGTGCCATACCTGGACAAGAAGGATCGCCCGAGCGATGCCGCCGGCTGGACCGCCCTGGGCCAGGAACTGGGCCGGATTGCAAAGCAGGTGCGCGGCAAGGGTATGCGCCTGGCCTACCACAACCACGACTTCGAACTGGCCGACTTCGACGGCAGGACCGGACTGGAGCTGCTGTTCGCCGCCGCCGGTCCAGACCTGCAGACCGAACTGGACCTGGCCTGGATCGCGCGTGCAGGCCTGGACCCGGCGGTGATGCTGGGAAAATTCCGTGGCCACGTATTCGCGGTACACGCCAAGGACAATGCGCCCAAGGGCCAGGCCGAAGACGAAGGCGGATTCGCGGCGGTGGGCCGGGGCGTACTCGACTGGAACGCGATCCTGCCTGCTGCGGCAGCCGCC
>DQIG01000232.1 GCA_003525885.1 Stenotrophomonas sp.
GCGCCGTTGCCGATGGCGTTGGCCGCCTCGCCGGCCGCCAACGCCTCGTCACCTTCGGCCAGCGCGCCCGCATCACTGTTGCTGCTGCCATTGGCCTGGAAACGCTTGGCGGTGGCATCGGCCACAGCGGCGACGCCCTTCAACTGCCCGACATTGACCGCGTCGGTATCTTCGGTGCCCGCCGCGACGCTGGTGATCTGCCGGGTCAGGCCGTACTCGGCCGCACCGACCGACACGGTATCGACGCGGTCGGCCAGCGAGCCGGCGCCGAGCGCCACGCTGCCGGTAGCGACCGCGGCGGAATTGGAGCCCAACGCCGTGCTGTATTCACCGACGGCAGTGCTGAACGCTCCGACTGCGATCGAGGCTTCGTTGGCGGCGGTGGCACCGCGACCCACGGCGGTGCTGCCCGGGCCCATCGCCACGGCACCGCCACCGACGGCGGTCGCACCGTCTGCGGTGGCTTCGGACAATGCGCCCAGCGCGGTGGCCGCGCCATTCTCGCTGGCGGCATAAGCACTGGCGCCGACGGCCGTATCGCCGAGGCCGAACGCGGCCGCGCTCTGGCCAACCACCACGCTGGCATCGCCAAGCGCCAAGGCGCCCTGGCCGAACGCGCTGGCGCCGATGCCGGCGGCAATCGCCTGGGTACCGATGGCGGTGGTGGCATTGGCTAACGACTGCGCACCGGCGCCCGCTGCAAGCGCGCCCTCGCCGTCGATCTTCGCCGCGTCGCTGTCATCGCCTGCGCCATCGGCCTTGAAATAGCGGTTTCCATCTGCCGCGACATCCGCCAGCGCCGCCTGCGTGGCGCGCGCCTGCGCATCCAGCTGTGACTTGTTCACCGCATCGGTGGCCTGGGTGCCTGCAGCAACGTTGGTGATCTGCCGTTCCTTGCCGGCATCGCCGACGGACACCGTGTTGGCACGGGTAGCCTTGGAGCCTGCGCCCAGTGCCACGCTGTTGGCGGCAGTGGCGCTGCTGTTGCTGCCGATCGCCACCGCATTGCTGCCCTTGGCGCTGGCCGAGCCTTCGATCAGGCACTTTTCGAGCAGCTTGCCGCTGAATGCGACGCAGGTGGCGCTGCCGCCGATCTGCACCGACTGTGCAGCGGCGGAACCGCTCACGCTCAATCCCAATACCAGGCCCAGTGCCACCGCCAACAGGGCGGGCGCGGCCTGTGTCGTGTCGCGGCGCTGGTCGACAACACCACCGCTGCTGTCGGAGGAGGCCAGTTCCGAGGCCACCACCAACTGACCCAATGCTTTGTTCCAGACCTTGCGATAAATCCGATTCATCGGTACGGCTCCTGATTGGACTGGTTTTGGGCAAAGCAACGCCACCGCCGGGCCTTCTGGCCCAACGTCCCCTGGGGGCGTTTATTCGCGTGATTTACTGCGGGGTATTGCCGAACGGCGCGCAGCGACAGAAAACCGAGCGCGTGCGCCGAGCGGTTACTGCGGAATGAATGGTTCTGAAACGGGGTTCAAGTGTTAACGGCAACTTTGCAGATCGTCAAGACTTTGACACGACAAATGCTATTGCCGTGAAGCAGTTCACCATTTCACGTGTTTATAAAAGTATTTTGTTAGGTATACGTGACGAACTGCTGGCGCATGAAAACCGATGTAACTAGCGGGCGCGACAGGGGTTTCACGCGCGCAAAGAAAAACCCGCCGACAAAGCGGCGGGTTTCTCCATACGCGGTGGCATTGCGGCCTGCGCGGAACGATGCGATCAGCCGCACCACACCCGCGCGTTGCGGAACATGCGCATCCACGGCGAATCACCCTGCCAATCCGCCGGTGCCCAGCTCAGGTTGAGCGCGCGCGGGGTACGTTCCGGGTGCGGCATCATGATGGTGACGCGGCCGTCGCTGCTGGTCAGGCCGGTGATGCCGTCCGGCGAACCGTTCGGGTTCAGCGGGTACTGGCTGGCGACCTTGCCATTGCCATCGATGTAGCGCAGCGAGACACGTGCAGCAGCCTGGTCGACGGCATTGTCGAACACGGCCTGGCCTTCACCATGCGCCACCGCCACCTGCAGGCGCGAGCCGGCCATGCCACGCAGCAGGATCGACGGCGATTCCACCACTTCCAGCAGCGCGGTGCGGGCTTCGAACTGCTCGCTGGCGTTGCGGCGGAACTGCGGCCAGTGCTCGGCACCGGGAATGATGTTCTTCAGCTGGCTCATCATCTGGCAGCCGTTGCACACGCCCAGCGCGAAGCTGTCTTCGCGCGCGAAGAACGCGGCGAAGGCATCACGCAGTGCGCCGCGCTCCAGGATCGAGGTTGCCCAGCCACGGCCGGCACCGAGCACGTCGCCATAGCTGAAGCCACCACAGGCCACCAGGCCGGTGAAGTCCTGCAGGGCCACGCGGCCTTCGATCAGGTCGCTCATGTGCACGTCGAAGGCACGGAAGCCGGCACGTTCGAAGGCGTTGGCCATTTCGATCTGGCCGTTGACGCCCTGCTCGCGCAGCACCGCCACGCGCGGACGCGCACCGGTGCTGATGAACGGCGCCGCCACATCCTCGTTGAGGTCGAAGCTGAGCTTCGGCTTCAGGCCCGGTGCGTTGAAGGCACGGGCGATGTCACGCTCGGCATCGGCATTGGCCGGGTTGTCGCGGCGCTTCTGCATCGCGTGGGTGACCGACCACCAGGCATCGAACAGCGCTTCCCAGCGCCATTCGGCCAGGTTCTCGCCGCCCAGCGACACACGCACCACCGGTGCCGTGGTCGGCTTGGCGATGCGCTGCGCGCATTCGGTCAGCGCATGGCGTTCGACCAGGTCGGCAAACGCGGCGCGGTCTTCGCGTGCGATCTGCACCACCGCACCCAGTTCTTCGTTGAACAGGATGCCGTTGATTTCGGACGCATCCTCGGCAACGCTGTCGAGCACGATGTTCAGGCCGCAGTGACCGGCGAAGGCCATTTCCACGACGCTGGTCAGCAAGCCACCATCGGAACGGTCGTGGTAAGCCAGCAGGTGGCCGTCAGCGTTGAGGCCCTGGATCACCGCGAAGAAGGCTTTTAGGTCTTCGGCGTCATCGACGTCCGGTGCCTGCTTGCCCAACTTGCCATGGGTCTGCGCGAGGATCGAGGCGCCCATGCGGTTCTGGCCACGGCCCAGGTCGATCAGGATCAGGTCGGTGGTGCCCTTGTCCATGCGCAGTTGCGGGGTCAGGGTCTGGCGGATGTCGGTGACCGGCGCAAAACCGGTGACGATCAGCGACAACGGCGAGGTGACGCTCTTGTCCGAACCGTCTTCGTTCCAGCGCGTGGCCATGGACATGGAGTCCTTGCCCACCGGAATGGTCAGGCCCAGCTCAGGGCACAGTTCCATGCCGACCGCTTTAACGGTGTCGTACAGGCGCGCGTCTTCACCCGGGTGACCGGCAGCGGACATCCAGTTGGCCGACAACTTGATGTCGGACAGCTTGCCGATGCGCGACGCCGCGATGTTGGTGAGGGTTTCACCAATGGCCATGCGGCCCGACGCCGGGGCGTCCAGCAGGGCCAGCGGGGTACGCTCGCCCATGGCCATGGCTTCACCGGTGTAGACGTCAAAGCTGGTGGCGGTGACGGCAACGTCAGCCACTGGAACCTGCCATGGGCCAACCATTTGGTCACGGGCAACCAGGCCAGTGATGGTGCGGTCGCCGATGGTGATCAGGAAGCTTTTGCTTGCCACAGCCGGATGGTGCAGCACACGTTCGATGCTGTCGGCCAGTTCCAGTGTGCTTGGGTCAAAGTCGTCGCCCAGCTCGGTTTCACGTACCGCCGAACGGTGCATGCGCGGGGCTTTGCCCAGCAGCACTTCGAGCGGCATGTCCACCGGGCTGTTGCCGAAGTGGCTGTCAGTCACGGTCAGTTGCGGCTCGGCAGTGGCTTCGCCGACCACGGCAAACGGGCAGCGCTCGCGCTCGCAGATGGCCTGGAAGCGCGCGAAGTCTTCTGGGCCGACGGCCAGTACGTAGCGTTCCTGGGATTCGTTGCTCCAGATTTCGTGCGGGGCCATGCCCGGCTCGTCGTTTGGAATGTTGCGCAGTTCGAAACGGCCACCACGGTCGCCGTCGTTGACCAGTTCCGGGAAGGCGTTGGACAGACCGCCCGCGCCGACGTCGTGGATGAAGCTGATCGGGTTCTTGTCACCCAACTGCCAGCAACGGTCGATGACTTCCTGGCAGCGACGCTCCATCTCTGGGTTTTCGCGCTGTACGGAAGCGAAGTCCAAGTCTGCCGAGCTGGTGCCGGTGGCCATGGAGGAAGCCGCGCCGCCGCCCAGGCCGATGAGCATCGCCGGGCCGCCGAGCACGATCAGCTTGGAGCCGACCAGGATCTCGCCTTTCTTGACGTGTTCTTCACGGATGTTGCCCATGCCGCCAGCCAGCATGATCGGCTTGTGGTAGCCGCGCACTTCATCGCCACGGGGGGTGGTGATGGACTGTTCGAAGGTACGGAAGTAGCCCGTCAACGCAGGACGGCCGAATTCGTTGTTGAATGCAGCGCCGCCCAGCGGGCCTTCAATCATGATGTCCAGTGCAGTAACGATGCGCTCAGGCTTGCCGTACGGCACTTCCCACGGCTGTTCGAAGCCCGGGATCTGCAGGTTGGACACGGTGAAACCGGTGAGGCCCGCCTTTGGCTTGGCGCCACGACCGGTGGCACCTTCGTCACGGATTTCGCCACCGGAACCGGTGGCTGCGCCCGGGAACGGGGCAATCGCGGTCGGGTGGTTGTGGGTTTCAACCTTCATCAGGATGTGCACCGGCTCCTGCACCGCGCCGTACTGGCGGGTCTCAGGGTCCGGGAAGAAACGGCCGGCGACGGAGCCGACGATTACCGAGGCGTTGTCCTTATAAGCCGACAGAACGCCTTCGCTGTGCATCACGTAGGTGTTCTTGATCATGCCGAACAGGCTTTTTTCCTGGCTTTCGCCGTCGATGTCCCAACTGGCGTTGAAGATCTTGTGACGGCAGTGCTCGGAGTTGGCCTGGGCGAACATCATCAGTTCGATGTCGTGCGGGTTGCGCTTCAAGCCATTGAAGGCGTTGACCAGGTAGTCGATCTCGTCTTCGGCCAGGGCCAGGCCCAGTTCGGTGTTGGC
>DQIG01000096.1:0-4447 GCA_003525885.1 Stenotrophomonas sp.
CAGGAACAGCGGCAGCATCGCCACCTGCGCCGGAATCACCAGCGCTGCCATCAGCACCTGGAACAGGCGATCACGGCCGACGAAGTTGAGCTTGGCGAACGCATAACCGGCCATCGTGTTGAGCAGCAGCGAACCCAGCGTGATGCCCAGCGACACAAGCAGGCTGTTGGCGAAGTTGCCACCCATGCCGGTGCGCGCGAACAGCTCATGGTAGTTGTGCGTGGTGATGCTCGACGGCAGCAGCGGCGGCGGGAAATGACTGGCCTCGCCCTGTGGCATGAACGAGACCGAGAGCATCCACAGCAGCGGTGCCAGGCTGACCAGGGCCAGCACCAGCAACGCACCATTGATCATCCACGGGTACCAGCGCGACTGGCCGATTTCACGACTCATACCAACTGCCTCTTGCGACCGAAACGCAGCATCACGGTGGTCACCGCCAGGATGATCAGGAACAACAGGAACGCCACCGCGGAGGCGCGACCCAGGTTCCACCACTTGAAGCCTTCCTCGAACATGAAATACAGCACGCTGACGGTGCTCTGCAGTGGGTCGCCGCGGGTCATCACGTAAGGCTCGGCGAACAACTGGAAGTAGCCGGACACGGTAATCACCCCGACCACCAGCAGCACCGGGCCGAGCATCGGCAGGGTGATGTGCAGGAACTGCTTCCAGCGCGAGGCGCCGTCGATGCGCGCAGCTTCGTACAGGTCATGCGGGATCGCCTGCAGGCCGGCCAGGAAGATCACCATGTTGTAGCCGAAGTTCTTCCACACCGCGAACAGCATGATGGTCGGCATCGCCCAGTTGGGATCACCCAGCCAGTCGATCGGACTGATGCCCAGATGGCCCAGGCCGTAGTTCACCAGGCCATAGCTGGTATGGAACAGGTAGCGCCAGATCACCGCCACTGCCACCAGCGTGGTCACCACCGGCGCGAACAGCGCCGTGCGGAACAAGGCCTTGAAGCGCGCGGCCGGCGCATTGAGCAGCATCGCCGCGCCCAGCGACACGCCGATCGACAACGGCACGCCGATCAGCACGAAGTAAGTGGTGTTCCACAGCGACTTCCAGAACATCGGCGTCTGCAGCAGGTCGATGTAATTACCCAGGCCGACGAAGCGCAGGTTGCTGCTGTCGGCCAGCGCATAGAGGTCGAAGTCGGTCACGCTCAGCGCGAGCGCCGAGGCGACTGGCAGGCCGAAGAACACGCCCAGCACGATCAGCGAGGGACCGGCGAAGATCCAGCCGGCAAGCGAAGTACGTTTCATTGCGCGCTCCCGGCGGCCACGGCGCTGCTCGATTGCGGCGACGGCGCACGCTCCCGCAGGCGTTGTTGTTCATGCATCCAGCGGCGCTTGGCCAGCACCTTGTCCACGCGCTGGTCCAGTTCGGCCACGGCCTTGTCCTGAGGAAGGCCACCGCGCACCACCTTCTCGGTGACGATGCGCATTTCCTGCACGATGCGCTCCCATTCGAGCACCTTCGGCGTCGGCTTGACCCGCTCCAGCTGATCGCGGAACGCGGCTGCCAGCGGATCGTTGGCCAGCGACGGCGCGGTCCAGGCGCTGCGGCGCGGCGGCAGGTCGCCGATGATCGAATGGAAGCGTGCCTGGATTTCTGGGCGCGACAGGAATTCAATCAGCTTCCAGGACGCCTCCTTCTGCTGCGACTTGCGGAAGATCACCAGGCTGGTGCCACCGGCAATGCCCGCGCCCGGACCGTCCGGCCCCGGCAGCGCGGCGGTGCCCCACTGCCCTTCCAGTTCCTTCGGCTGCAGCTTCTTGAACTCGCGGATGTTCCAGGGGCCGGAGATGTAGAACACGTTGAAGCCACGGAAGAACTCATCCCAGACGTTGGAGATCTGCGTCTCGGACATCTTCGGCGCCCAGCCCTGCTCGAACATGTTGGCGTAGAAGGCCAGCGTGCGGCGGAACCCCGGGCTGGAGAAATTTCCACGGGTATCGTCGTCGCGCAGCAGCGGGTCGGGCTGCTGCAGGGCCAGCGACAACTGCTGCTCGAATTCGTTGATCGGCATCAGTACCGCATAGCGGTTCGGGCCCTGCATGCGCTTGATCGCCGCCATCTGCTCCTCCCACTCCGGCCACGTGCGCGGCGGGTGGTCGTAGCCGGCCTTGGCCAGCAGGTCCTTGCGGTAGTAGATCAGGCGCGTATCGACGTACCACGGCACGCCAACCAGCTCGCCGTGGACCACGTTGGTATCCCAGATGCCCTGGAAGTAGTCCTTCGGATCGACCACGGTGGAGCGCTGCACGAACGGCTGCAGCGGGGTCAGCGCGTCGAGTTCGGCGAACTCCGGCACCCAGGTATTGCCGAGCTGGCACACGTCCGGCAGACCATCGGCGGCGAACGCGGTCAGCAGCTTCTCGTGCGCGGCAGTCCACGGGATGTTCTGCACGTCCACCTTGATGCCGGGGTTTTCGGCCTCGAATTCGTGGATCAGCTCGCTGACCACCTCTGCTTCGCGGCCCATCGCCCAGAAGCGCACGGTGGTGGTGCCCGGTTCGGTGCGGGCGCAGCCGGCCACGGCCAGTGCGGCCAGGGCAGGCAGCGCCCAGCGGCGCAGGCGGTCGATCCAGTTCGGCATCGGGTTATTTGCCCTGGCCTGTGGTGCGGTTGGCATTGTTCTTCTGTTCCTGCGCGGCAGCCGCGCGTGATTCGGCGATACCCACCGCGCGTGCCGCCGCGGCCTTTTCGTCCTTCTGCAGTTCCAGCGGCTGGAACGACCCTTCCGGCGCCAGCCAGCCACCGCTGAACCCGGCCCGCTCAAGACCCTTGCGGATGTACGGGTTCTTCTTCATCACTTCCCAGACGAAATCATTGCGGTAGTTGGCGATCATGGTCAGGATCGGACCCTGGTCGATGGCGATGTAGTCGCTGGCGACCCAGCCGCGATCCGGAACCAGGCGCCCGGTCTTGATCGGGATGTCGTAGTTGAAGCTGGGATTGAATGAATCCAGGAAGCCGTAGCTGGAATAGATGTAGTCGCCGTAGCGCTTGTGCATTTCCAGCGTGGCCGGGATCACCTGCTCGGGGGCGAACACCACCGAGGCAATCGCTGCGGTCGGGGCGATGGTGCCGTCATCGAAGTTCTCGCGCAGGCCGGCACCGCGCGAGGAGTAGTGGCGGAACTGACGCTGCTCGCCACGGTACTCCTGCGTGGTGTTCTGCGGACCATCGCTGGCGGTCAGGCCCCAGACGTTCTCGCCATAGTCCTTCCACTGCATCGGGTTGGCGATGGCGTATTCGCGCTGGGCCAGCGCGGCCGAGCGGCTGTTGAGGAAATAGGTACTGCCGCGCTCGCGCATGTACGCGTCCTGGATGTCGCGGAAGTCGATCCAGACGTGGCTGTACTGGTGGCCGAACAGCGGGCCGAAGGACAGGTATTCCTGGCCCTGGTAGACACCCCAGTCGTTGTCGTAGGTGCGCGTCCACACCGTCCACGCGTCCGGGCTGACCGGGTGCGTGGGCGAGCCCAGGGCGAGGATGTAGACCATCATCGCCTCGTTGTAACCCATCCAGTCGTGGTCGATGAAGCCGCTCTCCGGGAACCAGCCCATCGAGATCAGCGGTGCGCGCTGCTGCAGCCACGGCCAGTCGACCTTCTTGTACAACGTATCGGCGATCTGGCGGATTTCCTTCTCGCGCGGATCGTCACCGTCGTAGTACGACTGCGCGAACAGCACGCCCATCATCAGCAGCGCGGTATCCACCGAGGACAGTTCGACCCAGCTGTCGTAGCGACGGCCTTCCTGCATGTCCAGGAAGTGGTAGTAGAAGCCCTTGTAACCTGCCTTGCCGGTACGCTGCGGGCCCATCGGCACGTCGCGGAAGAACTTCAGGGTGGTCAGGGTGCGGTCGATCGCCTGGTTGCGGCTGACCCAGCCATTCTCGATGCCGATCGGATACGCCGTCAGCGCGAAGCCGACCGAGGCGATGCTGGCGAACGGCCGCGACGGATAGCGGTCCGGGGTCAGTCCATTGATCTCGTTGGTGGTGTCCCAGAAGAACTGGAAGGTACGCCGCTCGATGTCATCGAACAGCGGCGGCAGCTCAGGCTTCATCGGCCGCGGCGGTGCATCGGCCTCGATCAGGATCACCGGCGGGCGCGGCTTGGCAGGCTCCTGCTGGGCCGGTTGGCAGGCGGCGACGGCCAGGCTCAACGCTGCCGCGGACAACAGATGGCGTGCCTGCATGGCGCGATTCCTCCGGTGGTCTGATCGATGGGAAAGCATACCGTCCAATGATCTGAAATCGTTTACAAGATGCGTTCTTAAAAAACCACGAAAAACGTGGTTTGACACCGCGATCATTGCCCACGCCGCTGCCCCCTGCCCGGCAGCGGCGTGGGCAATGGACCGGCACCGGGCCGGCCATTGCCGTTTTCACGCGATCGATGCCGCCGGCGAACCGGCGGCATCGGGTA
>DQIG01000096.1:4603-17498 GCA_003525885.1 Stenotrophomonas sp.
AACCGGCGGCATCGGGTACAGCGTCGGGAGGTTCCGCTTAGAAGCGGAAGCCCACTTCCGCCTTCACCTGGCGCGGAGTGCCGACGATGTCGCCGGTCTCGTTGTAGCTCGCGGTCAGCTTGCCGTTCTTGTAGTAGTTGTAGTTCGAGAAGTTGTCGAAATTGAACACGTTGATGATGTCGATGCGCGCATACAGTTCGGTATCGCCCGGCATCTTGAACGTCTTGGTGGCCTGCAGGTCGACCGAGCGGTAACCGAAGATCTTGCCACCGAGCAGGAACCGGCCGTTGCCACCCGGAACCGCCGCCATCGGGGTCGGCAGATCGAAGCCGTTGGCCTGCGGCACACCGTACCAGTCGTTGATCGCAGTCGGGGTCGCCAGGGTGATCTTGCCGCCGAAGGTGATGCCCCAGAAGCCCGCGTACGAACCGGTCACCACCAGGCGGTGGCGCGGTGCGCCGTTGGAGCGGATGGTCGGGTAATCACCGATCACGCCGCGGTCGAACGCGTAGTGCTCGTTGATGTCGCGGTTGTGGCGGGCGGTGGTCCAGGTATAGGCGATCGAGGTGCCCCAGCCACTTTCCTGGGTGAACGGCTTCTGCGCCGACAGCAGGATCTGGGTAGCACGGGTCTTGATGCCCTGCTGGCCGATGATCAGGCTGCCGAAGCCCGGCACGTTGCAGCTCCACGCCTGGCTGAGACCTGCTTCGGTGCCACCGCACAGGCGCGGGTCATCGAAGAAGTTGCCGGTCGGGTAGCGGTTACCCAGGGTGAAGGCAAAGCCATCGTAGGTCAGCGTGCGCGCGATGGTGGCGTCGGTCAGCCAGTCACCGATCTGGTTGCTCATGCCCAGGCTGAACTGGTCAGCGTAGGGCACCTTCAGGTTGTTGTTGAGCAGGTCGACTTCCAGGCCGGCGTTGCTGGTCGAACCGACCAGACTCTGCAGGTTGCCGATTCCGTTGAGCAGGTTCGGGTTCCAGTCATAGCAGGCGGCGTTGCCCTGGAAGCACTGGCCGGTGGCCGGGTTGCGGAAGTAAATGGTCGGCTGCGGCAGCGCCAGCTTGGTGGTTTCCAGCTGCAGGTAGTCGAACAGGTCACGGTCGTAGGAACGGCCGGCACCACCGTGGATCACGTGCTGCTCGTCGGCGTTGATGTCATACGAGAAGCCCAGGCGCGGCTGCCAGGCATTCTTGAACGCCTTGCGGTTATGGCCGTTGCTGATGTAATCGTTGATGTTCAGGCCGCTCAGCGCCAGCGTATCGGCATAGCTCTGGCCAGCGGCGGCACGCGGGTCCTGCGCGAACAGTGCGTTGACCACTTCCGGCGGGGTCACGAAGTCCAGGTAGGACGGATTCTTCTCGTAGTCCCAACGCAGGCCGAGGTTCAGCTGCAGGTGGTCGTTGACCTGCCAATCGTCCTGGATGAACAGGCCGATCTGCTTGACCTTCGAACGCACTTCACCCGACACGCCCGAGACGCCGGTGACCGGCTTCACGAACTGCGCCTTGTACGGGATGCTGTCAGGGAAGGCCGGGTTGTCGATGGTGTAATAGAACTGCGGATTGATCTGCGCCGCATCGGAGGCGTACAGGTCGATCTGCTTGTACTTGGCGCCCATCTTGATGGTGTGGTCGCCAGCCCACTCGATACCGTCCAGGGTCAGGTTGTCTTCGATCGACCAGCCCTTCTGACCCTTTACCTGCGACGACATCGCCGAGGAGCCGCCGATGGAGACGATCGGGCGCTCCTCACTCTTGCCGTCCGGCGCGGTGTAGTTGAAACCGTTGCCCATGCTCAGCGGCTTGGGGTTGTTGAACGAATCCTCGTGGGTGACCATCAACTCGTTGTAGTAACGCTCACCGCTGTGGTTCCAGCGTAGCGCGTAACGGCGGTCGGTGTTCTTGGTTTCCTTGCCATGCATCGGCGCGGTCTGGTCCGAGAACTGCTGCTGGGTTTCATCACGGTCCTGGAAGGTCAGTTCCAGGCGATCGTTGTCGGTCGGCTCGAAGTCGACCTTGGCGAAGATCAGGTCCTGCTGGAACGGCTGGCTGGCCGGGCCCAGGCCGGCCTGCGCGTCGGCCGGCACACGGTCGGCCTTGCTGGTCACCGCGCCGTGCGGCGCGATGGTCACCGGCAGATCGAAGCGCTTGGCTTCATAGGTGACGAAGAAGTGGGCCTTGTCCTGGATGATCGGGCCGCCCAGGGCGAAGCCATATTCCTTCTCGGCCGAATCTTCCTTGCCCTTGTTCGGCTGGCGCTCGGCCGGCGTCATCGCACGCATGCTGTCGTTGGTGTAACGGTAGAAGGTTTCACCCTTGAACTCGTTGGTACCGGACTTGGTCGCGGCGGTTACCGCGGCGCTGGACACCTGGCCATACTCGGCCTTGTAGTTGCCGGTGATGACCTTGTATTCGCCGATGGCCAACTGCGGGAACGGGTTGCCGGCACTGCCGGACTGGCCGGCGACGCCGCCACCCTTGACGTAGCTCTTCTGGCCGACGCCGTCGATGTAGACGTTGGTACCGTCGGAGTTGGTCGCACCGCCGCGCAGCGAGGTGTTGCCCTTGGCGTCGCGGGTGAAGATCATGCCCGGCACCGCGTCGGCGAACTCCAGGAAGTTGCGCGAGACCTGCGGGGTGGTCTGGATCTGCTGCAGGCTGACGGTCTTGCCGACTTCCGAGGTGCGCACTTCCTGCAGCAGGGTCGGCGCGACGACGTTGACGGTGTCCAGGTTGGTGGCTGCGGTCGAACCCGGGGTGCTGCTGGCCGCGCCAGCGAAGTTCAGCGTCGCGGTCGAAGCAACGGTGACGGTGACCTTCTGCGACTGGCCGTTGGCGACCACGTCATAGGTGCCCGGGTCCAGGCCCATCAGCGAGTAGCTGCCATCGGCACGGATGGTGCCGCGACGGACAGTGCCGGTGGCCACGTTGGTGGCGGTGACTTCGGTGCCCGCCTGGGCGCCGGCAACCTGGCCGCGAAGGCTGGCATTGGCCGACTGCGCCATGACGTTCGGGGCGGCAGCCAGCATCAGGCAGCTGACCAGCGCGGTGCTCAGCAGCCGGCGCGCCGGCGTGCGGAAGGTGGTATGCATCATCAACTCAATCTCCGGGTGGCGGTAACCGCTTGCGCGGTCCCTGCGATCAATCAAAAAAGAAGGAACGCCTCTGGCTTCAACGGCCGGATGGCGGAGTGGTGGAATCGCGAACTATCAAGCGGGGAACCAGGGTCTGCTTGTCCCCTGTCCCATCCGTGGAGGTGCCGTCCATCAACTGCAGCAGGCGCGTCATGGCCCGGTCGCCGAGCTCGGCGATGCTGACCTGCATGGTGGTCAGCGACGGATGCACGAAACGCGCCAGCGGAATGTCATCGAAACCCGCCAGGGCCACATCGGCCGGGACACGGACACCTGCCTGCGTGAACGCATACAGGCAGCCCAGCGCCATCATGTCATTGGCGGCGAACACGGCATCGGGCAGCGCTCCGGCTGCCAGCAACTCCTGACCGGCGCGATGGCCGGAAGCTTCGTCGAAATCACCGGGCAGCTCGATGCCCTCGGCGCCACCGCCAAATGCCACCAGCGCGTCACGGAAGCCGCGCAGGCGCTCGCGCGCGTCGAAGTTGAGGTCCGGGCCAGAAATGAATGCAATGCGGCGGTGGCCGGCGTCCAGCAGGTGGCGGGTCATCGCCATCGCACCGGCATGGTCGTCGATGCTCAGCACCGGGTGGTCCTGCCCGGGCAGATAGGTGTTGATCAACACCGTCGGCAGCGACTGCGGCAGGTTGTCGGTCAGGAAGCCCGGGCTTTCGGCATAGGGCGAGAGCACCAGCAGGCCGTCGACGCGGCCACGCATGGCACGCAGGGCCGCGCCCTGCTGTTCCTGGTCGCCGTGGTAGCTGGACACCAGCAGGTGCTGGCGGCGGTTGCGGGCCACCCCGTCGATGCCGCGCATCAGCTCGGAGAAGAATTCGCCGTACAGGTCAGGCAGCACCACGCCCACCGTATTGGTGCGGCGGCTGCTCAGGCTGCGGGCGGCGGCGTGCGGGGTGTAACGCAGCCGTGCGGCCACCTCCAGCACAAGCTGGCGGACCGGTTCGGCGACATTTTCATGCCCGTTGAGCGCGCGGGAAACCGTGGCCACGGAGACCCGGGCTTCGCGTGCGACGTCTTTGATTGTGATAGCTGCCTTGTTCACGAAGCCGCCCTCCACGGCTTGGACCTACCAGCATTGGCGCGGAATGTAAGCGTTTCCATCTGGGCTTGTAAACAGTCCGTTAGGCGAATGTCCCGAAATGGACATGAAAATCTGTCCGTGGCGAGGCCCGTGCGGACCGGCCAGGACAGTGCGGGACAAGGGCTCAGCCCTGTTCTGACGGGGTGTGCGCGCGGATGGACAGCGCGTGGATATCGGTGTCCATCATCGACCCCAGCGCGGCGTAGACCGCGCGGTGCCGGGCCAGCGGAGCCAATCCGGCGAAGCGTTCACTGACCACATGCACGTTGAAATGGCCGCGCCCATCGCGCGCGCCGGCATGGCCGGCATGGCGATGGCTGTCATCCTCGATCTCCAGCACGCTGGGCGCCAGCGCCTGCTGCAGCGCATCACGGATCCGCTCGATCCGTTCCGCGTTCACGGCAGGACCTTGCGGAACGGGCGTACCTGCACGCGGGTGTAGACGCCTGCAGCCACGTACGGGTCGGCATCGGCCCAGGCCTGGGCCTGCGGCAGCGACTCGAACTGCGCGATCACGACCGAACCACTGAAACCGGCCGGGCCCGGGTCTTCACTGTCCACCGCCGGGCACGGGCCGGCCAGCAGCAGGCGACCCTCGTCGCGCAGCGCGTGCAGCCGCGCCAGATGTTCCGGCCGCGCCTGCAGCCGCTGCGCCAGTACATCCTGGCCGTCATATCCCTCGATCACATACCACACCGGCATTTCCTCGCTTGCGTTGTCGGGTCCGCCGATTCTAGCCAATGCGGCCCCCGCCCCGGTCCGGCTGGACACTGGCGCGGCAAAGGCTTACCCTAGCCTCCATTGCACGTGGCTGGATGCAGCAGCCCGTCGGTTTTTGCGGCCACCGCAGCCCCCGACGACCGATCCGCTGCTTCAAACCGGACCACCTGGCCGGGCCACGTAGACGACCTCCCCGTAGTTCTGTCGCTGCCGTTTACTGCGGCGCGTCCTGCTGTTTTACATGTGTGGAATCGCGCCGATCCCGGCGTGTCTGGTGCCCTGGGGCTCCGTGGCGTTGGCCCGGCGAACCCGGTGCCGCGACTGGTCCGTTGCAATGCTGATCTCCATTAGATGACTTCCGAACTCGCGCTCGACGCGAACCCGCCAACCCGGCCGCCCGCCCCCCAGCAGCAGGAAATGCCGCTGGCCGTGGTGCATGGGCAACCGGTCCTGCAGATCCCGCAGGACCTGTACATCCCGCCGGACGCGCTGGAAGTCATCCTGGACGCCTTCGAAGGCCCACTGGACCTGCTGCTGTACCTGATCCGCCGCCAGAACCTGGATGTACTGGACATTCCCGTCGCCGAGATCACCCGGCAGTACGTGGAATACATCACCGTGATGCGCGAGCTGCGCTTCGAGCTGGCGGCCGAGTACCTGGTGATGGCCGCGATCCTGGCCGAGGTGAAGTCGCGGATGCTGCTGCCGCGCCCGGTCAGCGAGGAAGGCGATGAAGCCGACCCGCGCGCCGAGCTGGTGCGCCGGCTGCAGGAGTACGAACGTTTCAAGCAGGCCGCCGAGGACATCGACGCCCTGCCCCGCCAGGACCGCGATACCAGCCTGGCACACGCCTTCATGCCCGAACGCGCCACGGTGAAGCTGCCGCCGCCGGTGGACCTGAAGGAAATGTTGCTGGCCCTGCACGACGTGCTCAAGCGCGCCGAGCTGTTCAGCGGCCACGCCATCAAGCGTGAGGCGCTGAGCGTGCGGCAACGCATGGGCGAAGTGCTCGGACGCCTGGAAGACGGCAAGTTCTATCGCTTTGAAGGGTTGTTCACGGCTGAAGAAGGCAAGCTGGGCGTGCTGGTCACGTTCCTGGCGGTGCTGGAACTGGCAAAGGAACAGCTGCTGGACATCGTCCAGGAAGAACCGCTGGCGCCGATCTACGTGAAGTCGCTGGCCGCCGGCAACACCAACGCCCCGCTGCAGTTCAGCAGCGAGTTCGACGACAACGACGACGCCAATGCAGACGAGTGAGCGCTGACTGCCGATGGATCAATCGCTGATCAACCGCATTGTCGAGGGTGCCCTGCTGGCTTCCAGCCAGCCGCTCACCCTGGCCCAGCTGAAGGACCTGTTCCCGGAAGAGGAACCGGCACCGCCGGGCAGCATCGAACGCGCGCTGGAACGCCTGCGCGAGGCCTGCGAAGGCCGCGGCGTGGAACTGGTCGAGGTCGCTTCCGGCTTCCGCTACCAGGTCACCGGCGAAGTGCATGGCTGGATCAGCCGGCTGTGGACCGAACGCAAGACCCGCTACACCCGTGCCACCCTGGAAACCCTGGCGCTGATCGCCTACCGGCAACCGATCACCCGCGGCGAGATCGAGCAGGTGCGCGGCGTGGCGGTCAGCAGCAACATCATCCAGGCGCTGGAAGAACGCGAATGGATCCGCGTGGTCGGCCACCGCGACGTGCCCGGCAAGCCGGCACTGTTCGGTACCACCAAGGGCTTCCTGGACTACTTCGGGCTGAAGCGGCTGGACGAACTGCCGCCGCTGTCGGAACTGAAGGACCTGGGCGAGCTGGAACCACAGCTGTCCCTGGACCGCGATGCACCGGCCGCCGCCAGTGCCGCCGGTCCGGACATCTCGGCCGGCGCCGATGGCGCTGCCGCGAACGATGACGCCGGCCTGGCCGGCAGTGATACCCCCGATTCCGTCGATGCAGCCCCTGCGTCGGCCTCCGATGAGCAAGCACCTTCGCCCCTCGATGATGGGCACCCCGATTCCGCGCCGGGCGAGCGCGCGGTGCCAGTGAACGAACGCGAAGACAACGCCGTCGCGATGACGACCGTGGCTGTTGACCAAGCCGATTCCGAACCAGAGGCCGACCTCGAAACCGTCGGCCGGAGCAAAACTGATGAGTGACACCCCCCGTAACAAGCTCTCGCTGAAGCGCGAAGCCACCTCCGAACAGTTCAAGCTGGAAGAGCGCCTGCACAAGGTGCTGGCCCAGGCCGGCCTCGGCTCGCGCCGCGCGCTGGAACAGCGCATCGCCGAAGGCCTGGTCAAGGTCAACGGTGAAGTCGCGCAGACCGGCATGTCGGTCAAGAGCGGCGACAAGATCGAACTGGACGGCCGTGGCTTCGTCGCCACCGCCCTGGCCGAGCCGTCGCGCGTGCTGGTCTACAACAAGCCGGAAGGCGAAGTGACCACCCGCGATGATCCGGAAGGCCGCCCGACCGTGTTCGAGTCGCTGCCACCGCTGAAGGGCGCGCGCTGGATCGCCATCGGCCGCCTCGACATCAACACCACTGGCCTGCTGCTGGCCACCACCGACGGTGAGCTGGCCAACGCAATGATGCACCCGTCGTTCGAGGTCGAACGCGAGTACGTGGTGCGTGTGCGTGCGCCGGAAGGCGAGGAAAAGGTCTCCGACGCCATCGTCGACCGCCTCACCCGTGGCGTCGCGCTGGAAGACGGCCCGGCCAAGTTCGATGAGATCGAACGCATCGGCGGCACCGATTCGCATGACTGGTTCCGCGTCGTGGTGAAGGAAGGCCGCAACCGCGAAGTGCGCCGCCTGTGGGAATCGCAGGGCTGCCAGGTCAGCCGCCTGAAGCGCACCCGCTATGGCAAGGTGAGCCTGCCGCGCGAACTGGCCCGTGGCCATTCGGTGGAACTGGGCACCGCACAGGTTGAAGCCCTGCGCGCGCAGCTGAAGCTGGAAGAAGGCGCACCGTCGGCACTGACGCTGCAGCCGGTGATCGGCCAGCGCCGCGCTGCCAAGACCACCGTGCGCGTGCGCGAAGGTGGCCGCGGCAATGCCTACGTCAACGGCCATAACACCGCCGACGAAGGCCGCGAGCTGCGTCGTTTCGACAACGTCCGCGAAGACCGCGGCCGTGGCCGCGGCGGCAAGGGCGGCGGCTTCAAGGGCGGCCTGACGGTCAGCGGTGAAGCGGCAGCCAAGCAGTCGCAGAAGCCGTTCAAGCAGCGTGCCCAGAAGAACGATCGTTCGCTGCCGGAAGGCAATCCGGCGGCGTTCCGCACCTGGTACGTGCCGGATGGCGTGAGCACCGGCCCGAGTGGCCATCGCAACGCCGGTCCGGGCGCACGTGGCCCGGGTGCCCGTGGTCCGGGTGCGGGCGGCCAGGGCCGTCCGTACGGCAAGCCGAAGGGTCCGGGTGCAGGCGCCGGTGGCGGCCAGGGCCGTGGCGGTTTCGGCGGTGAAGGCCGTGGCGGCGCAGGCGGCCAGGGTCGTCCGGCCGGTGCCGGCAACCGCTCGCAGGGCCAGGGCAACAAGCACCCGTACGGCCATCCGGGCAATGCCCCGAGCTTCCCGTCCGACCACGCCACGCCGGGCTTCAACCCGTATGGCAGCCCGAAGCCGGCGCAGGGCGCCCGTCCGGGCGGTCGCGGTCCGGGCGGTGGCAACAACCGTGGCCCGGGCGGTAACCGTGGTCCCGGTGGTCCGGGTGGCAACCGTGGCCCGGGTGGCCCCGGTGGCAACCGCGGTCCGGGCGGCCCGCGCCGCAGCGGCCCGCGCGGCGGCTGATCGCTGGCCACACTGAAATGAAAAACCCCGGCTCCGGCCGGGGTTTTTCTTTGGAAAAGGGGACGGAGGGGATTAAGTCGTTTTTGCCTCAATGGGGCGAAAGCGACTTAATCCCCTCCGTCCCCTTTTGCGTGGCGCTGGAAGGCGGCGGGGGTGGTGCCGGTCATGCTGCGGAAGAAGGCGATGAACGGACTCTCGGCGGAGAAACCTGTGTCCTGCGCCACATGCGCGACGCGATGGCCCAACAACAGCAACTCCATGGCCCGCATCAGGCGCCATTGTTGGCGCCAGGCCTGGTAGCCCATGCCGGTATCACGCTGCATCAACCGGCCGACCGTGCGCACGCTCAGGCCCGCGCACGCGGCCAGCTCACCCAGTTCGGGCGGCAACTGCTCGGCCAGCGGCAGGCAGCGCGCGATCCGCGGATCACGCGGTAAAGGCAGGTCCATCGGCGCCACCGGTGCAGCGGCGATTTCCAGCACGCACAACGCCAGTTGATGGTGCGCGTGCGGCGACTGCCAGTCATGGTCGAACGGCGCCTGCGCGATCGGCTCCAGCAATGCCTGCAGCAGGGGACCGACACCCATGATCAAAGGCTGCTGCGGCAGCTGTGCCGACATCGCGGCATCGAAATACAAGGAGCGATAGTCCACGGCCTGGCGCATCTGTGCCCGATGGCGCAGCCCGCCGGGAATCCACGCCGCGCGCGAGGGCGGCAGCAGGCTGATGCGGTCGCCGAAGGTCAGCCGCGTGCAGCCCCGCCGGGTGTACAGCAACTGCGCGCGCGCGTGCTGGTGCCAACCCGAATCATGATCGGCCAGCGACGACGCGATGCCCAGCACCGGTGCGCCCCAGGCATCCGCGTCGAAGTACGCATCCGGTTGCAACCACGCCATGTCCGATTTCATCCATTTCCTGACAGGATCGATAGAGTGCGCCACTACGCTGGCCACCACAATGCGCGGCCCTGTTTGCGGAGCGCCCGCATGTCGCGTCGCCTGTTGTTGCTTACCATCGCGCTGCTGATGTTCCCCCAGCTGGCGCAGACCCTGTACAGCCCTGCCCTGGCCGACCTCGCCGGGCGCTTCGCACTGCCCCCCGCTGCCGCCAGCCAGGCCATGAGCCTGTACCTGTTCGGTTTCGCCGCCGGTGTCCTGCTATGGGGGTGGCTGGCCGACCATATCGGCCGTCGCCCTGCCCTGCTCTGCGGCCTGGCCGTGTTCGCATTGGCGGCCTGCGGCGGCCTGCTGGCCGGCACGTTCGGCCAGGTCCTGCTGGCCCAGGCACTGGCTGCGCTGGGTGCGGCGGCGGCCTCGGTGGTAACCCAGACCGTACTGCGCGACCACCTGAAGGGTCCCGCGTTGGCGCAGGCGTTCTCGTGGATCGGCATGGCCTTGGCCTTGAGCCCGGCGATCGGGCTGGCACTGGGTGTGCTGCTGGTGGACAGCCATGGCTATGCCGGCGTGCAGGCCGGCCTGCTGCTGATGGTCATCCTGCTGATACTCGGATGCGCATCCGGCCTGCAGGAGAGCCGCCCTGCCGAAGTCGTGCACACGCCCCTGCTACCACTGCTGCGGCAACTGCTGCGTGATCGCTGGATCTGGTCACAGGCGCTGCTGGTGATGGCGTTCAACGTGGCCATGTACAGCTGGTACGCGCTGGGCCCGTTCGTGTTCGAGCGCCTGCACTGGCCGCTGGCCTGGTTCGGTGCCAGCGGCGCGGTGCTGGCACTGGGCTCGGCGCTGGGTGCATGGGGCAATGCTCGCCTGCTGCGCGCAGGCATTGCCTCGGCCACGCGCATCCGGCTCGCCGCGGGGCTGGTGCTGGCCGGCGGGCTGTTGGCTGCATTGCTGCGCAATCAACCGGCGCTGGTCGCGGCGATGGTACCGGTGGTGGCCGGTTTCGGCCTGGCCATTCCCAATGTGCTGGGCCAGGCCCTGCGCGGGTACCCGCACTGCCTGGGCAGCGCAGGCGCCCTGTTCGGGCTGCTCTACTACCTGTTGATCGGTGTGGCGATGGCCTTGGTCGGTGCACTGCAACTGCTGGCACCGACACTCATCGTGTGCGGCCTGCTTGCATTGTGGCTGCAGCGGCCGCGCCCGGTTGCGGCCTAGGAATTGCTGCAAAGACCGCGCACTGTGCGCTGCTTCCGGAATCGACGCCACTGCGCTGGCTATCGTGCGCGCTCTCCCCAACGAGGCAGATGCCCATGGTCACCATTACCGCCGAACAGGCCCGCGCCAACGCCGATGCCGCTACGCGTCCCATCGACCAGTACTACCGCGATCTCGACACGTCGATCCGGGCGGGGTCGGAGAATGGTCGCCGCTACATCGTGTTCGGCTTCAACCAGGCGCTGGCCAGCGAGCGGCTCGTCGAAGGCGTCGTCGCGCAGTTGCTGAACAATGGCTTCGAGGTCAAGCAACTGCCCAGCGACGCCGAGCAGCATTACATCCATATCAGCTGGGAAGGGACCGAGCCGGCCCCACTCAACGCCGGCTGATGGTGAAGGCGGAGCCGTCCACGCCCAGGTCCCAGCCCTTGCCGGTGCCGGACAGGGCCAGCGAGATGTCGCCCTTGGTCATCACCTGCGCATTGCTGGACTTCACGGCACCCGCATGCGCGCCAACCGAGGCATAGGTGCCCAGCAGCTCATTGACGCTCACGGCGCCGGTGAAGCTGCCACGGCCATTGGTGATCTTCGACTTGCCCACGGTCAGGCCGCCGCCTTTCACTTCGATGCGCACCGGCAGGCTGGTGCCGTTGCTGCAGCTGACCGTGCCATTGCCGGAGGCGGTCTTGTAGATCAGTGACCAACCGGACAGGTTGTAGCGCAGCTGGCAATCAAGGTTGCCGGCAGCGTGCGCGGCCGGGGCCAGCGTTGCAGCGGACAGGGCCAGCAGCAGGGCGAAGGATGTTTTCATGGCAGGACTTCCAGTTCGGTCGGACTGCCGGCGAATCTAGCAGCGCGCGCGTGCACGTTGGATGCAGGCGCGCGCGCTGGTGCGGCAGTGTTCAGGCCGTTGCTCAGGCCTGTTCGTCCAGGTGGAAGGCATCGGCATCGAGCATCGCCGGGAAGCGCGCGCGATGCGCGGCCAGCGCCTCGGCCGAGATGGTGGTGGTGACCACCTGCTCGCGCTCGCGGATCTCCACCTGTGGCTGGCCAAGGAAGTCGATCACCGCGCTGTCACCGGCGTAGTGCAGCTGGTTGCCATCGACGCCAACACGATTCACCGCGGCCACGAAGCACAGGTTCTCGATCGCGCGCGCGCGCAGCAGGGTCTTCCACGCATAGGCACGGGCCGACGGCCAGTTGGCGACGAAGATCTGCAGGTCGAAATCCAGCTGCTGCGGACGCTCGACGTTGTAGCGGTTGCGGCAGAACACCGGGAAACGCAGGTCGTAGCAGACCTGCGGATTGATCCGCCAGCCCTTCCATTCCACGCTCAGGCGGTCGCGGCCGGCGGCATAGCGTTCGTGTTCGCCGCCGTAGCGGAACAGGTGGCGCTTGTCGTAGAACTGCAGATTGCCATCGGGTGTGGCGAACAGCAGGCGGTTGTAGACCCCCTCGCCGTCGCGCAGCTGCACGCTGCCGATCACCGCGGCGTTCAAGGCCTTGGCCTGCTCGCGTACCCAGGCCACGGTCGGGCCATCCATGCCTTCGGCCTGGGCGATGGCTTCGTTGGAGAAGCCACTGGTGAAGGTCTCCGGCAGGATCACCAGGTCGGTGGTACCGGCCAGCGGTGCCAGCAGCGCGCCGTAGTACTCACGATTGCCCGCCGGGTCATGCCAGCGGGTGTCGCCCTGGACGAGGGAAATGCGCAGGTCCTGCATGTTCACCCCTCCGCTCACAGCAGGCGCAGGCGTTCGATCGCCGCGTCCATGGTCGCTTCGTTCTTGGCGAAGCACAGGCGTACCAGGCGCTGGCCGGCCGGCGGATTCTCGTAGAACGGCGACAGCGGGATGGCGGTGACACCCTTTTCGATGGTCAGCCACTTCACGAACTCATGGTCCGGCAGGTCGCTGATGGCCGAGTAGTCGACCAGCTGGAAGTAGCCGCCCGGCACCGGCAGCGGCTTCAGCATGGGATGATCCAGAGGCAGCCCGCTGACCGCGAGGCCGCCTTTTGCCAGCATGCCCGCAGCAAGATCGGGCAACCATGTAAGG
>DQIG01000097.1:0-630 GCA_003525885.1 Stenotrophomonas sp.
AGTCATTGCCGGGGGCGCCGCCGGCGGCCAGCCAGCCACACAGCGCGCCGTGCAGCTCGGCAGCGGTGGCGCCCAGGCCCAGCTCCTGGCTGGCGCGGGTAACGTCGTCGACGGAGGGAAGTTCGGTCATCGTGCGGCTCGTTCGGAAATAGGAAACCCGGGCCGCGCACGCGCGCGCCCGTGAGACCCCGTAGTGTAGCAACCCGACGGCATCCTCTCTGCAGCCGTCAGGCCTTGCTGCGACAACGCTTGACCGCCCTTACCCGGCTTGCCTATCGTGCCTGCATGGAACCCGCCGACCCCCTTGCCCAGCTGCAGGACTTCGCCGCCCGCGTGGAAGCGTTGCTTGAACGCAACCAGCGCCTGGCCGAGGAGAACCGCAGCCTGCGCCACCAGCAGGAACAGCTGGTGGCCGAGCGTTCCACGCTGCTGGCCAAGAATGAGCAGGCGCGCTCGCGGGTGGAAGCAATGATCAGCCGGCTCAAATCCCTGGAGCAGCACACATGAGCGCCGAACCGGTCAGTGTCCGCATCCTCGATCGTGAATACACCGTGGGCGTCGGCGGCGACGAACGCGACAGCCTGATGGCCGCCGCACGCCTGCTTGATGCGCGCATGCGCGAGATCCGCG
>DQIG01000097.1:781-930 GCA_003525885.1 Stenotrophomonas sp.
GCGCGCATGCGCGAGATCCGCGGCAGCAACCGCATGGCCGCCGTGGACCGTGTCGCCGTGCTGGCCGCACTGAACCTGGCCCACGAACTGCAACTGCTGCGCGACGAGAACGCCCGCCAGGCCGTGGCCCTGCAGCAGACGCTGGCCGA
>DQIG01000097.1:1077-1218 GCA_003525885.1 Stenotrophomonas sp.
CCCTGCAGCAGACGCTGGCCGACCTGAACCGGCGCCTGGACCGCGCGATCGACGGCACCCCATAGATAAAGGGGACGGAGGGAATCAAGGCGCAATTGCCCCTTCCGTGCTGGAAACGCCTTAATTCCCTCCGTCCCCTTT
>DQIG01000097.1:1365-3969 GCA_003525885.1 Stenotrophomonas sp.
CTTAATTCCCTCCGTCCCCTTTTCGCGTATCTGAATTGGCACGGACTGTTGCCGACGAACGGCCTATCCAGATTCTGCGCGCTGGCTATAATGGCGACGCGTTCTCTGCGGTACTCGACGGCATGTGCAAACATTCGCCTTGTCCCTTAAGAACGACACCGGGAGCGCGACAGCGCCGGGAGTGCAGGTCCGCCTTGTAGCGGGAAGCCCGATGGTTCTCCAGCGTTCCCACTTGAGCCCCCGGGTTCAAGGTCGTTTCGCATGCATCGACATTGCGGAGAATGCAATATTCCAGCAAGGGCGGCGTCTTCGGGCGTCGCCCTTGTTCTTTCCGGCACAATAACGGCTGATCCTCGCCGCTCGCTGCCATGACCGACCCGCGCCAGGCCCTGCGCCACGACCTGCGGCAACGCCGCCGTGACCTTACCGCTGGTGAGCGCATCGCCGCCGCCGAATCGCTTGCCGATGCCCTGCTCGCCCTGCCGTTCGCCCCGCGCGAAGGCGCCGTGGCCGGCTACTGGGCGCTGGATGGCGAAATCGCCCTGCACCGCTGGCAGCTGCAGCTACCCGAAGGACTCATCTACTGCCTGCCGGTACTGGCCGGCGACGTGCTGCGCTTCGCGCCGTGGCGGCCCGGTCAGCCGCTGACCAGCAACCGCTACGGCATTCCCGAGCCGGACGTGGCGATCGAAGACACCCTGGAACCGGCGCAGATGGCGCTGGTAGTAACCCCGCTGGTGGGGTTCGACACACAGTGCCGGCGGCTGGGCATGGGGGGCGGCTGGTATGATCGCAGCTTCGCCTTCCGCCACGACCGGCCGGCGCCGCCCTGGCTGGTCGGTGCTGCGTTCGCGGTGCAGCAGGTCGAGTCCTTGCCGGTGGCGTCGTGGGACGTGCCGGTGGATGCGATCTGCACCGAAGACGGCACCCTGTTCCCCTCCGCTGCCCCCGTGAACGCATGACCGCCCGCAAGCGCTACTGGCTGATGAAGTCCGAACCGGACGCCTTCTCCATCGATGACCTGGCCAAGGTCAAGGTCGAACCCTGGAACGGGGTGCGCAACTACCAGGCGCGCAACTTCATGCGCGATGGCATGCAGGTGGGCGACGGCATCCTGTTCTACCACTCCAATACCAAGGTCCCCGGCATCGTCGGCCTGGCCACCGTCGCCAGCCCGGCCTATCCGGACGACACCCAGTTCGACCCGGAATCCGACTACCACGACCCCAAGAGCACGCGCGAGAACCCGCGCTGGATGCTGGTGGACGTGGGCTTCGAGCGCAAGCTCAAGCAGGTGATCGCGCTGGACGAGATCAAGCTGCACGCCGAAGAGCTCGGTGAAGGCTTCCCGCTGGTTGCCAAGGGCAACCGCCTGTCGGTGTTCCCGGTGACGGCTGCGCAGTGGAAGCTGCTGCTGTCGCTGGAAAAGAAATCCTGATTCCCTGCCTGAGAGTTCTCCCATGTCCGAAGCCAAGCGCCTGGCCGCCGAGAAAGCCATCGAGTACGTTGAAGACGGCATGATCGTCGGTGTCGGCACCGGTTCCACCGTGGCCTATTTCATCGATGCCCTGGCCCGCATCCAGCACCGCATCAAGGGCGCCGTGTCCAGCTCCGAGCAGAGCACCGCGCGCCTGAAGCAGCACGGCATCGAGGTGATCGAGCTGAACCACAGCGGCAACCTGTCGCTGTACGTGGATGGCGCCGATGAGTGCGACGCCAACAAGTGCCTGATCAAGGGCGGCGGCGCCGCGCTGACCCGCGAGAAGATCATCGCCGAGGCCAGCGAGCGCTTCATCTGCATCGTCGACCCGAGCAAGCAGGTGCCGGTACTGGGCAAATTCCCGCTGCCGGTGGAAGTGATCCCGATGGCGCGCAGCCTGGTCGCCCGCCAGATCCGCGACATGACCGGCGGCCAGCCGACCTGGCGCGAAGGCGTGGTCACCGATAACGGCAACCAGATCCTGGACATCCACAACCTGCAGATCACCGATCCGGAAAAGCTGGAGCGTGAGCTCAACCAGCTGCCGGGCGTGGTCTGCGTGGGCCTGTTCGCGCGCCGTCGCGCCGATGTGGTGATCGTCGGCGGCGAGCCGCCGGTCGTGCTCTGACCCTTTCGAAGGATCCTGACGATGTCGCTGTTGCGTTCGCTGCTGATGCTTCCGCTGCTGGCCCTGGCCGGCTGTGCCACCGACGCGGCCCGCCATTGGGTCGAGCTGGATGGCGCCCGCTACCAGGTCGAGCTGGCCACCAACGATGAAACCCGCGCGCGCGGGCTGATGTTCCGCGACCAGATGTCTTCCGACCACGGCATGCTGTTCATCCACGACCGCGAGGAAATGCAGGCGTACTGGATGAAGAACACCAAGATCGCGCTGGACATCCTGTACTTCGACAACGAGCGCAAGCTGGTCAGCCAGCAGCGCGACGTACCGCCGTGCTCGGCCGGCGACATGTGCCCGCCCTATCCCAGCGGCGGCCCGGCGCGCTACGTGCTGGAGCTCAATGCAGGCCAGGCCGAGAAGCTCAAGCTGAAGGACGGCACCGCGCTGACCTTCGGCCCGGGCATCGAGTAACAGGGTTCTGCCGGGCTGCGCCCGGCACCCG
>DQIG01000362.1 GCA_003525885.1 Stenotrophomonas sp.
TCGCCGGTCCCGCCGCCGCCGCAGGCGCCGGTCGTGGACGTGCCGGAACCGCGCCCGAACGATATCGTCACCCCGCCGTCGCCCCCGTCGCCGCCGGCTCCGCCGACCTCGATCGAGGCCAGCGTGGACATCTCGTCGAAGGCCATGAATCCGCCGCGCTACCCGCCGGCAGCCTTCCGCGCTGGTATCCAGGGCGAAGTGATCCTGATCATTGATGTCGATGCCAGCGGCAACGTCACCAATGTCACGGTGGAAAAGTCCAGCCGTAACCGCGACCTGGACCGTGCTGCGATGGAAGCGGCTCGCAAGTGGCGCTTCAACGCCGCTGAATCTGGCGGTAAGAAGGCGGCAGGTCGCGTTCGCGTCCCGGTCAACTTTGCGCTGAACTGATGCGCCCGGGGGGCCGCCTGGCCACCCCCGCTCCCAGTTCGATTGTTTAGCTTAGCTACACCCTTTATCACCACACACAACAAAGGTAAGCGTCATGCTGCAGGAAATTTTCATCGCCGCTGCTGCCGGGGGCAATCCGTCCAACGCCCTGTCGCAGATGGGCTTCGAGCACCTGATCCACGAAATGACCACCAAGCCGGGTGATTTCGCGGTTTCCTGGGTCGTGCTGCTGACCCTGATCGCCATGTCGGCCATGTCCTGGTACTGGACCGTCATCAACATCTTCCGTGCCACCCGCCTGAAGAGCGCCGCTGATCGCGTCGTCAGCCTGTTCTGGGACACCCCGAACGCGCAGGACGCCATCCGTGCGATGGAAGAACAGCCGGCTTCGGAGCCGTTCTCGAAGATCGCCCTGGACGCTGCCCAGGCAGCTGCCCACCACCAGCGCGCTGAAGGCGGTGCTACCGGCGGCGTCGGTGAGAACCTGAGCCGTTCGGAGTTCGTCGACCGCGCTCTGCGTCAGGCCGTCACCCGCGAAAGCAACAAGCTGCAGTCGGGCATGACCCTGCTGGCCACCGTCGGTGCGACCGCTCCGTTCGTCGGTCTGCTGGGTACCGTGTGGGGCATCTACGGCGCGCTGATCAAGATCGGTGCCACCGGCTCCGCTTCGATCGACGCCGTTGCCGGCCCGGTGGGTGAAGCGCTGATCATGACCGCGATCGGTCTGTTCGTCGCAATCCCGGCCGTGTTCGCCTTCAACTTCTTCAGCAAGATCAACAGCGCGACCATCAGCAAGTTCGATACCTTCGCGCACGACCTGCACGACTTCTTCGCCACCGGTTCGCGCGTCCGCTAATTGCGGCGCGCGTCACCCAGCGACGAAGTAAGTAGTCACCAAGATCTAGACGGAGCCCGTTATGGCTTTCAGTAGTGGTAACAGCGGCGGCCCCATGGCCGACATCAACGTTACGCCCCTCGTGGACGTGATGCTGGTGCTGCTGATCATCTTCATCATCACGGCGCCCCTGATGTCCCACAAGGTCAAGGTGGATCTGCCGGAAGCCAACCTGATCCAGAAGCCGGAAGATGCTGAAAAGCGTCCGAACCCGATCACGCTGGCAGTCAAGGAAGACGGCTCGATCTACTGGAACGACGAAGAAATCAACAAGCAGACTCTCGAGTCCCGCTTGGCGACCGCCGCACAGCAGACCCCGCAGCCGCCGCTGAACCTGCGTGGTGACCGCACCACCAAGATGCGCGTCATCAACGACCTGACCAAGGTCGCGCAGGAACAGGGCATGCTGGACGTCGGCTTCGTTGCGACCAAAGAAAAGGGGCAATAAGCCATGGCATTCAGTAGTGGTGGTGGCAAGGGCCCCATGGCAGACATCAACGTCACGCCCCTCGTGGACGTGATGCTGGTTCTGCTGATCATCTTCATCGTGACCGCGCCGATCATGACGTACCCGATCGCCGTGGACCTGCCGCAGCGCGTGCTCAACCCACCGCCGCAGCTGGTCGAACCGCCGCCGCCGATCGAACTGAAGATCGACGCCAGCAACCAGGTCTCGTGGAACAACAGCCCGATCAATACCAGCGAGCTGCAGCAGCGGATGGAGCAGGAGGTCCAGCGTGACCCGACCAACCAGCCGGAACTGCGCATCGACGCCAGCCCGGATTCCGAGTACGACGTGATGGCCAAGGTTCTGGCCGCCGCGAAGAATGCTCAGATGAAGAAGATCGGTTTTGTGCAGCAGTAAACGCGACACCGCAACACAACAGTCATGACGCGACTGCAGACGCCCCTGGAGACAGGGGCGTCTTTTTTGTGCCCGTGGGGTCCTGTCGAGGGCACCCCAACAGGCAGCAGGCGCCGCTATGATCGGCGGATGCTCGCCCTCTTCGACTCCCTGCGCCACTGGCTCGACGGCATCGCCCACCTCGGCACGATCCTGGCGGTGGCCTACCTGCTGTACCTGTTCGCGCTGGCAGGCTGGATCATGCTGCAGAAGCGCGAGCCGGTGGCCACGCTGAGCTGGATCCTTTCGCTGGCACTGCTCCCCTACCTCGGGCTCTTCATCTACTACCTGCTGGGGCCGCAGAAGGTGAAGCGGCAACGGCTGCGGCGTGGCCGTGCACGCTCGGGCATGGAGCACTACAGCGATGTCTGCCCGCCCGATTCGGACTGCACCGAGCTGGCCAAGGTTGCCCAGGCGACCACCGGACTGGCGCCAAGCAGTGCCACCGAGGTGACCTGGCTGGTCGACGGCGCGGCCACCTATGCCGCGCTGCTCGACGCGATCGCGCAGGCGCGCGACCACGTGCACCTGGAGTACTACATCTTCAATCCCGACCATGCCGGCACCGCACTGCGCGATGCCCTGGTCGAACGTGCGCAGGCCGGTGTGCAGGTGCGCCTGCTGCTGGATGCGGTCGGCTCTTCCGCCCTGCCCCATCGCTTCCTGCAGCCACTGCTGGACGCCGGCGGTGAAGCGATCTGGTTCCATCCGCGGCAGCTGCTGAAGCCGTTCAAGCGCCCGTGGTTGAACCTGCGCACCCACCGCAAGCTGGTGATCGTCGACGGCCGCGTCGCCTTCACCGGCGGCATCAACATCACCGACGAGGAAGACGAGAGCCGCAGGCCCGACGCCTACCGTGACCTGCACATGCGTATCCGCGGCCATGTGGTGCGCAGCCTGCAGCTGGTGTTCGCCGAGGACTGGCTCTACGCCAGTGGCCAGGACCACTCCCGTTTCGACATCGCCCGGTTGTGGCCGGCCGACATGCCGCTGCGCGCGGATGGACCGATCAGTGCGCAGGTGCTGGTGTCCGGCCCCGACTCGGGCTGGGAGACCATCCACCGCCTGCATGTGGCGGCGATCCAGGAAGCGCACGAGCGGGTATGGCTGGTGACGCCCTATTTCGTGCCGGGTGAAGCGGCGCGGATGGCGTTGACCTCGGCCGCACTGGGCGGCCTGGACGTGCGCCTGCTGGTACCGAAGATGAGCGATTCCTGGTTCGTCACCCAGGCCGCACGCTCCTACTTCGACGAGTTGCTGCATGCCGGCGTGAAGATCTACGAATACGGCCCGCGGATGCTGCATACCAAGGCGTTCATCGCCGATGACGATGTCTGCATTGTCGGCAGTGCCAACTTCGACCACCGCAGCTTCCGCCTGAACTTCGAGCTGTCGATGATGATCAGCGACCGCGACCGCGTGGCGGCCCTGGCCGAGCTGCTGCAGGGCGAATTCGACCGCGCCACCCGGGTGCATGACCAGGCCGGGCGTTCGCTGTGGCTGCACCGCCTGCCAGAGGCCTTCGCCAGGCTGGCCTCGCCGCTGCTCTGACGCAGCGCTACACTGCGGCGATCATCCGGGGAGCCCGACTATGTACTGGTTGTACCTGCTGCTGGCGCTGGGCTGCTTTGCCTTCGCGCTGAAGACCCCAAGCGCGGGGTTGATGACCCTGTGCCTGCTGGCTGCTCTCGCCTTCCTGCTGGCCTGGGTACGCGGCCGCTACGTGGCCCGTTTCGGCGACCTGCAGCGCGACCCGGCCACCCTGATCGATGCCGAGGAGCTGCGCCGCCTGCGCGAACAGGCCCAGGCCCGCCGCGGTGACAACCACAACGACCACGACCCATCCCCTCTTTCCAAGTAGTTCCGTTCCATGACCCAGCTCAGCGTCAACGTCAACAAGATCGCCGTCCTGCGCAATTCGCGCGGCGGCGCCGAACCGGACGTGGTGCGCGCCGCCCAGGCCTGCCTGGATGCCGGCGCACATGGCATCACCGTGCATCCGCGGCCGGACCGCCGCCACATCACCGCCGAGGACGTGCTGGCCCTGTCCACGCTGACCCGCGCGCGTGGCGTCGAATTCAACATCGAAGGCAATCCGTTCGCGCCGCCACGCGAGGGCTATCCGGGGCTGCTGCCGCTGTGCGAACAGACCCGTCCGGCGCAGGCCACCCTGGTCCCCGATGGTGATGGCCAGATCACCTCCGACCACGGTTTCGACTTCGAACGCGATGCCGAGCGCCTGCGTCCGCTGGTGGCTGCGCTGAAGGCGATGGGTTGCCGGGTCAGCCTGTTTGTCGACGCGGGCAACCCATTGCTGGAGCAGGCAGCCGAGGTGGGAGCGGACCGCATCGAGCTGTATACCGGCCCTTACGCAGAGGCACACGCGGCGGGCGATGCCGACGCGATGCTGGCGCTGTTCGCCACTGCCGCGCGCCGCGCGCAGGCCGTTGGCCTGGGCGTGAATGCCGGCCATGACCTGTCACAGGACAACCTGCGCGATTTCCTGGCCCACGTGCCGGAGGTGCTGGAGGTGTCGATCGGTCATGCGCTGATCGGCGAGGCGCTGTATGACGGACTGGATGCAACCGTGCGCGGGTACCTGGGGCTGCTCTGACCGTGCTTGATGCAGCCGAGCATGGGCTCGGCTCTGCAAGACACCCGTATCCACTGTAGAGCCGAGCACACGCTCGGCTCAGACTTGCCCTGAACCCTTCAGGCGGCCGTCGCAGCCATTGAGACGGTGGCGACGTACGCTGCCGCAATGGGCATTGCGATCAAGGGCCGAGGTTCCACGTCCCACCTTGCCGGGCGCTTTGAAAGCACCGTCAGCGAGGCGGTGGACGACGGCTGGGCGGTCGACGAAAGCGAGGAATTCCTGGCCCCGCGCCTGCGCACCGAAGTGCGTGCCGAAACCGCGCGCAGCATCATCACCCGCAACACTTCGCCGGACGTCGGCTTCAGCCAGTCGGTGAATCCGTACCGCGGTTGTGAGCATGGGTGCTCGTACTGCTTTGCGCGCCCCTCGCATGCCTATCTGAATCTGTCGCCGGGCCTGGACTTCGAGACCAAGCTGTTCGCCAAGACCAACGCGCCGCAGCTGCTGCGCAAGGAGTTGTCGAAGCCGGGTTACGTGCCGCAACCGATCGCGCTGGGCATCAACACCGATGCGTACCAGCCGATCGAACGCAAGTTCAAGCTGACCCGCCAGCTGATCGAAGTGATGCTGGAGACCAAGCATCCGTTTTCGCTGATCACCAAGAACGCATTGGTCGAGCGCGACATTGATCTGCTCGCGCCGCTGGCCGCGGAAAACCTGGTCAGCGTGCATTTCTCGGTGACCTCGCTGGACCCGCATCTCTCCGCGAAGCTGGAACCGCGCGCATCAGCGCCACATGCACGGCTGCGTGCGATGAAGCGCCTGCATGACGCCGGCATTCCGGTCGGTGTGATGGTGGCGCCGGTGATTCCGTGGATCAACGACAGCGAGCTGGAAGCCGTGCTGGAGGCCGCGCACGACGCAGGTGCGAGCACCGCAGGCTACGTGCTGCTGCGCCTGCCGCTGGAAGTGGCACCGCTGTTCCGCGACTGGCTGGATACGCACCATCACGATCGCGCCGCGCATGTGATGAGCACCATCCAGCAGCTGCGCGGCGGCAAGGATTACGACAGCCAGTTCGGTACGCGCATGCGCGGCCAGGGCGTGTATGCCGATCTGTTGAACAACCGCTTCAAGCTGGCGCGCAAGCGCCTCGGCTTCAACGCGCAGAACAGTCACTGGCCGAAGCTGGATTGCAGCCGGTTCCTGAAGCCGCTGCCGCCGAAGAAGGATTCGCCGCAGGGCTCGTTGTTCTGAGGTCATCGGTCGAGCATGGCTCGACTCTACATCCGAGGCCGACGAGCAGCTCGGCCTCACCCCCCAAACAACTTCTGCGCACTCTGGAACAGGATCCAACTCGTCGCGATGAACTTGTCGCCGCCCTGTGGCCGATTCCCGCGATGGGTGTGGGTGAACGCCGTCGGGGCGATCAACAGGCTGCCGGTACGTGGCGCGATCTTGCGGCCCTGGAACAGGAACTCGGTTTCGCCTTCGTCGAATTCGTCGTTGAGGTACAGCGTCCACAGCACATGCCGGTGCAGGGTCTCGGCCTGGGCATCCTTGGGGTACAGCTCGCAGTGCCAGTACGGGTAGCCGCCCTCGCCCGCCGCATACCACTGCAGGTTGATCGCACCCGGGCGCAGGCAGGTGCGGGCCAGATCGGCCAGCTGCTGCGGCGGCATGTCGGGGAAGTCCTCGGCAGACAGGCGTCGCGGTTGGCCGTTGCTGTCCTGGATCTGCAACATCAGCGGAGCGATCAATGCCTGTGGATAACGGCGTAGATAAGTCAGCAGGCCGTTGAACACCGCAATCTGCAGCTGCTGGTCGACATCCTGCCAGCCGTCCAGGCCACTGATGCGCAGATCCTTGCTGTGCTTGAGTTCCGGGAACACGCCACTGCCCACCGCACCGGGCAGCAGGCCACGCGTCGCACGCATGCGCTCGACGATCGCCGCGCAGACCTCGCTGGGGACGGCGTTGTGGATGACTTCGATGAAATCGACCGGGCCCTGCTCGTGCATGCGTGCATTCCTTAGGCGGCAACGGCTTGATGGTGCCGTTTGCCGCCCTCGGTGTCACCCCACGGTCATGTCATCGCTCTGCCATGACCGCTGTCAGGCGATAGGCCGTCAGCCCTGTGCGTCGTCGTGCGCGTGGTGGTAGCGCACGGCTTCGGCCACTTCCTCGCGCGAACCGAGGAACACCGGCACGCGCTGGTGCAGCTGGTCGGGCTGGATGTCGAGGATGCGCTCGCGGCCGGTCCAGGCGGCGCCGCCGGCCTGTTCGACCAGCAGGCCCATCGGGTTGGCTTCGTACATCAGGCGCAGCTTGCCGGCCTTGGACGGGTCCTTCTTGTCCCACGGGTAGATGAAGATGCCGCCGCGGGTCAGGATGCGATGCACGTCGGCCACCATGCTGGCGATCCAGCGCATGTTGAAGTCCTTGCCGCGCGGGCCGGTGGTGCCTGCCAGCATTTCGTCGACGTAACGCTTGACCGGCGGGAACCAGTGGCGCTGGTTGGAAGCGTTGATGGCGAATTCCTTGGTATCGGCCGGGATCTGAATGTCCTTTTGCGTGAGCACCCAAGCGCCCATTTCGCGGTCCAGCGTGAAGCAATGCACGCCGTCGCCGGTGGTCAGCACCAGCACGGTCTGCGGGCCGTACACGGCATAGCCGGCGGCGACCTGCCTGGTGCCGGGCTGCATGAAGTCTTTTTCGCTCGGCTCGGTCATGCCGTCCGGCGCCTTCAGCACCGAGAAGATGGTGCCGATGGAGACGTTGACGTCGATGTTGGAAGAGCCGTCCAGCGGGTCGAACATCAGCAGGTATTCGCCCTTCGGATAGCGATTGGGGATGCGGTGGATGGTCTCCATTTCCTCGGATGCCATGGCTGCCAGGTGCCCCCCCCATTCGTTGGCTTCCAGCAGGATCTCGTTGGAGATCACGTCCAGCTTCTTCTGCACCTCGCCCTGCACGTTTTCGCTGCCGGCGCTGCCCAGCACCTCGCCCAGCGCGCCCTTGCCGACGGCGTGCGAAATCGATTTGCAGGCGCGGCCGACGACTTCGATCAGGAGGCGCAGTTCGGATGGGATCTTGTTGTGCAGGCGCTGCTGCTCAATCAAGTGTTGCGTAAGGCTGATGCGTTTCATGGTGTGGTCTTCCCTGTTTGAAAATGATGAATGCTGTATTTGCGCTCAATTCGCCAGCGCCTTGGTGACGACTTCGGAAACATCGCGCGACAAATTGGGCGACGACGCCACCTGCTGCAGCGCCAGGCGCATCTTTTCCTGCAGCGCCGGGGTGTATTTGCGCCAGCGGTCCAGGCTGCGCGCCAGGCGCGCGGCGACTTGCGGATTGCTGCCGTTGAGTGCGATGACCTGTTCGGCCCAGAAGCTGTAGCCATTGCCGTCCAGCGCATGGAACGCCGAAGGATTGCCGTTGCAGAAACTGAAGATCAGGCTGCGCGCGCGATTGGGATTCTTGAGCGTGAATGCGGGATGCCCGGCCAGCGAGCGCACGGTGTTGACATCGGCATCGCGGGCCGTGGCCTGCAGCGTGAACCACTTGTCGATCACCAGCGCCTCGGCTTCGAATTCGTCGTAGAAACCTTGCAGCGCTTCGCTCTTGCCGCTGGCGGTACTGTTGAGCAGCGCCGCCAGCGCGGCCAGGCGGTCGGTCATGTTGTTGGCCTCTTCGTCCTGGCACTGTGCCAATGACAGCGCTTCTGCATCATCCAGCTCGGCCAGATAAGAGAGCGCCACATTCTTGAGTGCGCGGCGGCCGGCCGAGGCGGCATCCGGGCTGTAGGCGCCGGGAGTCCGGTTGGCGCGATAGGCCGCCAGCAGGTCGTCGCGCAGCGCGCGCGCCAGCGAACGGCGCAGGAACTGGCGGGCGATGTGGATCGCATGCGGATCGATCACTTCCATCTGCTCGGCAATCATGGTTTCGGACGGCAGCGTCAGCGCCAGTTCGCGGAATGCCGGATCGAGCGACTCGTCGTTGAGCGTGGCGCGCAGCGCATCGGTCAGGGCGCCATCGTGTTCGATGTTGTTGAGCACGGTGTCGACCGCCACCACATGGCCGGACTGGCGTGCGGCCTGCACCGCCACCGTGAGGTTCAGGAGGCGGCGCATGGCCAGGCGCTGCCCGGCCTCCCAGCGGTTGAACGGATCGCTGTCGTGCGCCATCAGGAAGGCCAGCTCAGCGTCGCTGTAGTCGACCTTCAGCACCACGGGCGCCGAGAAGCCGCGCAGGATCGACGGCACCGGCGCTTCATTGACGCCAGTGAAGCGGAAAGTCTGCTTGGCCTTGGTCAACTCCAGCACGCGGGTGCCGGTTGCATCCGCGCCGCTCTCGCCTTCGAGCTTCAGGGGCATGTCGCGTCCCTTGGCGTCCAGCAGGCCGACGGCGACGGGGATATGGAAAGGCTGTTTCTTCTTCTGGCCGGGTGTGGCGGGGCAACTTTGCTCCAGCGTCAGTTCCAGGATTTTTCCCTTGGCGTCGTAACGCGCGCTGGCATCGACCTGCGGTGTGCCGGACTGGCTATACCAGCGTTCGAACTGGGTCAGGTCGCGCTTGTTGGCGTCGGCCATGGCGGCGCGGAAGTCGTCGCAGGTCACGGCCTGGCCGTCATGGCGCTTGAAGTACAGGTCCATGCCCTTGCGAAAGCCCTTGCGGCCCAGCAGGGTCTGATACATGCGCACCACTTCGGCACCTTTTTCGTAAATGGTGACGGTGTAGAAGTTGTTGATCTCGACGTAGGAGTCGGGGCGCACCGGGTGCGCCATCGGGCCCGCATCCTCGGGGAATTGCGCCTGGCGCAGCACGCGCACGTCGTCGATGCGCTTGACCGCGCGGCCGCTGTCGGTGCCGATCATGTCGGCCGAGAATTCCTGGTCGCGGAAGACCGTGAGGCCTTCCTTCAACGACAGCTGGAACCAGTCGCGGCAGGTCACGCGGTTGCCGGTCCAGTTGTGGAAGTATTCGTGCCCGACCACCGCTTCGATGTTGGCGAAGTCGACATCGGTGGCGATGCGCGGGTTGGCCAGCACGTACTTGGTGTTGAAAATGTTCAGGCCCTTGTTTTCCATCGCGCCCATGTTGAAGTCGCCGACGGCGACGATCATGAAGCGGTCCAGGTCCAGTTCCAGGCCGAAACGCTCGACGTCCCAGGCGATACTGTTCTTGAGCGAATCCATCGCATGCTGGGTCTTGTCGAGGTTGCCCTCTTCCACCCACACCTGCAGCAGCACTTCGCGGCCGGACTTGAGCTTGTACTTCTCTTCCTGGCAGACCAGGTCGCCCGCCACCAGCGCGAACAGGTAGGACGGCTTCTTGAACGGGTCTTCCCACTTGGCATAGTGGCGGCCGCCGGGCAGGTCGCCCTGTTCGACCAGGTTGCCGTTGGACAGCAGCACCGGATATTTCTTCTTGTCGGCGCGCAACATGACGGTGTACTTGGCCATCACGTCCGGACGGTCCGGGAAGAAGGTGATCTTGCGGAAACCTTCGGCTTCGCACTGGGTGAAGAAATTGCCGTTGGAAACGTACAGGCCCATCAGCGAGGTATTGCGGTCGGGATGGGTGACCGTCTCGATTTCCAGCACGGCCTTGGCCGGCGCCGCGGGAATGGTCAGCACGTGGCCGGCCAGGCGGTAGTCGCCCTTGGCCAGCGTCTTGCCGTTGAGGCGCAGGGCGACCAGTTCCAGCTCTTCGCCGAACAGGACGATGTCGCGGCCGGCCGCAGCCGGGTTGCGGTACATGGCGATGCGGGTCGCCACGCGGGTGGCAGCGGGCTCGAGGTCGAATCCCATTTCAACGGTGTCGACCAGGTAATTGGGAGCGGCGTAGTCTTTACGATGGATCGTCTGTGGCGTATCGGTGCGCATGGAGCCTATCCGGGAAAGGAAATGAAGAAAAATGGGCCGCAAATGGGCCAAAGCCAGATTTTACCAATCAACCCACGCGTCGCGGGCAGAAAGGCTGAAATCACGGCGATGAACCGGCTGTCCGGCCACCTCTGGCACAGACCCGTGCAGGCGCCGAACGTTCTCACCCCATCAGCGCCAGACATGGATTTTTACGCAGATGTGCGCCGCTTGATGCCATGGCGCAAACCGCTTTTGCGTCGCCGCACTACAATAGACCCCGGGAAATAGGCATCGGACGAAAATAGTGCGCGATGCCATGCTTGTCCGGGATCAAACGACGCCGCCCCAGGTCGAAGCTTCATCGCCCCATTGGCCCTCATGCCGGCGCGCCGATACCCCGAACTACCGACTACCCAGCCCAACGCCAGGTTCCAGAAACCTGTTCACACGCTTTCGAGCCGGGAACAGTTCGTTATATTGATTGGAGATATGCCATGAAACGCTGGCTCTTTTTATTCATCGCAGCAGCCAGCCTGCTGCTGTCAGGCTGCGCTTCCGTGGTCGAAAGCGATGTGACCGCCTTCCACGCATGGCCTGCCGATGCCAACGGCAAATCCTACGTGTTCGCCCCTGCCAAGGAGCAGGAGAACAATCTCGAATACAGCAACTACGCCCAGTTGATCCGCCAGCAGTTGCAGACCCTGGGCTTCACCGAGGCGGCCGACAAGAAGTCGGCACAGCTCGCCGTCAGTTTCCGCTATGGCATCAACACTGAACAGGTGGTGGTCAGCCGCCCGGCCTATGATCCGTTCTTCTACGGCCCGGCCCCTGGCTGGGGACGCTTCGGCCCCTACCCTTACGGCCCCTACGGGCCTTTCTACGATCCGTTCTGGTACGGCGGCCCGATGCAGACCACCAGCTATCCGGTTTTCCTGCGCCGCCTGCAGATCGGCATCGCCAACGCGGGCGACGGCAAGACGCTATATGACGTGGTGGTCGACAGCGACGGCAACCGCGGCGGCCTGGCGGCGGCCATGCCCTACATGGTGCGTGCGGCCTTCTCCGAATTTCCCGGCCCCAGCGGCGTGACCCGGCATATCAAGATCCAGGTCGAGAAAGACGGCAAGCCCGCGCCATGAACCTCACGCGAATGCCGTGGCCATGCGGCCGCGGCAAACGACGTGTCAGCGCCAGGCCAAACCGTGACGATTACGAAAAATAGGCTTCGCTGCCAAAGGTAATCGCCACAATCAGCAACACGGCACAAATCAGCACGATCAGCAGCCGCCCGAATTTGGGCGAACCGTCGTCCCCTGCCGGCTGCTCCGGCGGATGTCCCATCGGGTTGCGTTGCCCGGGATCATTCTGCGAATCATTCATGGCATTGGTCTCCAGGCGTCGTGGCTCAGGGAATCAGGATAGTCGAACCGGTGGTCTTGCGCGCTTCCAGGTCGGCATGCGCCTGCCCCGCATCCTTGAGCGCATAGCGCTGGTTGATCTCGATACTGATCTTCTTGCTTTCGACCATGCCGAACAGGTCGGCGGCGGTGGCGTCAAGGTCTGCACGGGTCGCGGTGTAGTTGCCCAGCGATGGCCGGGTCAGGAACAGCGAACCGCGCGAGGCCAGTTCCGACACGCCGAACGGCGCAACCGGGCCGGAAGCATTACCGAAGCTGACCATCATGCCGCGCGGGCGCAGGCAGTCCAGCGAACCGATGAAGGTATCCTTGCCGATCGAATCGTAGACCACCGGCACGCCTTTGCCGCCGGTGATTTCCTTGACGCGTTCGACGAAATTCTCTGTCTTGTAATTGATCACGTGGGTGCAGCCGTGCTTCAGCGCCAGCGCCGCCTTTTCCTCGCTGCTGACGGTGCCGATCACGTTCACACCCAGCGCGCGCGCCCATTGGCAGGCAATCAGGCCGATACCGCCGGCGGCGGCGTGGAACAGGATGGTTTCGCCGGCCTTGATCGGATAGGTCTGGCGCAGCAGGTATTGCACGGTCATCCCTTGCAGCATCATGGCGGCCGCAGTGTCGAAGCTGATCGAATCGGGCAGCTTGACCAGAATGTCAGCCGGCATCACACGCTCTTCGGCATAAGCGCCATTGGGACGACCCGCATAACCTACGCGGTCGCCCACCTTGAAGCCTGCCACCCCTGGGCCGACTGCCTCGATGGTGCCGGCTGCCTCTTGCCCCAAACCGGCAGGCAGCGGCTGCGGATACAGGCCCGAACGGAAATACACATCGATGAAGTTCAGGCCGACCGCCGCGTGGCGGATGCGCACCTCGCCCGGCCCTGGATCACCCACCTCGACGTCGACGTATTCCATCACCTCGGGGCCACCGGTCTTGCTCATGCGGATTGCTTTTGCCATGTCAGTCTCCTTGTTCGATTTAACGGATGTTCAAATTTTCTTGCGCGACAGCAGCCAAATCCCCGACAGCACCAGCGCCGTGCCGGTCAGCTGGATGCCGGTAATGGGTTCATCCAGCAACGCGGCGCCCATGAACAGCGTCGATACCGGCCCCACCAGCCCGGCCTGGGCGGCGGTCGGGGCGCCGATGCGCGCCACCGCAACCATGGTCAGGAACACCGGCAGCACCGTGCAGAACACGGAGTTGAACAGCGATAGCTGGTAGACGCCCGCAGCCTGGACGAACAATTCCGAAGGCGTGCGCAAGATGAAGAACTGGATCACACAGGCGACGGTGGACACGCACATCGCATACGCCACCAGCCGGATCGCGCCGACGCGGCGCACCAGCTCGCCGGAAGAGATCAGGTAGATCGAATAGGTGAAGGCCGAGCCCAGCACCAGCACGCTGCCCAGGATGACATTACTGCCGCCGGCGTTCAGGTCGTGCAGCAGCACCAGCACGGTGCCGAAGTAAGACACGACCAGCGCCGCCCACTCGATCCAGCCGACACGGCGCTTGAAGAAAGCGAAGGCGATCAGCATGACGAAGGATGGCGTCAGGAACAGGATCAGCCGTTCCAGCCCGGCCGAGATGTATTGCAGGCCGAGGAAGTCGAGGAAACTGGACAGGTAATACCCCATCAGGCCCAGCACCGTGATGCGCAGGTAGTCGGCGCGCGCCAGCGGCGGTTCGCTGCGGGCTTTCCAGATCGCCACCGCGAGGAACATCGGGAAGGCGAAGATCATGCGCAAGGTGATCACCATCACGGCGTCGACCTGATAGCGGTACATCAGCTTGGCGACGATGGCTTTGGCGGAAAAGAAAATGGCGCCGACGATAGCCAGCAGCAAACCGCCGAGGAAGGCCTGACGATGGGAAGAGTGATGGGCGATGGCAGTCATGGCCGCGATTGTAAACCGTACGGCGGATGGATGCCGGAGACGGCCCATCCGGACGCGCCCGCCGCCCGGAACAGGTTCTTAGCGCTTCTTCATCAGCGAGCCCAGCACGCCGCGGATGATTTCGCGCCCGACCTGCGAGCCGATGCTGCGTGCGGCCGACTTGACCATCGCCTGCAGCGGCGAATCGCTGCGACGGCTGCCTGTGCCGTTGCCGAAGATGCCGCCGGC
>DQIG01000098.1 GCA_003525885.1 Stenotrophomonas sp.
AGCGGCCGGCACTACCGATCAGCGGTGGGCGAGCGCGTAATCCAGCGCCGAGCACACTGCTGCCACCTGCGCGTCGTTGCACTGCTGCGGGGTCGCCCGCGGGCTGTCCGGGTAGACCTCGGTGGTGGTGGTGTACTTCGCGCCGGTAATGCCGGCGCACAGGCCCAGCTTCACCAGCGGGTACTCGATCACGCCATGGGCCACCACCGGCGAACCGATGATCTCGCCCTTGTCGTCGGCCGGCGCGATATGGGTCACCTTCTCCACCGCGGCGATGACCGCCTCCTGGAACGCCGCCTGCGGGTTCTCGCTGTCGTCCACCAGGTAGAAGCCATCGGGAATCAGGCCCGGCTCGAACGGCTTGCCGTCACGCGCGGCCAGTGCCGGGCGGAACTCGCTCTCGTCGCTGTCGGTCGTCTCGTGCAGGTCGATGTGCAGCACGAACTGGCCCTTGATCGGTGTGATCAGCTCGATCAACGCGGTCGACTCGCGGGCCGGGCCATCGGCGCGGAAATTGCGGTTCGGGTCGATCGCATCGAAGTTCCAGCGATTGATGCGCTCGAAGCCCCACGGATTCACGCACGGCGCCACCAGCAGGTTGGCCTTGCCGGCGTAGTCGGCGGCGTGCTTTTCGAGGAATTCCAGCGCGCCCATCACGCCGCTGGTCTCATAACCGTGCACGCCACCGGTAACCAGCGCGGCGGGCAGCGCCGGGTTCCAATCGTGGCTGCGCAGGGCGAACAGAGTGTAGGTCTCGCCAGCGTAGTCGAGCTGGCCATAGGCCACCTTGTCGAAGCGCGAGGCCAGCGCTTCGATGCGCGGCAGCACCTCCTCGTCGTAGCGACGCAGGCGCTGCTGGCGACCGCGCCACGCCTCCCGTTCCGCCGCCCCCCACGGCTGGCCAGGGGTTCCGACGGGGTAGAAGGCGGCTTGGGACATGGCGGATCTCGGCGAGTCAGGAAGCAATCGTCCACTCTACCACCGGGGCATCCGCGTGAACCGGCGACGCATTCCATTGGCGAATGGAATCAGCAATAATTCTCATTTACGACCTTCCACAGCCCGCACCGATGCCCATCCACGCCCTGCAACCGGCCCGCCTGCCCCTGGCCGCCGCCCTCGCCCTGTGCCTGCTTCCGGCCACCCGCGCCTTCGCCCAGGACGGCGCCACCACGCTGGACAGCATCCAGGTCTCCGGCAGCTGGCTGGGTACCGGCCTGCATGACAGCGTCAAGAGCTTTGCCGGTGCACGCACGGTGGTCGACCGCCAGCGCATCGAGGCCAGCGGCGCGGCCAGCATCGGCGATGCCATGCGCCGCATCCCTGGCGTGCAGGTCACCGACAACTCCGGCACCGCCGGCAGCTCGGTGTCGCTGAACATCGGCGTGCGCGGCCTCACCGGCCGCTACTCGCCGCGCTCGACCGTGCTGCTCGATGGCGTGCCGCTGGCCGTGGCGCCGTACGGCCAGCCGCAGCTCTCGTTCGCGCCGACCAGCCTGTCCAACATCGAGTCGATCGACGTGGTGCGCGGCGGCGGCGCGGTGCGCTACGGGCCGCAGAACGTGGGCGGCATCATCAACTTCAGCACCCGCGCCATTCCCACCGAGGCCGGTCTGCACGGCGAAGCCGGCATGCGCTACACCGCCTACGACCACGGTGGCGGCGACAGCACCCAGTACAACGCCTTCCTCGGCGGCACCGGCGACAACGGCCTGGGCGCCGCCCTGCTCTACTCGGGCCAGGATGGCCGCGGCTGGCGCCAGGGCAGCGACGACCGCTTCAACGATCTGGCGCTGAAGTTCGCCTATGCCATCGACGAACAGCAGGAACTGCGCGCCAAGCTGTCCTACTACGACGTGCGCTCGTTGACCCCGGGCGGCCTGACCCGCGCCCAGTACGAGGCCGATCCGCTCCAGAACACCCGCCCCACCGATTTCTGGAAGGGCCACCGCACCGGCATCGACCTGGGCTACACCAACACGCTGTCGGCCAACAGCGAGTTCGAGGTGCTGGCCTATTACAACGAAAGCAGCCGCGCCAGTTCGCTGATCAACGCCGCCAACACCCAGCTGACCGTGCAGCCGCGCGACTACCGCGTGCTCGGCATCGAGCCGCGCTACACCCAGCGCCTGCACTGGGGCAGCAGCGTGCATGACATCACCGCGGGCTACCGCTTCCTGCGCGAGCGCGGCAACGACCGCAGCTACACCGTCACCCGCCGCACCGGCGTGGCCAGCGCCACCACCCGCTTCGACAACGCCACCGATGCGCACTCCTTCTACATCGACGACCGCATCGCGATCGGCCAGTGGCGGATCACGCCCGGCGTGCGCATGGAATGGATCGACATGGACCGCCGCCAGGCCGGTGGCACGGCGACCTTCAGCAGCCGCAACGACAAGGCGCTGCCCTCGATCAACATCGCCTACCTGCTGACCCCGCAGCTGACCGTGTTCGGCAACTACACCACCTCGTTCGGGCCGGTGCAGAACATCCAGTTGAATTCGCAGACCGCCAGCAATCCGCTGAACCCGGAGGTGGCGAAGACCACCGAACTGGGCGCACGCTGGCAGGACGGTGCACTTCGCGCGGAAGTGACCGTGTTCAAGATGCGCTTCGACAACCAGATCCTGCAGGTGCCGGGGATCACCCCGCCCACCTTCCAGAACATTGGTGCCACCGACCACAGGGGCGTGGAGAGCGCACTGGAGTACCACTTCGCCGAGGACAGCGCGTTGGCCGGTCTGGAGCTGTACGCCAACTACACCTGGACCAAGGCGATCCAGCAGTCCGGTGACAACCGTGGCCTGGACGTGCCGTTCTACTCGCGCGACACCGACAGCATCGGCGCCCGCTACACCCTGGCCGGCTGGACCTTCAATGTCTCCAGCACCCATCAGAGCGGCCAGTTCTCCGATGCCGCCAACACCTGGGAAGAAACCGCCGATGCGCGCGTGGGCCGCGTGCCGGGCGTGCGCCTGTGGAATGCGCAGGTGGCCTGGCAGGTGCCGGGCCTGGGCGACAGCGAGATCGCGCTGGGCGTGAACAACCTGGCCGACAAGCGCTGGTACACCCGCAACGTCGATGGCAACGCCGGCCGCATGGTGGCCGCGCCGCGCACGTTCTACGTGCAGGGCCGCTACCGCTTCTGAAGCGATAACCGCCCGATGCAGTGACGGTGGCGATCACGGTGGCGGCGTATCATGCCGCCACCATGTCACTGCCTGTTTCGCCATCGCGCCTGCATTCGGCCTTCCAGGGCCTGCGCCTGCGGCTGCGCGGCAGTGACCTGTGGTTCATCGCGCTTGCCCTGCTGGTCGGCCTGCTTGCCGGCTACCTGACCCTGCTGCAGTCGGGCATCGCGCGCTGGCTGCAGGGCACCCTGTACGGGCTGGACGAAGGCATGCGCCTGAGCTCCCTGCCCGCGCTGACCTGGACCGCGCTGCTGGTGCTGCCGCTGGGTGGCCTGCTGGTCGGCCTGGTCAGCCTGGCGGCGACGCGGCTCAAGCGGCCCCTGCTCGATGCGGTGGAAGCCAATGCCCTGCATGGCGGACGCATGTCGATGCGCGACAACCTGATCGTACTGACCCAGACCCTGCTGTCCAACGGTTGCGGCGCCTCGGTCGGGCTGGAGGCTTCCTATACGCAGATGGGCGCCGGCAGCGGTTCGCAGCTGGGCCGGGTGATGCGCCTGCGCCGCAACGACGTGCGCATCCTGGTCGGCGCCGGTGCCGCCGGTGCCATTGCCGCCGCCTTCGGTGCGCCATTGGCCGGTGCCTTCTACGCCTTCGAGATCGTCATCGGCGCCTACACCCCGGCCGCACTGGCCCCGGTGGCGGTCGCGGCGCTGGCCGGCGCGTTCGTGGCCGACCAGGCCGGCATCGAGGCCTACCTGCTGCCTGCCGCCGCGACCATCGACGTGCGCGCCGCCGACTACGCCATCTACGGCCTGCTCGGCTGCTGCTGCGCGATGGTCGGCATTGCCATCATGCGGCTGATCGCCTCGATCGAAGGGACGGTCAAGCGCAGCCCGCTGCCGGCGTGGGGCCGGCCGGTGGTGGGCGGCCTGCTGCTGATTCCGCTGGCCCTGGCCAGCCCGCAGGTGCTGTCGTCGGGCCATGGCGCCCTGCACCTGGACCTGACCACGCATCTGCCGCTGATCTGGATCGGTGGCTTGCTGACCCTGAAGTGCCTGGCCTCGGGCATCTCGCTGGGGTTCGGTTTCCGTGGCGGCCTGTTCTTCGCCTCGCTGTTCCTGGGCACGCTGGTGGGCCAGATCTTCGCGGCCTTGTCGGTCTTCGTGCCATGGCTGCCGTCGCTGGACCCGACCGTGGCGGCCCTGGTGGGCATGGCCGCGTTCGGCGTGGCCGTGGTGGGCGGGCCCTTCACGATGTCGTTCCTTGTGCTGGAGGCCACCGGTGACTTCACCGTGGCGGCCGCGGCCCTGGTGGCTTCGCTGATCGCCAGCGCCATGGTCCGCGAAACCTTCGGCTACTCGTTCTCGACCTGGCGGCTGCACCTGCGCGGCGAGACCATCCGCAGCGCCCATGACGTGAGCTGGATGCGTCCCCTCACCGCCGGCCGCATGATGCGCAAGGACGTCAAGACCGTGGGTGCCGGCGCGACCCTGGCCGAGTTCCGCCGGCGCTATCCGCTGGGCGCGACCAAGCGCGTGGTCGTGGTGGACGAGGCCGAGCGCTACGCCGGGATCGTGCGAACCGCCCTCGCCTACGCCCATCCCGACGACAGCCAGGAGCCGGTGTCGTCGCTGGCCGCCTATCTGGAGACGGCGCTCACGCCCGAACAGTCGATCAAGGACGTCATGCGGGCGTTCGACGCCACCCAGGCCGACGAACTGGCCGTGGTGGACGCCGACGGCAAGGTGATCGGCATCCTGTCGGAAGCCTACGCCACGCGCCGCTACGCCGAGGAACTGGACAAGGCGCGGCGCGAACTGACGGGCGAGGCCTGACCCCGTCGCTCAGCCCGGGCGACGCATCTGGAACTTCTGGGCCTCGGTGATCTCGAAATAGTCGGCCGGTCCGCCGCCGCGCAGGATCGGCTGGGCCGCGACCGTGTCGTAGACGTCGTCGACCAGCAGGCGGCGGTCGATATGGACCATCACCACCTCGCCCAGGGTCAGCCAGGCCTCGATGGCGGCGCCGTCGGCGTTTGTCAGCTGGACGATCTGCGTCAGGCGGCATTCGAAGGCCACCGGGCTTTCGGCCACGCGCGGGGGAGCCACCTTGACCGACGGCGCGGGCGTCAGGCCGGCCAGGGCGAATTCGTCGACCTCCGGCGCGACCATGGCCGAACTGGCGTTCATCGCCTCGGCCAGCGGCCGCGTGGCCAGGTTCCAGACGAACTGGCCGCTGCGCTCGATGTTGCGCACGGAGTCCTTCCAGCTGGTGCTGGAGAAGCCGATGATCGGCGGGCGATAGTTGAAGGCGTTGAAGAAGC
>DQIG01000069.1:0-2708 GCA_003525885.1 Stenotrophomonas sp.
GCGGCGGTCTGCGCCGGTGCGGCAGGAGCCTGTGCCTGGCCAGGCGCCACGGTCTGCGGTGCGATGTGCTTTTCCGGGATGCTGATCGCCGCGTACTTGTGGATGTAGTAGCTGGAGAAGGTCCGCGCCAGGTCGCCGTCGTTCATGCCGCGCATCTCGGCCAGGGTGTGGCCGGTCAGCGCCTTGGCATCGGAACCGATCTGGTTGAGCACGTTGCGGCGCATGTTGATCTCTTCGCCATGGCCGTTGCGGACCACGCCGAAGGTGCCGGTGGCGATCGCAGTCTGCACCGAGCCATAGCCGGCGCTGCCCTGCTGGTGGGCCAGGTACAGGTCCAGGCCAGTCGGTGTGTCGCCGCCGGAAAGGTACGGGTGGCCGGTGCGCTCATTGCGGCGCGCCATCGATGCCAGGTTGTCCTGGTACATCTGTGCGGCGGCTTCGGTGTTGCGGGTCGGGTCGAATTCGTGGCCGGTCAGGTGGTACTGGCGGGCCGAGCCGGGCACGAACTGGAACAGGCCCTTGGCGCCGGTCGAGGTGTTGTGGGCGCGCTCGTTGAAGGTGCCGCCGGTCTCGATGTGCGCGAAGCGCATGAAGTCATCGACCGGGATGCCCTTCTGCCTGGCGACCTGCTCGACGATGTCCAGGACTTCCTTTTTGCTGTAGTCATGCTGTGCCATGACGTTTTCCTCGGGGTTGATGGAGCGGCCGATGCCGCGAATCGCCAACCGGACTCATCCGTGAGTCAAGAACATGTCGGTCAACAGGTAACCCGCCTGTGGCGGATGGAAATCAGGGCGCGATGTACTGCTGGGCCTTGCTGTCGAAGCGGTAGTGGACCGCGTCGCCAGCGCCGAGCGCACGGATCTTGCCCGGGCCCTCGATGGTGGTGCCCTTGAAGGACACGGTCAGCTGCGGCAGGCCATTGCCGTCGGCCACGAAGACCAGTTCGCCATCGCTGTCGGTGCATGGCATCACGTTGCCGTCGTCGCAGGCCGCGCTGTTGTCTTCGCCGGTGCGCACCGAGCCGACGTAGCGCCAGACCTTGCTGTCCAGGTCGTCCTCGCTGCGCTTGGGGTTGAACAGCAGCAGGGCATAACCGCTGCTGCTGATGCCGCGGTCGAAGCTGCTGGTCGGCACCGCCAGCAGCAGGCGGCCGTCGGCGGTGCGGTGTTCGATCGGCTTGCGCCGGGTATCGACGTCGTCGGCCTTGTCGTACGCGCCGAGCGCACCGATGGTCCATTCCTGGCCGCGGAACTTCCACGGCTTCTTCGCGTCGCCGCCGGCCAGCACGAAGGTGGCCTCGGCGAGATTGGCGCGGTCGTCGGGGCCGGCCGGCTGCTGTTCGCCCGGCTTGCCGTAGTGCTCGCGGGTATCCCAGGAAAAACCGGTGTAGTAGGTGGTGCCGTCCAGGGTGAAGGTGTGGCCGAACCAGAAGGTCGCCACGCTGCCGTTCTGGACCTCATAGGACGTCGCACCGTCGCCATCGACCTGGTAGATGAAATACATCACGGTCGGCGCGTCGGGCGGGGTGACGGCGGCATCGGGAGAGGGGTTCTGCATCGGGGCAACATCCTGTCGGGGCGCTTTGGCAGCCTGCGCAGGCGCAGGCTGGGAGGACGAGGGGGCCGGATCGGCGGCGCTGCAGGCGGCAGCGGAAAGAGAGACGAGCAGGCACGCCGCGAATGCGCGCAGGGGCCGCAACGGCAGGGTCCAACGTAGCTCGGGGGGGGACTGCATGCGCCTCTCCATGGTCAGCGTTGCCGGGCCAGACGGCCGGCAGGAAGCCGCACCCCATCCACCAGGGACGGGAGCGAGGACATGAGCCGGTCGATTCCTTCGACCTCGCATTGAGAACTCATGCCCGGCCATCTTGGCACAGATCCGCGGGGTATCAAAGAGGGGGGCGGCGGATGGGGCTGTTACGTGAAATTCGTCTCAGATCTTGCCGTCACGTAGGTAGTCGAACAATTCGGCGTCACCCTTCAGCCCCAGCTTGAGCATGGCGTCGCCCTTCTGCCGGCTGATGGTGCTGACGCTCTTGTGCAACTGCAGCGAAATCTCCTTCACCGTCATGCCGGTGCCGAGCAATCGCAGCACTTCCACTTCGCGCGGCGACAGCGGCTTGCCGTCGCCCTCGCGCATGCGCCAGCTGCCGGCCGCTTCCACCCGCTCGCGCAGGCTGCGGCTGATGTAGGGCTGGCCGCGATAAATCGACTGGATGGCCTGCGGCAGCTCGTCCATCGACGAGCTCTTGTCGACCAGGCCGAGCACGCCACTGTCGAGCACCATGCGCAGGATCGCCAGGTTGCTGGAGACGCTGAGCATCAGCACCGGCAGGTCCGGATGGCGGCGGCGGATCATCCCGATCATGGCGAAGCCATCGGCCTGCGGGCTGCCCGGCATGGAGTAGTCGGTGACCAGCAGGTCACAGGGCTGGTTGGCGAGCAGGGTCATCAGCGCCTGCGCGCTGTCGGCCTCGCCGACCACGCGGCCCACGCCGCTCGACTCGATGACGGCGCGGGTTCCGATACGGACCACGGGGTGATCGTCTGCGATGATGATGCGCAAGCTCATGTTCTAGTATGGCCATCGGGCACGCCGGACCGCGACCATCGCGGTCCCTGGCAGGATTCTAGGAGATCGACGCAGATGCGTAGGTGGGCTGTTCGCGGGCTGCTCCTGCTGCTGGCGGTGCTGGTGCCCGGCAT
>DQIG01000069.1:2845-3532 GCA_003525885.1 Stenotrophomonas sp.
CTCCTGCTGCTGGCGGTGCTGGCCCTGCCCGTGGCCCAGGCACAGCTGGCCCCTGGCCTGCTGCCGCTCAGCCCGTTGCAGCGCGAGTACCTGGTGGCGCATCCGACCATCGTTGTCGGGCAGTATGACAGCGGCTGGCCGCCCTTCGAGTCCCTCCGTGATGGTGAACAGGTGGGCCTGGGGCCGGACTACCTGTCGCATCTTGCACGCCAGCTCGGCGTGAAGGTCGAGATGCGCCGCTATCCGGACTGGACATCTGTGCTGGATGCGACATGCCGTGGCGAGATCGACGTGGTGATGAATGTTGGTCTCAGTGCCGACCGCACCCGCTGCATGGTCTATACCGCTGCGTATTCCGAAGCGCCGCTGGCGCTGGTGGGGCGACCGGCCGACCTTCGTGCGTCCGAGATACCCGACCTGGATGGCCTGCGGGTGGTGATCGAGCAGGATTTCCTGACCGGTCCGCAGGTACGTGCGCGTTTCCCGCGTGCCCGCCAGCTTGTCGCAAACGACACGTTGACGGCGTTGCAGATGGTCAGAGACGACAAGGCCGACGTCTACATCGGCAATGCCTTCGTCGCCACCGAGCTGATCGCCAGCCGGCGCCTGCAGGGCGTGGCGCTGCTGCGCCCGAGCGACCTGCCACCCGAACGGCTGCATTTCGGCATTCCCAATGGCAAGCAACCG
>DQIG01000068.1 GCA_003525885.1 Stenotrophomonas sp.
GAGCCGCCGGCCAGCGGCCGGCTCTACCGGTTCAACCGTTCGTCGCCCACTGGATGAACGCCCAGCGCCGTGTTGGCGCCATGCCGAAGCGGTGCTGCGGCGAACGGGCATGCCATGCGCGCACGCGCGCTTCCTCATCCGCATCCAACGCACCGAACAGCTCTACTGCCTGGCGCACCAGGCCGTCGGCATCCTGCGCGACGTCGCGCACCGACTCGGGCAGGTAGTCCACCTGCGGCTCGCGTCCCATGTCCAGCAGCATGTTGATCGGGTAGCGATGGTCGGGCATCGGCACCCAGTCGCGGCCGAGCAGCTCGGCCAGTTCCGCTACGCCCGCGCGCGGGCCGGTGGCGAAGGTGATGCAGGCCCGCTGGCGGGCGTGCGCATCCAGCCTGCGCAGTGCGGCCTCGAGGTCGGCCACCATCAGCGAGCGCGAGGCAATGGCCAGATCGCAGCGCGGCACCGCGTGCCAGTCGTCGGTCCACGACAGCGCCCACGGCGTGACGTTGGAAACGCCATCGCGGGTGATCGCGGCGCGCAGGCCGTCGAGCATGCCGGTACTGTAGTCGAGCGCGTGCACATGGCTGACCTGTGTGGCGATCGGCAGGCTCAGCAAGCCGGGGCCGCAGCCGACATCCAGCACCGTGGCCATGCCACCGAGATCAAGCCGGGCGAGGAAGGCCTCGCTGTAGTCGTCATGGCGGCGCTTCCAGCTGGCCTGTGCGGCACGTGCATCCCAGGCGCTGGCCGGCTTTGCCTGGAAGCCGCAGGCCTGCAGGTGTTGGCGGTAGCGTGCGCTGTGATCGATCGGGGTGGGTAGGGGTGTACTCATAGTGGCGTTCCAGAAGCGGGCAGGGCGGCGGCGACGCGGGCAGCATCGACGCCATACAGCGCAGCAAGGCGCTCGGGGGTTGCGATCTCGTGGGCAGGACCGAGTGCCTGCAGGCTGCCGGCGGACATCAACGCGATGCGGTCGGCCACCTGCAGCGCGTGCTGCGGCTGATGGGTGGACAGCAGCACGCCGATGCCACGTTCGGCCAGGCGGCGCACGGTGTCGAGGATGCGCAGCTGGTTGCCGAAGTCGAGGCTCGCGGTAGGTTCGTCCATGATCAGCAGTTGAGCCTGCTGGGCCAGTGCGCGCGCGATCAGCACCAGCTGGCGCTCACCACCGCTGAGCGTGGTGACGGTGCGGTCGGCCAGCGCCTGCAGGCCCAGTTCGCGCAGGCAGTCATCGGCGATGGCTTCATCAGCGCGACCGGGTGCCGCCAGCAGGCCCAGGTGCGCGGCGCGACCCATCGCCACCACCTCGCGCACGCGCCAGGCAAAGGGCAGCGGCGCGGCCTGCGGCACATAGCCCATGCGGCGGGCGCGGGCGGCGCGATCATGCGCGCGCAACGGCGAACCCTGCAGGTCCACCTCGCCGTGCACCGCAGGCAGCAGGCCGAGCAGCGTACGAAACAGTGTGGTCTTGCCACAGCCGTTGGGGCCGAGCAGGCACAGCACCTCACCGGGTTGCACGGACAGCGCAAACGGCGCGCCCAGTGCCACGCCGGCGTGGCCGATGGCCAGTGCACGTGCTTCCAGCAGTGATGTGGCGGTGCTCATGGGCGACGCTCGCTGCGCGCCAGTACCAGCAGGAAGCACGGCACACCGACGAACGCGGTGAGGATGCCGAGCGGCAGTTCGATCGGCGCCAGGGTGCGCGCCAGCGTATCGGCGGCGAGCAGGAAACTGGCGCCGAGCAGCAGGCTGGCCGGCAGCAGGCGGCGGAAATCAGCGCCGACCAGCAGCCGCGCGATGTGCGGAACCACCAACCCGACCCAGCCGATGATGCCGGCCAGTGACACCGCCGCCGCAGTACATAGCGTGGCGGCGGCGATCAGCGTCCAGCGCAGCGGGGTGACCGCCACGCCCAGCGCGCTGGCCTCTTCGTCACCCAGGCCGAGCAGGTTCACCCGCCAGCGCAGCAGCACCAGCGGCAACAGCCCGACCAGCAGCAGCGGCGCGGTGACCTTGAGGTCGTCGATGACCACTGCGTTCAAACCACCCAGCAGCCAGAAGGTAATCGACGGCAGCTGGGTGTACGGATCGGCCAGCAGCTTCAGCAGCGAGATACCGGCACCGAGCAGCGCTGACACCGCGACGCCGGCCAGTACCAGGACCAGCACCGGATCGTGCCGCCGCACCAGCGCTGCCACCAGGCAGACCAGGCCCACCGCACTCAACCCGCCCGCAAACGCAATGCCCTGCACCAGCGGCATCGGCAGGCCGAGGAACAGGCCCAGCGAAGCGCCAAGTCCGGCACCGGCGGAGACGCCGAGGATGTCCGGCGACACCAGCGGATTGCGGAACATGGCCTGGTAGGCCGCACCGGCTGCCGACAGCACTGCGCCGATCAGCACGGCGGCCAGCACGCGCGGCAGGCGGATGTGCCAGAGCGCGGCCTGCAGCGCAGGCGGGCTGGGTTCGCCGATGCCGAACAGCTGCCAGCCGATCGCGTGCAGCAACGCCGCCGGGCGCACCGGGAACTGGCCGACCGAGAACGCCAGCAGCAGCATCGCCAACAGCAGGCTCCAGCCACCGGCATGCCAGGCCCAACGTGGAAACGTGCGCATGTTCAGGCGTTCGCACCCAGGCTGCGTGCCAGGGCGGCAGGCAATGGTTGGCCCCACAGCAGCTGATGCAGCGCACCGATGCGTGCGGACAGCGCGGCAGGCGCCAATGCGGGTACTGCACCCGGATGCAGCCTGGACAGCAGCCACGGCAGGCCGGGCAGGCGGTTGACGCCGGGCGGACCGTCCAGCCATCCGAACGGCAGTACCGGTGCGCAGTGCAGGCGACGCTCGCGCACGGCACGCAGCGCACGCCAGCGCGGATCCTGTGCCGCCTGCGCGGCGAACCCGGCATCCTGGGTCAGGATCACATCCGGATCCCAGGCCAGCAGTTGTTCGAACGACACGCGGGCGAGGCCACCGGCACCGGCGCTGGCGGCCACGTTGCGTCCGCCACAGAACTCGATGACTTCGGTGTTGATCGAGCCGGACAGTCCGCTTTCCAGGCCGTCGCTGCCACGCCCGTAGTACACCGTGGGCCGCGTCGCAGCGGGACGCGTCGCCAGCACCTCCCGCACCAGTGCCAGCTGCGCCTCGGCCGCCTGCGCCAGCGCTTCGCCGCGCGCGGCAACACCCAGCAGCCGGCCCACGTGGCGCAGCTGTGCCGGATGATCGGGCAGGCGCCCGGCAATCAGTTCGAAGGGAATCGCGGTCTGCTTCCAGACCCGCTCGGCCGAGTCGCGGTAATTGGCATCGAAATCACCGGCATCCAGCACCAGGTCCGGCTGCATCGCAAGCAGGCGCTCGAGGCTGACCGTGCTGCCACGCCCGGCCAGGCGACCGACCACTGGCAACATGCGCAGCACCGCCGGCAACTGTGCCAGTGCGTCGGGCGAGACCTTCATCGGCCACCCCAGCAGGCGTTCGGGGGCCACGACGGCGAGCAGCACCGCAGCCGGCGGGCCGGCCGCGAACACGCGCTTGGGCGTGGCCTTGGGCGCACCCAGCCGCAGCACGCGCTGCGCCGGCATCGCCAGCAGCCCGGCACTGGCGACCAGCAAGGGCGCCAAGGCGAATGCCTGCAGCAGGGCGCGCCGCCTCATGCAGCGGCCTCCGGCGCATCGCGGCAGGCATCCCACCAGGCCTGCAGCGCCGCGTCCTCGGCGGGCAGCTCGATGGCCATGCCGCCGGCGAACTGGCGCCACGCATCGAGGTAGGGCAGCTTCACCGCCGTCAACAACGGAATGCCGGCCAGCATCAATGCCAGCAGCTCATCGGCCATGCCGCCACCTTCCGACTCCAGCGTGCCGAAACGGTTGGCGATGGCGAGCTCGGCATGTTCCTGCAACGCGCGGCGGAGCACCGCGCTGGCATCGGCGATGCCGCCCGGGTCCAGGTTGCAGCCGCAGGACGCCGGGCCCAGTGCCTGGCTGATCGGGTAGCGCGATCCGGGATCGGTCACGTCCATCAGTGCCATGCGCTTTTTGCCGTTGGCGATGGGTTCGTGTGGCAGGTGCACCAGCCCGCGCACGCGGTGGCCGGCGGCCAGCTGGCGTGCGGCGAACGCGGCCAGCAGGCCATCGGGCTCGCCGCTGTGGTCATGCACGATGGCCGCGATGCGCGGCGGCTGTATAGCGCTCATGCTCAGAACCTCCAGTTTGCATTGGCGAACCAGGTGCGGCCCGGCATCGGGTAGCCGTCGGCCAGTTCGTACCACTTGTCACCAATGTTGCGCACGCCGAGGTCGAAATCCCAGGCCTCGCGCGGGCTCCAGCTGGCCTTGAAGCCGGTGATGCCATAGCCGGGCAGGTCACGTACCGGGCGTGCGGTGTCGGCATAGCTGACCTTGCGGCCCTGTTCGGCTTCCAGCGTGGCCTGCAGCTTCAACTGCGGCAGCAGCTGCCAGCCCACCG
>DQIG01000409.1:0-753 GCA_003525885.1 Stenotrophomonas sp.
TGGCGATCGCCGTGATGGGGCCGACCGCCAGTGGCAAGACTGCCACCGCGATCGCTTTGGCACGGCAGCTGGATGGCGAAATCGTCAGCGTCGATTCGGCGCTGGTATACCGCCATCTGGACATCGGCTCGGCCAAGCCTGATGCGGCCGAGCGTGCACAGGCGCCGCACCATCTGCTGGACCTGCGCGATCCGTGGCAGACCTACTCGGCGGCCGAATTCGCCGCCGATGCCGGCCGGATCGTGGCCGACATCGTGGCACGCGGCAAGATGCCGATCCTGGCCGGCGGCACTGGCCTGTACTTCCGCGCCTTGTTGCAGGGCCTGTCGCCGATGCCGGAGGCCGATCCGGCGACGCGCGAAGCGCTCAGCGCCGAGGCAGCCGAACGCGGCTGGGCGGCACTGCACGCTGAGCTGGCCAAGGTTGACCCGGCCGCCGCCGCACGCATCCACGCCACCGACCCGCAGCGCATCCAGCGGGCGCTGGAGGTCTATCGCCTGACCGGTACCCCCATCACTGAATGGCAGCGTCGGCCGGGCGTGGCGCCGTTGCCGGTGCGCACCCTCAAGCTGATCCTGGCCCCCCGTGATCGCGCGGTTCTGCACCAGCGCATCGAGGCGCGCTTCGACGCCATGCTGGCGCAGGGCTTCCTGGATGAGGTGCGGGCATTGCGCGTGATGCCGGAAATGACCGCCGTGGAGGCGCCTTTGGACCTGCCAGCGGTGCGCGCGGTCGGCTATCGCCAGGCCTGGG
>DQIG01000409.1:903-2725 GCA_003525885.1 Stenotrophomonas sp.
GTCGGCTATCGCCAGGCCTGGGAGTACCTGGATGGGGAGGGCGATGCCGCCCGCTTCCGAGACAAGGCGATCTTCGCTACCCGCCAGCTGGCCAAGCGCCAGCTGACCTGGCTGCGCGGCGAGCTTGATGCGCGCTGGTTCGATCCCCATATCGACCATGAGCGCCTGGCCAGCGCGGTGTCGACCTTCGTCGCACGCTGAACCCCCGCCAGCCGTGTAACATCATCGGTCGGCGGGCGGCTCGGGGGCCGTGGCAGCCGTCGGCAACCCAATAAGAACAATAATCAGGAGTGTGCAATGTCCAAGGGGCAATCGCTGCAGGATCCTTTCTTGAACGCACTGCGGCGCGAACGCGTGCCGGTTTCGGTGTACCTGGTGAACGGCATCAAGCTGCAGGGCACGATCGAGTCGTTCGACCAGTTCGTGGTCCTGCTGCGCAACACGGTCAGTCAGATGGTCTACAAGCACGCCATTTCCACGGTCGTTCCGGCACGCAACGTGAAGGTCGGTCCGGGCGGTGGTTACGTGCAGTCGGGTGAAGGTGGTCAGGCAGGTGATGAAGCAGACGAGTAATACCGGAGCGGTGAATGTTTGACCGCTCGAAAAAGGGCGAACACGCCCTGTTGATCCAGCCCCATTTCGGCAAGCTGGAAGACGATGTGCTGGAAGAATTCGGTGATCTGGCCCGCTCGGCTGGGGCCAGCATCGCCGCGACGATCACTGCGCGCCTGGACCGTCCGAATCCGTCGACCCTGATCGGCAGCGGCAAGCTGGACGAGATCAAGGCCGCGGCCGATGCCAGTGGCGCCGACCTGATCCTGGTCAACCATGCATTGAGCCCGGGCCAGGAGCGCAACCTGGAACGGTTCCTGGAGCGCCGGGTGATCGACCGTACCGGCCTGATCCTGGACATCTTTGCCCAGCGTGCGCACAGCCACGAAGGCAAACTGCAGGTCGAACTGGCGCAGCTGCGTCACCTGGCCACGCGGCTGGTGCGCGGCTGGACCCACCTGGAGCGCCAGCGTGGTGGTTCGATCGGCCTGCGCGGCCCGGGTGAAACCCAGCTGGAAACCGACCGCCGCCTGCTGCAGAAGCGGGTCGAGCAGCTGCAGAAGCGCCTGGAAAAAGTCGAAGTGCAGCGCACCCAGATGCGCCGTGCGCGTGTGCGCAGCGAGCTGCCGCGCGTGGCCCTGGTGGGATATACCAACGCCGGCAAGTCGACCTTGTTCAACGCCATGACTGGTGCCGAGGCCTACGCCGCCGACCAGTTGTTCGCCACGCTGGATCCGACCGTGCGCCGCATCGCGGTTCCGGGGGGCAACGTGGTGCTGGCCGACACCGTCGGCTTTGTCCGCGACCTGCCGCATGATCTGGTCGCCGCGTTCCGTTCGACCCTGTCCGAGGCACGCGAGGCCGATTTCCTCCTGCACGTGGTCGACGCTGCCGATCCGCACCGTGAGGAGCGCATTGCCCAGGTTGACGAAGTGCTGACCGCGGTCGGTGCCGGTGACCTGCCGCAGTTGCTGGTGTTCAACAAGATCGATCGCATCGACGGTGCAGACGTCCGCCACGATGGCCAGGACGGCGTGCCGGACGAGTCGCGTCGTGAACGGGTGTGGATCTCCGCGCGTGACGGGCAGGGCCTGGAACTGTTGCAGGCGGTGCTGGGCAAGCGCCTGGGCCTGCAGCATGTCACCGGCGAGCTGCGCCTTCCGCCGGACGCCGGCCGCCTGCGCGCGCGCCTGCACCAGCTGGAAGTGATCCGCAGCGAACAGGCTGATGAGGACGGTTGGCTGCTGCAGGTCGACCTGCCGATTGCCGA
>DQIG01000276.1:0-3912 GCA_003525885.1 Stenotrophomonas sp.
ACCCACCCCGCCTTCGACAGTTGGCCGCGATCTGTTGGAACCTGCTGCTGATGGTGGGTGCCGACCGTTGGTCGGCACTAATCGGATGGGGTCGGATCCCGTTGCGACGCAACGGGCTCTGACCCCAATGGAGGCGCCATTTAACCGGCGTCGGTTTTCTGGCCTGCGGCTGCAGGGTCCAATGGCCGGAATTCTGGCGCTGTAGATGCGCCGGGGTCGGAGCCCTTTCCAACGGAAAAGGCTCCGACCCCGGGTTCTGGAAACACCAACGCCTGGGCAAGCCCAGGCGTTCGTGCCCCCTTCATGCTGGTAGCACGCTTCAGCCGGCCAGTTCGGCCGGCTCGCGTTCAATGCCGTACTTGCGCAGCTTTTCCACCAGGGTGGTGCGCCGCAGGCCAAGCAGTTGGGCGGCGTGGGCGACCACGCCTTGGGTGCGTTCCAGTGCTTCGTTGATCAGGCCCAGTTCGATGTTGGCCATGTGGTTGCGCAGGTCCAGGCCGTCGTCAGGCAGTGCCGCCGGGGCGGCAGCGCGATTGACCGCGATGCCGTGCTCCAGCGCCGGCTGGCCGCCGCTGCCCGGGGTATGGAACGAGAAGCTGCGCAGGTCCAGGCGTTCCTCGCTGGCAGCCGGAGCCGCAGGTGCCGGTGCGGGGACGGCCAGCGCGGCATCGCCACGATAGCGGGCCGGCAGATCCTGCACGCGCACCGAACCACCCGGATGCAGCACTGCCAGGCGCTCGACCAGGTTGGTCAGCTCGCGCACGTTGCCCGGCCACTCGTAGCCGGCCAGGGCCTGCAGCGCTTCCGGGGTGAAGCGCACTTCACCACGGCCGGTGCGGGCCAGCTGCGCGGCGATGGTTTCCACCAGCGCCGGCAGGTCTTCGCGACGCTCGCGCAGGGCGGGCACGTCGATCGGGAACACGTTGAGGCGATAGAACAGATCCTCGCGGAACTTGCCCTCGGCGATGCGGGTTTCCAGGTCGCGATGGGTCGCGGCCACGACGCGGACGTTGCAGCGGATGGTCTGGTTGCCACCGACGCGCTCGAAGCTGCGTTCCTGCAGCACGCGCAGCAGCTTCACCTGCATCGGCAGGCTCATGTCGCCGATTTCGTCGAGCAGCAGGGTGCCGCCCTCTGCCATTTCGAAACGACCCTTGCGCGCGGTCAGCGCGCCGGTGAAGGCGCCCTTTTCGTGACCGAACAGTTCGCTTTCCAGCAGGTCCGCCGGAATGGCGCCGCAGTTGATTGCAACGAACGGGCCGTCGCGGCGCGGCGAGCGCTGATGGATGGCGCGCGACACCACTTCCTTGCCGGTGCCGGATTCGCCCAGCACCAGCACGGTGGTGTCGAACGCAGCCACCTGTTCGATCATGGTGCGCAGTGCGGTGACCGCCGGACCGTTGCCGGTCGGCCCCTGGTCCTGCGCAGCGCCGGCCTGGTGTTCGGCATCCAGGCGCTTGAGGCTGGCGCGGCGCAGCAGGGCTTCCATCTGCGCGTGGCGCAGCGGCGTTTCCAACGGCCAGATGTTGGCTTCGTGCAGCCCGTGCTGCTGGGCAAACGCTGCAGCGTCACCATCGGCCAGCAGCACCGGCGGTGGCAGGCTGCTGCCGCCGAGCCAGTGGTACAGCGCGGTGCTGGCAGCGGTGTCGTCCAGGCTGCCGACGATCACCGCCATCCAGTCGTTCTGGCGCTGGCGGCCCAGGTCGAAGTCGGCTGCGTCGGAAACCCAGCGCGGGTTGAAGTCCATGAATTCCAGCAGGGCAACGGTGCGCTCTGCACGCACGGCGTCGTTGTCCAGCACCAGGATGCGCGATTCGCTCACGATCGTTCCTCCCTGAGGCCTTCCAGGATCGGCATGACTTCCTGGATGTAGGACAGCTTGCTGACAAAATTGTCGGCGCCGGCGCGCAGCGCGTGTTCGCGATGCTCGGCGTCGTCGAAGTGGCTGGCGATCACGATGTACGGTGCATCGTCCTGCGACTTGATCAGGCGGGTGGCCTGCAGGCCGCCCATTTCCGGCATGGCCAGGTCCATCAGCACCACCTGGGGGCGCAGCGTTTCCGAGCGCTCGATCGCTTCCAGACCGTTGCCGGCGCTGCCGACGATCTGCAGCCAGTCGATCTTGCGGAAATGGCGCATCGCCGCGTTGATGAAGCCCTCGTGGTCATCGACCAGCAGGACCGTGAGCTTGTTCATGTCCAACATCCTTTTCAGCCCACCCGGGCCAGCTGGGGTTGCCTGGCGCTGAGCCGGCGCCGTTCGCGGGCCGGGGCGATATCCAGTTGTTCTCGGTATTTTGCGACGGTTCGGCGGGCAATGTTTACCCCCTGGCGTGACAGCAGGCCGGCAATGGCCTCATCGGCCAGCGGGCGGCCGGCCGGTTCGGCGTCGATCAGGCGGCGGACCATCGCCTTCACCGCCTGGCCGGAGACGCTGGCGCCTTCCAGGCGCACGGCGAAGAAGTGCTTCAGTTCGAAGGTGCCGCGCGGGGTCTGCAGGAACTTGCCGGTGGTGATGCGCGAGACCGTGGACTCGTGCATGCCGATTTCCTCGGCCACTTCTTTCAGGGTCAGCGGGGCCATGGCCTCTTCGCCACGGACCAGGAAGGCGGCCTGCCGCTCGACGATCACCCGCGCGGTGCGCAGCAGGGTGTCGTAGCGCATCGACAGGCCGCGGCTGAACCAGCGCGCTTCCTGCAGCATCTCGCGCAGCGCCGGGGCGGCTTCGCTGGTTTCGGCCAGGGCCTGTTCGTACTGGCTGTTGATCGACACGCGGCGGCTGGTGGCCGGGTTCAGGGCGACCTTCCATTGCCCGTCGGCATGCCAGGCGATCACGTCCGGCACCACCACGGCATTGCGTTCGGGCAGCAGGCTGTCGCCCGGGCGCGGCTGCAGCGAGAGGATCAGGCGCACCGCCTCGCGCACGTCGTCGATCTCGGCGTCATGCTGGCGGGCGAGGGCGGGGTAGTCATGTGCGGCCAACGCGTCGAGCGCGCCGTGCAGGATGCGCGCGGCCAGGTGGCGGGCCGGCACCACGCCCTGCAGGCTGCGCAGCTGCGCCTGCAGGCCTTCACGCAGGTCCTGCGCAGCCATGCCGGCGGGTTCGCCGTGCAGAAGCTGCTGGCGGATGGATTCCACACCGTCGGCAGCGATGTCGAACTGGGCGCTGGCCAGCAGCTGCAGCTGGGCCAAGGGCGCCTGCAGGTAGCCGGCTTCATCGCAGTGGTCCAGCCAGAATGCGGCCACCGCCAGCTGGCGGTCGTCCATGTCCAGTGCCAGGCGCTGCAGGACGCGCAGCTGCGGGTCGGTCGACTCGCCGGCGGCGATGCGCGCCATGCGGTCGTCGTCACCGTCCTGCCAGTTGGCGCCCGCCACGTCCCACATCGACGACTCGGGCAGTTCGTCGAAGGCGGCGGTGTCGAGGGTGGTGGCACTCGCTTCGGTGGCATCGGCAGCAGGTGCTTCGGCCTCTTCGATCTCCAGCAGCGGGTTGGAGTCCAGCAGGCGCTGGATTTCCTGCTCCAGGTGCAGGCCATCGAGCTGCAGCAGCCGGATCGACTGCAGCAACTGCGGGGTGAGGTGAAGTTGTTGGCCCAGCTGGGTCGAGAGTGCAGCCTTCATCATGGTTCCCCGGCACCGCTCCCCGGCGCCTTGTGGAACGCATCTTGCTTTTCATCCGGCGGGGGCGGAATCGGGGGGTTCCTGAGCGGTCTCGTGGTTGTCCCGACAGGGCGTAGGGGTTTTCCCTACGTCGATGCGGGATATTGACGATAGGTGCCGCCAAGTCCTTGATTCTTCGTTGCCGGTCGCGCGGGGCGACGGATCGTCGCGCACGGATTCCTGTCGGGGAATGTCGGGGTGACGGGATGTCGTCACCGATGCCGGACGTCGTGGGGTCAGATCCCTTTCCATG
>DQIG01000276.1:4059-4974 GCA_003525885.1 Stenotrophomonas sp.
GGGGTCAGATCCCTTTCCATGGGAAAGGGATCTGACCCCAGTGTCGGCGCTTACTCCAGTTCGTGCTGGTGACGCGCGGCCAGCAGCAACAGGTCATTGGCGCGGCGGCAGCCCAACGACTCCATCATGCGAGCGCGGTGGGTCTCCACCGTCTTGACGCTGATGCCGAGGTCGGCGGCGATTTCCTTGTTGCTTTCGCCCTTGCCGATACGGCGCAGGATCTCGCGCTGTCGCGGCGACAGCGCAGCGATGCCCGTAGGCTTCTCGCGGCCCAGCATGGGCGCCAGCATCTTGGCCGAGATCTGCGGGCTCAGGAACACCTGGCCGGCGTGCGCGGCGCGCAGCGCCAGTTCCAGTTCCTGCGGTGCTGCATCCTTCACCACGAACCCGACCGCGCCGCGATCAAGCGCGTCGCGCACGTGGGCCGCATCATCGTGCATGGTCATCATCACCACCCGGGTGCCGGGCGCGCGCAGGCGGATGTCGCTGAGCGCTTCCAGGCCGGTGCGGCCCGGCAGCGAGAGGTCCATCAGCACCACATCCGGTGCGTGCTGCAGCGCCAGCTGCAGTGCCTGTTCGGCATTGCTGGCTTCTGCCACCAGCTGCACGTCGGCAAACCCCTGCAGAAGCCGCGCCAGGCCGGCGCGGACGAGGGTGTGATCGTCGACGATGAGAACTCGCACAGGCACGCAGCTGGTCCGTGTAGGGGAGTCCACCTTAACTTAGCTGAACGGGCGCGCCAAGGCTTGCCCGCCAAGCGTGATGGTGGCAGGTTTCAGCGCGCCCGGCGCGCTTCGGCCACCTGTCGACGGTGCAGGCGGAACAAGTGGCGCTCCATGGCCATTTCCAGGCCATCGCCAAGGCGCTGGAAGCGCAGCTCAAGCTCGAGGATTCGGAGCGCGAGTGGCGGCAGTT
>DQIG01000276.1:5128-9267 GCA_003525885.1 Stenotrophomonas sp.
GCTGCCATCGGCTGCTTCGGCAATCACTTCGACCGGCAGGTCGATGTGGTCGGGCAGCCAATCGCTGGGCTGCAGGCGCACCACGCCGGCCTGGCCGGGGCTGGCGCCACTGCGCGGGCCCAGCTGCAGGCGGATGCCGCGGCGCGACCAGCGCACCGGGCGCAGGGTCAGTTCCTGGCCCTGCTGGCGCACCAACCGGCCGAGCAGCACCATCGCCAGGTCCAGTTTGGCTTCCAGGCGCTGCAGCTGCAGGCTGGCCTCGTTGCGTTCGTCGTGCTCGTCAACGCGGCTGTCCTCGACCAGTGCCAGGCTGCGCAGCAGGCCTTCGGCACCGCTGGTGCGTCCAGCCGCGCTGCCCGCCTGGAACTCGGCCGGCAGGGCCAGTTCGCAGCTGAGCGTTTCGTCGAACAGCTCGCTTTCGGCGGGATGGTGCAGCGAGGTGGTCGGCAACTGGGTCATGCCAGTGATTCTGCCTGCAGGTAGGCATGCGCCGCGCGAAGGGAGCGCTGGCCGTCGTTGATCTGCGCAGCGACGGCATCGCGGCGCTGGCGCAGAAGGCCCAGCAGGCTCTGCTGGCGTTCGAACAGGGCGCTCAGCGGCGCATGGTCGGCGGCGGTCAGCGGCTGGCTGAGCAGGGCGTGCAGGGCGCTGTCGTGGCCGTCGAGCAGGCTGTCGGCCTGGTCGAGGGCATCATCGCCCAGCGCCTTCTCGAAGGCGTCCAGCTGCGCGTGCAGTTCGGGCAGGCTCATGGTGCCACCGCGGCCGGGCGACGCTGTTCGTGCGGGATCGCGTTCCAGGCGCTGTCGATCTCGCCCAGCAGCTGGAGGGATTCGTCGAGGGCGGCACGGTCGTTGTGCAGGTTGGCCTCGGTCAGGCGCTGCAGCACGTAGTCGTACAGGGCCGACAGGTTGCCGGCGATCTCACCGCCGGCCTCATGATCCAGCGAGCCATTGAGGTGGCCGACGATCGCGCAGACTTCACCGATCGCCTTGCCCTTGCCGGCCTGGTCGCCACGCTCGAGGCTGGCCAGGGCGCGCCGCACGCGCTCCAGCGCGCCGGCCAGCAGCATCGCCACCAGCTTGTGCGGATCGGCGTCGGCAACCGCACTGGTCACACCCACCTGGCGGTACTGCTCGGCATATTGACGGCTGGAACCGTACATTCGTGATTCTCCTTGCGCGGGGTGCCGTCGGGTGATCGTGGGGATCGTTGCCGACGGCGCGGCGTTGATTGCTGTTGCGTCCGTTATCGGTGCGTTGCACGCCAAACTTGAGCGCTTCGCGCAGTGATTCAGCGATTGAGCTGTGCCAGCTGCTGCGACAGCGTGCTGCTGCTCTGCTGCAGCTTGCCCATCAGGCTGTCCAGCGCGATGAACTGCTTCTTGTAGCGCTCTTCCACGCTTTTCATGCGCGTGTCGAGGTCCTTGCGGCGCTTGTCGATGTTGTCCAGCGTGGTGTTCAGGCCCTTGGTGCGGGCGACGAACGCGCCTTCCTTGCCGACCGTGGTGCTGACGTAGCCGTCCACCAGCGAGTACAGCTGGCCGGCGCCGCCGGTATCACCGGTGATCGCCTGGCGCACCTTTTCCGGCTGCGCGGCGAGCGTGGCGGCGAACTTGGTGGTGTCCAGCACCAGGCTGCCGTCGGCATTGGGATAGCCGCGGGTCTGCAGGCCGATCGCCTTCGGGTCCAGGCCGGACGCGGAAAGATCCTTCAGCACGCCGGCCATCACCGAGCGCAACTGGCTGGATGCGCCGCGCATCTGCGCGTCGCCGGTCAGCGCAGACGCCTCCTTGGTCTTCAGGTCGTACTTGGTTTCAGTGTTGATCGCCGCGATCGCTGCGTTGTACGCGGTCACGAATTCCTGCATCACCTTGGTGGCAGCAGCGGTGTCGGTGCTGATCACCACCGTGCTCGTGCCCTTGACCTTGAGGTTCAGGGTCAGGCCCGGAACCGCGTTGTCCACGGTATTGCTGGGGCTGACGACCTTCACGCCATCGATGGTCAGCTCGGCGTCGGCGGCCGGGGTGTTCTCCTTGAGGCTGCCGACCAGCGCGCCCAGTTTCGCATCGCTGCCGCCGTACTCGAGCTTGATCGCGCTGGCGGCGCCGGTTTTTTCCTGGGCGATCGACAGGTATTGGTTGTCACCGGAACTGATCAACGTGGCCTGCACGCCTTCCTTGCGCCCGGCAGCGTCGATCTTGTTACGGATCGTGGTCAGGGTGTCGCCATCTTCGACTTCGACCTTCAAGGCCTTTGCCTTGTCACCGACGCCAACGGTCAGCGTCAAGGTTCCGGCGCCGAAGGTGTCGGTCTTGGGCACCGAGGTGTCAGCAATCCACTTGTTGGCCGTGGCCAGCGACTTCACCTCTACCAGGTGGGTGCCGTTGGAGGCCGCTGCCTTGGTCGTGCCGACGTCGTACAGCGCCACCGATGCGGTCAGCACATCTTCGGTGTTGGCCGGCTGTGCCTTGCCGGTGGCGGTCACGGTGCGGGTATCGAAGGCGGTGGTGGCCTTCAGTGCGGTCAATGCTGTCTTCAGCTTGTCGAACGCCGAAGTGACGGTGCCGACCGACGACAGCTGCATCTTGGTCTTCGACTGCTGCAGGTTCAGCGCATTGTCGGCGGGCTTGCGGTCAGCTGCGACCAGCTTGTTGACGATGTCCGAGATGTTCAGTCCCGAGCCAATGCCACCGTATCCAAAGTCTGCCACGTCGTTTCTCCTGGTATCCGGGCCTGGCCGTCGTGCGGTGGCCCGTCGTCAACGAAAATAGCGGCCTGCGCCGCTGGGTCTTGAGGACTTCGTTGATGCACGTGCCGTGCCAATCGCCTGGCGCGGTTTCTGGCACGCGGGTTGCAGGAGGGTTGGGGCAGGGTGCGGGTAGGTTCACCGCGGGCTGCCGGGAGTCTGCAAAAAGCCCTCCCCCAATGCAGGGGAGGGATCAGGCTACTGACAATCGGGGGGAGACGAAGCCGCCCGGTACGTACAGTCAAAGGTACAGCGCTGAAAGAGAGGTCCGCAGGAGCGGGCGATGCCAAGCCGGTTCGGGAGTGATCCCGGGCCGGGCATGGCCCGCGCCTTCGTGCATCGTGGCTTCCCGGTTGCCGCTACCGTCGGTTTGATCCGACGGTAGCGGCGCCTTCTTGCCGTGGATCAGCGCAGCAGGCTGAGCACGCCCTGCGGCACCTGGTTGGCCTGGGCCAGCATGGCCGTACCGGCCTGCTGCAGGATCTGGGTGCGGGTCAGCTCTGCGGTTTCCTTGGCGAAGTCGGTGTCCTTGATGCGGCTACGCGAAGCCGACAGGTTTTCCGACGAGGTCTGCAGGTTGGCCACGACCGAGGTGAAGCGGTTCTGGATCGCACCGAGGTCGGCGCGGGTGCTGTTGATCGCACCCAGGGCCTTGTCGACCACTTCCAGGGCCTGCTGGGCGCCGAGCACGGTGCTCACGTCCAGCTTCTGCACGTTGGCCGAGGTGTCGGTGCCGGCGGTGTAGGCGCCTGCAGCCGCCGCGGTGCTCCAGGTCTTGGCGGTCGCGTCGTAGTCACTGCGCATCAGGGCGATGTCGGCGGCAGCAACGGCCTTGCCTTCCTTCACAGAGCTCAGCTTCAGGGTGCCGTCGCTGTTGGCTTCGGCGTAGATGCCAGCTTCACCGATCTTGGCGTTGATCGCGGTCGCAACAGCCTTGGAAGCGTCGGCGGTGGTGGCACCGGCCTTGACTTCGACGGTGCCGATGTCCACGCCCATCACGGTGCCGGAGAAGCGGGCACCGTCGGTGCTGGCGGCCAGGGCAGCGGTCGCACCGGTGGCGAAGGTCGAGGTGCCCAGCGAGCCAGCCTTGGCATCGATGGTCTTGTCGATGGCGATGGCCTGGCCGGCATTGGCGCCAACCTGGAACAGCTGGCTGGAGAAGGTGCCGTCCAGCAGCTTGGTGCCGTTGAAGTCCGACTGCTTTGCGACGCGGTCGATTTCCGAAACCAGCTGGGTCACTTCGGCCTGCAGTGCCTTGCGGTCACTGGCCGAGTTGGTGGCGTTGGAGGCCTGCACCGACAGCTCGCGGACGCGCTGCAGGTTGTTGCCGATTTCGGTCAGCGAACCTTCGGCGACCTGGGCCAGCGAGATGCCGTCGTTGGCATTGCGGATGG
>DQIG01000055.1 GCA_003525885.1 Stenotrophomonas sp.
CCGGCACTACCCAGCCGAGGTCACGCCCTGGTAGTGCCGGCCGCTGGCCGGCATCCCGGAACATCTCCTCAATCGCCGCCACCGCAGCTGCCGCTGTCACCGCCCCCACCGCTGTCGCCACTTCCACAGTCGGAGGTGCTGTAGCTGTGATGGCTGTGGTTGTCACCGGAATACCCACCGGAACTGTCGTAGCTTGCGCTCCCCTCCCCGCGGCTTCCCGAGCCATCGGCCGTGGCCACCGCCATGCACAGGATCGCGCCGACCAGCGGCAGCAGCCAGACCAGCAGCAGCTGCACCGTCAGGCCGCCCGCCGACAGGCCATCACGCCTGACGATCACCACGGTAGCCACCACGTTCAGGCCCAGCACCAGCAGGGCCAGCAGAAGGGCAACGATCAGCATTCGGCGGCTCCGTGCCTGGACGTGGGGGCATTATGGCCTGCCGCCCCGGCAATGGCCCTGCCTGTCATGAAGATGGGACAATGTAGGGCGCGCCGGCCCGCTTCCAGCCCGCCGGCGCCCCCCGCACCACACGGAAGAAGAAGAACAACAACATGCTGAAAGTCATTTTTGATACCGACCCGGGCGTCGACGACGCCCTGGCGCTGCTGTACCTGCACAAGCACGCCCAGATCGACCTGATCGGCGTCACCACCACCTTCGGCAATGCCTCGGTGGAGTCGACCACGCACAACGCGCTGTACCTGAAGCAGGCCTGGGGCTTTGCCGCCCCGGTCGCGCGCGGTGCCGGTGGCCCGCTGCAGCCGGAAGCCACCCCGGAAGCCTGGCCGGTGCACATCCACGGCCACAACGGCCTGGGCAACCACCCGGTGCCAGCCAGCCTGGACGTGGCTGCCGATGCCCGCCCGGCCCATCAGCTGATCATCGATCTGGTCCGCGCCCATCCGGGCGAAGTGACCCTGGTCGCGGTCGGCCGCATGACCAACCTGGCCCTGGCCCTGCAGCAGGACCCGGACATCGCCGGCCTGGTACGCGGCGTGGTGATCATGGGTGGCGCCTTCCACGTCAACGGCAACATCACCCCGGCCGCCGAGGCCAACATCTGGGGCGATGCCGAAGCCGCCGACGTGGTGTTCACCACCCACTGGCCGGTCACCGCGATCGGCCTGGACGTGACCACCCGCGTGGAAATGGACCGCGACGGCCTCGACAAACTGGCCGTCCTCGGCGGCGCCGACGCCGAGCTGGTGCGTGCGCTGTCGCAGGACTACGTGGACTTCTACCTGCAGGCCGGCCACAAGGGCATGGTGGTGCACGACTGCTGTGCCTGCATCGCGTTGACCCGTCCGGAGCTGTTCCAGTTCGAGCGTGCCAGCGTGCGCGTGGCCACCGACGGCGTTGCCCGCGGCATGACCATTCCGAAGCCGGAAGGCATGGGCTTCGGCCCCAGCGTGTGGGATGGCCACGTGCTGCAGTCCGTCGCCATCGGCGTGGACGCGGCCGCGGTACTGGCCGACATCGAGCAGACCCTGAAGGTCTGACCCGCTAGCGCTTGGCCCTGCCCGGGACCGTCTCGGGCAGGGTCCACAGCACCGGCAACACCAGCACCGCGACCAGCGCGATCATCGCACCTGGCGCTGCCGCCCAGCCGCTGCGCTCCACCCACCATTGCGCCAGCCACGGCGTCGCACCACCGAACACTGCCGTGGCCATGGTCACGCCCAGTGCCAACCCGCTGACCCGGCCTTCGCCCGGGAACTGTTCGGCCGTGGCAGGGGCTGCGACCGCGCTTACACCACCGGCCACGCAGGCCAGCAGCACCGCCGCCAGCGCAATGCCCAGCGGCGTCGCCTGCGCCATCCATGCGAACAAGGACAGCGGCAGCAGCGCCGCCAGCGCGGTCAGGCCCAACAACACCGGTCGTCGTCCGACGCGGTCGGACAATGCACCGCACAGCGGCGTGATCACGATCACTGCCGCCGCGGCGATCGTCGACAGCCACAGTGCATCGCCCTCGTCGTGGCCCTGTGCGTGCAGGAACGCCGGCACGTAGGTGATGCCCACGTAGTAGGTGATCGAGCCCAGCGCCGAGATCGCGAAGGTGCGCGCCACTGCTGCAGGATGGTTGCGCAGCACATGCCGCAGCGGCGTGGCGGGAATGCTGCCCTCGCGGCGCTGGCGCTCGAACTCGGGCGATTCGTGCATGCCCGAGCGCGCGACCAGGATCACCAGCGCCAGTGCGGCGCCCACGAAGAACGGAATGCGCCACCCCCAGCTGTCCAGCTGCGGGGCGGGCAGCAGCGCCACGGTGAGTGCGGAAATGGCCACCGCCAGCAGCGCGCCCACTTCGCTGGCCGCCGAGGCCAGCGAGGTGACCAGGCCACGTCGCCGCACCGGTGCGCTTTCCAGCAGATACGCCACCACGCCGGTGTATTCGCCGCCCACTGAAAACGCCATCACGCAGCGCAGCACCAGCAGCAGCACCCCGGCGGTCGTACCTGCCGTGGCGGCGGTCGGCAGCAGCGCGGTAGCCAGCATCGCGCCTGCCATCAATGCCATGGAGGCCAGCAGCATCCAGCGCCGGCCCAGCCGATCGCCAAGGTGGCCGAAACACAGCGCGCCCAGCGGGCGCATCAGGTAGGACACCGCAAAGCCGGCCAGTGTCACCAGCAGCGCCTGTTCGCCACCGCCGAAGAACACCCGCGACAGCACCGTCGCGAAGTACAGGTACAGGGTGAAGTCGTACCACTCCACCACCGTGGACAGGCCGGCCACCCACATCGAGCGCTGCCGCGCTGCGGTCATTGCGTGTTCGCCTTCAACAGCCTCGTTCCCGGTTGTGCAGGTTCCGGGCAGGGTGTCATGGCCGGGGTGAAACGCGGGTCAGTACCTGGCCTACATGGCGCGGAACGCACCGAGATAGCGTCGGCTGACCGGCAACACCTCATCGCGACCGCGCAGGTGCAGCTGGGCGGTCTCGTTGTCGCCGCGTACCAGCAGCTTCACCGCGTGCCGGTTGACCACCGCCGAGCGGTGCACCTGCACGAAGCTGTCCGGGTCGAGCTGCTGCACCAGGTCCTTCAGCGGAAGCGCGATCACGGCCTCGCCCGGGCGGCCATCGTCCTCGCGCCAACCGACCTGCGTGTACTTGTTGTCGGCGCGCAGGAAGTCCACGGCGCTGCAGGGAATCACCCGCAGCACGTTGCCGACCTGCGCATGCAGCCAACGCAGCGGCGTCGGCGCCGGCAGCGACAGGCGCTCGGCCAGCTGCTGCAGCTGCCGTTGCAGGTCCTGC
>DQIG01000135.1:0-169 GCA_003525885.1 Stenotrophomonas sp.
GCGTTTTCCACCGCCGGCACCACCACGACGAGGTTCAGCGGCAGCTTGGCCTTGACCGCAGCGACGAAGGTGCCGATGACGTTGGCGCCACCGCACATGTCGTACTTCATCTCTTCGATGCCGCCCTGGGTCTTCAGGTTGACGCCACCGGTATCGAAGGTGATGCCCT
>DQIG01000135.1:332-996 GCA_003525885.1 Stenotrophomonas sp.
GATGCCCTTGCCGACCAGCACGTACGGCTTGGCGTCGCCCGCACCGGTCCACTTCAGCACGACCAGGCGTGGGCGGTTGGCCGAGCCACGGGCCACGGCCAGCAGGGAGCCCATGCCCAGCGCTTCCATCTGGGTCTCGTCGAGGATCTCGGCCTCGGCACCGTCGTGTTCGCCGGCGAACTTCACGCCCACTTCGGCCAGATAGGCCGGGGTGCAGTAGTTCGGCGGCAGATTGCCCAGCTCGCGGGCGAACTCGACACCGGCGGCGATGGCCTGGCCCTGGGCCAGGGCCTGGGTGTCGTCACCGGCAACGGCCAGCTGGGCCAGGCCGGCATCGTCGGCCTTCTTCTTGCCCAGGGTGGCGGTATAGCGGTAGGCGGCGTGATCGGCGGCGATCACCGCCTGACGGATCGCCCAGGCCGCGTCGCGGTCCTTCACCGCCACTTCGGACAGGGTGAACAGCGCGCTGCGGGCGGCGCCGGCCTTCAGCGCGCGCACGGCGTCGCCAACGGCCTTCAGGTACTGCGGCACGCCGAAGCGGGCGGCTTCGCCAAGGCCGACCACCAGCACGCGCGGGGCGGTCACGCCCGGCAGGTCGTGCAGCAGGGTGGTGGCGCCGGTCTTGCCGGACAGGTCGCCACGCTGGGCCAGGGCGGCCAGGCGG
>DQIG01000135.1:1165-1534 GCA_003525885.1 Stenotrophomonas sp.
GGCCGCCACTGGCGGCATCCAGGGCCTGTGCGGCCGGGGTCAGGGTATGGTCGGCATACGCGCCTACCACCAGGCAATCAACGGTGGCGGCGGCCGGAGCAACGTGGTTCAGGGTGAATTCGAGGGCCATTGAGCAGATTCCATTGGCGAGTCCGTACAATCGCAGGCCGTTTACGCCCAGACAGTAGACTGGGCGGCACCGCGAACGAACCCCAGAGTTTAAACCACCGCCCCATGCTGAAGCTCGACCGATACCTGCTGGGCGATTTCGTCCAGAGTTTCCTGGCTACCCTGATCGTCCTGCTGGTGGTCAGCGTGGGCGGCGTGCTGGTGGACATCCTCGGCAACATCGCCGACGGGCGCCTGCCG
>DQIG01000135.1:1684-5239 GCA_003525885.1 Stenotrophomonas sp.
CATCGCCGACGGGCGCCTGCCGGCCAAGCTGCTGTTCTCCCAGCTGGGACTGCAGTTCATCGCCTACCTGCCACTGATCCTGCCGCTGGCGCTGATGCTGGGCCTGCTGCTGGCCATCGCCCGCCTGTACCGCGACTCGGAAATGGCGGTGATCACCGCCATTGGTGTCGGCCCCAAGCGCCTGCTGCGGCCACTGCTGATGCTGGTGGTGCCGGTGGTGCTGCTGGTCGGCACCTGCTCGCTGTGGCTGGGCCCATGGGCCGGCCGGGTGGCCGAGCAGATGATCATCGAGGCCAACCGCAGCGTGCTGATGGCCGGCCTGGAGCCGGGCCGGTTCACGCCGCTGCCCAATGGCGGCGTGGTCTACCTGTCCTCGATCTCGCCCGACGGCACCGAGCTGGGCAAGGTGTTCATGCAGCGGCAGAAGGACGACCGCCTGGAAGTGGTGTCGGCCAACAGCGGCCGCATGTTCTTCGAGGGCACCCGCCAGCGCTTCCTGGAGCTGGATGACGGCCACCAGGTGGAAGGCCCGGTGGCCGGCGCGCTGGATTACCGGCTGGCGACCTTTGCCCGCAACGATGTGGCCCTGCCCGATGGCGCCCAGACGCGCACCGAGGACGACCCGGAACTGATGCCGACCCTGAAGCTGATCGGCGATGAGCGCCCGCAGGCGCAGGCGCAGCTGCACCGCCGCCTGGCACCGCCGCTGATCGCGCTGGCGTTCGCCCTGCTGACCGTGCCGCTGGGCCGCAGCTCGCCGCGCCAGCAGCGCTACGGCCGGATGATGCTGGCGCTGATGGCCTACATGGTGGGCACCAACCTGATGTTCATCGGCAGTGGCTGGATCGCCAATGGCAAGATTCCGGCCGCGCTCGGCCTGTGGTGGTTGACCGTGCCCCTGCTGGCGCTGGCGATCTGGATGTATGCACGTGATGGCCGCCTGGGCCGCCCGAAGGGAGCCCGCGCATGAGGCTGCGCCCGATGCGTTTCGATCTGTACCTGGGCCAGTCGGTGTTCACCACGGTGCTGTTGACCTGGGCGGTGCTGGTTGGCCTGGACGTGGTGATGGCCTTCTCCGGCGAGTTCAAGGACATCGGCAAGAACGGCTACACCCTGGGCCATGCCGCCGCGTGGGTGCTGTACACGGTGCCGCGCCGCGCCTACACGATGTTCCCGACGGCTGCGGTGATCGGTGCACTGATGGGCCTGGGCCAGCTGGCTGCGACCTCGGAGCTGACCGCACTGCGTGCGCTGGGCCTGTCGCGCAAGCGCCTGAGCGTGTCGGTGGCGATCGCGTTGTCGCTGCTGACCGCGGTGATGGTGCTCAGCGCCGAGACCCTGGGCCCGTGGGGCCAGGACCGCGCCGATGCGCTGAAGTCCAGTGCCAAGTGGGGGCGGGATATCGCCACCACCCGCTACTCGGGGCTGTGGGCGCGCGAAGGCGACACCTTCCTCAACGCCCAGAGCGGCGAGGAGCAGCTGGTGGGCGACAAGGGCACGCGGCTGATCCTGCGTGATGTGCGCCTGTACCGGGTCGCCGAAGACGGCAAGATCGCCTCGTTGACCCATGCCGCCACGGCCGAGCACGACAAGGATGGCTGGGTGCTGACCGGCGTGCGCCGCGACACCTTTGGCGAGCGCTCTGCGACCCGCCAGGAAGTGGCGCGCGAGCCGTGGAACTCGAAGCTGGATGCGGCGGCGCTGGCCACCGGCATCGCCAAGCCACGCAACCTCAGCGTGTCCGAGCTCAGCACCAGCATTGCCTACCGCCAGCGCAACGGGCTGGATGCGCGCGACTTCGAGGATGTGTACTGGAGCCGCTGGTTCTACCCGGTGAACGTGCTGGCATTGTGCCTGGCGGCGGTGCCGTTCGCGTTCGGGTCGCTGCGCAGCGGTGGCATGGGCAAGCGCCTGTTCCTGGGCATCCTGTTCGCGCTGGGCTTCTGGCTGCTGCAGCTGTTCTTCGGCCGCATGGCCGGTGCGTTGAAATTCGATTACCGCATTGCCTATGCGCTGCCGCCGATCGTGATGCTGGCCGTGTCCGGACTGCTGTTCCGGCGCAAATCGGGCTGATCCAGGTTGTTGTAGAGCCGAGCCCATGCTCGGCTGATGCCCTGTGAGCGAAACGCAGTCGAGCATGGCTCGACTCTACAGGTCGTGCATCACCGCTTCGGCATGCGCACCAGGCGGGTGCCGCTGGCGCGGTCGTGCCAGGTCAGGCGTTGGCGGTCGACCCACGCCCACCAGAATCCAAGCCCCCCCAGCAGCAGCGACAATGTGCCCACCGCGAAACGCAGCCAAAGCTGTGCGCGTCGCAAGGGCGTGCCATCGCTCGATTCCAGCTTCAGCCGCCACGGCCGCATGCCCAGCGTCTGCCCGCCGCGGCGCCAGCTGGCCGTGGCGTACCACCCCGTGATCGCCCAGCACACCGCCCACAGCAGCCACTGCCAGGCACTGAACGGCGCAATGTTCTCGCGCTGCGCGTGGCCGCTGAAGGTGTAGGCGAGGGTGAACAGCGTGCCGGCGAGCATCCACAGCGCCAGCACCGGCAATGCGTCGTAGACCATTGCCAGCAGGCGCCACAGCAGCAGTGCGCGCGGGCGGGGCAGTTCGCTGGCGGCCGCAGAGGCCGTGTCGGTGGCAGGGCGGGACATGCGCCGAGCATACGCAAAGCTGGCCGTGCCCGCAGTGGCCCTCGTATCCTGCACGCATGGCCCTTGTTTCCACCCCCGCCGAACGACGCCAGCTGGTCCAGCAACTGCCCGAGCTGCGCGCCGACGACAGCGTGCGCATCCAGCGCTTCCTCGATGCGATCTGGGCCGAGAACGGTCTGGCCCGCGCCACCCTCGACAGCTACCGGCGCGACCTGGAAGGGTTGGCGCGCTGGATGGATGGACGCGACGGTGGCCTGGCCGGCATCGAGCGTCCGGGGTTGTTCGATTATCTGGCCTGGCGTACCCGGCATGGCTGGTCGCCGCGCAGCAATGCGCGCCTGCTGTCGGCACTGCGGGCGTTCTTCGCCGATGGCGTGCGCCGCGGCGAACGCAGCGAGGACCCCAGCGCGCTGCTGGACCCGCCGAAGCTGCCACGGCTGTTGCCCAAGGCGCTGGCCGAAAGCCAGATTGATGCGCTGCTGGCGGCCCCGGACATTGACAGCCCGCTGGGCCTGCGTGATCGCGCCATGCTGGAATTGATGTACGCCGCCGGCCTGCGCGTGAGCGAGCTGGTGCTGCTGCCGGCGACGGCGGTCAACCTGCGCCAGGGCGTACTGCGGGTCACCGGCAAGGGCAGCAAGGAACGGCTGGTGCCGCTGGGTGAGGAATCGCAGCACTGGCTGGAGCGTTACCTGCAGCAATCGCGCCCGCAGCTGGTTGGCAAGGGCAAGGTACATGCCCTGGCGGATGGGCAGACCCCGTTGTTCATCGAGCCGACGCTGCATGCGCTGACCCGGCAGGCGTTCTGGCACCTGGTCAAGCGCCACGCGCAGGTGGCCGGCATCGACCCGGCGCGGATCAGCCCGCATGGCCTGCGCCACAGCTTCGCCACCCATCTGCT
>DQIG01000135.1:5390-5717 GCA_003525885.1 Stenotrophomonas sp.
TTCGCCACCCATCTGCTCAACCGCGGTGCCGACCTGCGCGCGCTGCAGATGCTGCTCGGCCACAGCTCGTTGTCGACCACGCAGATCTACACCCTGGTCGCGCGCGAACATCTGCAGAAACTGCACGCCCGGCACCATCCGCGCGGCTGAGTGCCGGGCTGAATCGCTGCCCGGGGCCGCAAGGGGGCGTCGCGGCCCGGTCGTGGCGGCTGTGTCAGAATCCCGGCTCTTCTTTTGCTGCGGATCGCTCCATGCTCCGATTTGCCATCGCCGCCGTGTTCGGTGCGCTCAGCCTGACCGCCTGCGCCCAGCCGGCTCCGCCGGCCG
>DQIG01000133.1:0-2841 GCA_003525885.1 Stenotrophomonas sp.
TGGCGCCCGAAGTTGGACTCGAACCAACGACCCCCTGATTAACAGTCAAGTGCTCTAACCGGCTGAGCTATTCGGGCAGACGACTAGTATAACCACTCTTCACGCGCGATGGTAGGGGTGATTGGCAATCATTGCGGCAGCCCGATACAGCTGCTCGGCCACCACCAGGCGCACCAGCATGTGCGGCAACGTCAGCGGTCCGATCGACCACTTTTCATCGGCCAGTGCGGAGACCTCCGGCGAATGCCCTTCCGGGCCACCGATCAGGAACGCCAGGTCCCGGCCCTGCCCGCGCCAATGCTCCAGGCGCTGCGCCAGCTGTTCGGAACTCAGTTGCCGCCCCGGCACATCCAGTGCCACCACGTAGGCGTTCTTCGGCAGCGCAGCGATGACCCGCCTGCCTTCATCTTCGGTGGCGCGGCGCGGATCGCGCCCTTTGCCGCGCAGGCCGGGCTCGATTTCCACCAGCTCGAACGGCAGCCAATGCGACAACCGCTTCTGGTATTCGGCGAAACCCTGCGCGACCCAGCTGGGCGCGCGTTCACCGGTGGCGATCAGGCGGGCTTTCATCAACGGTCCTCCAAAACGTCGACGGCGCCATCGGCGCCGCCGAGGGGATGCGTCAACGTGCGGCTCAGGCCACTTCGTCGTCGCTGGACGGCGGCTGGTCGCCGACGGTCCACAGGCGCTCGAGTGCATAGAACTCACGCACGCGCGGCAGCATCACATGCACGATCACGTCGCCCAGGTCGACCAGCACCCACTCGGCTTCGCGCTCGCCTTCAACACCCAGCGGCATCACGTCGATGTTCTTGGCGAAGCGCACGACTTCATCGGCGATCGACTTGACGTGGCGGGTCGAGGTTCCCGAAACGACGATCATGTAGTCGGCAACGCTGGACCGGCCGCGCACGTCGATCTCGACCAGGTCCTTGGCCTTCAGGTCTTCGGTGGCTTGGCGGACGCTGGCCAGCAGTTCCGGCACGGACGGCGGCGGGCTGGGCAGATCGACCTTGATGGTCTGGGGCTGGGTCTGGTTGCTCAAAGTGGATCGACTCGATAAACGTGGGGGCGATTATACGGGGATGGCGCGGCCGCGCCATTCACGCTGTGGCCGGGCGGTACAGCCCATGTGCAGCGACATAGTCGGCCACGGCCGGTGGCAGCAGGGCGCGCCAGGGGCCACCGGAGGCGATCTGCGAGCGAACGGCGCTGGCCGATTCCTCGCGCAGTGGGTGATGCAGGCGCAGGATGCGCCCGGCCGGGCTGGCGAACAGGGCCTGCTCGTTATCGGCCCAGCGCCCTTGCAGGGCACGCCCCAGCTCACCGTCGATCGACGCCTGCAACGGACTGCCCGGCCGTTCGGCCACCACGAAGTGGGCCAGCCCGAACAGGGCCTCCCATTCGTGCCAGCCGGACAGGCCCAGCAGGCTGTCGGCGCCCACCAGCCAGGCCAGCGGCCGGCTCGGGCCCAGCTCGCCACGCAGCTCGCGCAGGGTGTCGACGGTATAGGACGGACGACCGGGATAGCGGGTGGCACGGTCCAGTTCGCGGCGGTCCAGCAGCAGCCCCGGCTCGTCGCCGATGGCCAGCGACAACATGATGCAGCGCTGTTCGGCGGTGGCGCCGGGTACTGCACGATGCGGCGGATCGCCGGCCGGCAACATGCGCACGGCGACCTGCAGTTCGTCACGGGCGGCCCGCGCGATCGCCAGATGCCCCAGGTGCACCGGATCGAAGGTGCCCCCGTAATAGATCCGCAGGCTCATCGCTCAGGCCCGCGCCAGCAGGCGCACGGCACGCGGTTCGGCCACGGCCACCAGCAGGCGCTCCAGCGCCAGCCAGGCATCACCGTCGGCCCGCCCCTTGGCGATGCGGTCGACCAGCCCGGCTTCGGCCACGAAGCGTTCCCAGCGCTTGCCTTCCGGGTGCCGCTGCAGCGCGCGCTTGTACGGCGCCTGCCGCGATTCCCAGATGCCGCGCGATTTCATTTCGGCGGCCAGGTTGCCGCCACGGGCCTGCACGCGGGCCAGGCCGGCACCGGCCAGCAGTTCGCGGATCACGATCGGCATCAATGCGGCTACCGCCTCGCCCTCACCGCGCAGCCCGGCCAGCATGCGCAGCACGGCCGGCGGCTGGCCGGAGAACGTCGCCTCCACCAACCGGAACACGTCGTAACGGGCAGCGTCAGCCACCAGCGACTCCATCCGTTCCACATCCAACGGCTGGCCATCGGCCAACAGCGCCAGCTTGTCGATTTCCTGGGCAGCGGCCAGCAGGTTGCCCTCCACCCGCTCGGCCAGGCGCTGCACGGCGGCCGGATCGGCACGCAGGCCCTTGCCGCGCAGGCGACGCTCGATCCAGTCCGGTAGTTCGTGTGGCTTGATCGCCCATGCCACCGACAGCACGCCGATGCGGCTGACCGCCTCGGCCCACTTGCCCTGGTGGGCCTTGCTCCATTCATTGGCGGTGATCATCAGCACCACGTCCGGCGCCGGATTGGCGCAGAACTGGCTGATCACCTCGGCGCCATCCTTGCCCGGCTTGCCGCTGGGCAGGCGCACCTCGACCAGGCGGCGGGCACTGAACAGGCTGGGCGCATTGAAGCTGGCGTCGAGCTGGTTCCAGTCGAAATCACGCCCGTCGGCGTCGAACACTTCGCGTTCACCGATGCCCGAGGCGCGTGCGCGCGCGCGGATGGCATCTGCCGCCTCCAGCACGCGCAGGGTTTCCGGGCCTGCGATCAGGTACACCGGCGCCAACGGGGTGTCAGCGCCCTGGCTGGCCAGCTGCTCCGGACGCAGTTCCATCGTCGCTGCCGCTCAGTGCTTGACGGCGGCA
>DQIG01000133.1:3017-3825 GCA_003525885.1 Stenotrophomonas sp.
GCCCGGCCGGCACCGCACCCTCGATCGGCTTGGCCTTCGGCGCGGACAGGCTGCCGCCCTTCTCGATCTCGGCGCGGACCACGCTGTCGATACGGCGGATGATCGAGGCGGACATTTCCCGGCGCAGCTCCGTGGCCAGGATTTCGCGTTCGGTAGTGGTACCGGTGGCGTCGGTCGGCGGCGACACGTAGTCGCGCGACAGTTCGATCACCTGCTGCGGCACCAGTTCGCTGCCATCCTCGCGGCGGAAGATGAAGATCACCGCGTAGCGCAGGCTGTACTCCTGTGCACGGCCCTGCGAGTCGATGGCGATCGGCAGGTCACCCCAGCGCTCGGACAACACCTGCAGCTGGGCACTGGGTTCCTTGCTGTCCTCATCGGCCAGCCTGGCACCGGAGGCCAGCAGGCTGCGATTGAGCAGCTTGACCAGTTCACTGTACGGGGCGGTGGACACCACCTTCACCGGGGCGGTGTCGGTCGGCAGCATCAGCTTGTTGCGCAGATGGAAGCCGCAGCCGGCGAGGCCGAGGACAAGAACGAGGGCAAGCAGGATTCGGGTCATGGAGACAGTCTGGCGGAGCCGGGCGATCACGGCAACACACAGCGTGCCCGAAGCCGCGTGAATGCAGGGCCATCGAGTACCCGGCCCTGCTTCTGGAAAGGCACCGGCCACCGCGCGGGTGACCGGTGCGGAGTACATCAGGCGGCGACGATGTTCACGATCTTGCCCGGGACGATGATGATCTTGCGCACCGTCAGGCCTTCCATGAACCTGGCCGCGTTGGGCTCGGCCAGCGCCAGCGCCTCG
>DQIG01000133.1:4045-4732 GCA_003525885.1 Stenotrophomonas sp.
CGCAGCTTGCCGTTGACCTGCACCGCCAGGGTCAGCGCATCGCGCACCAGCGCGCTGCTGTCGGCCTGCGGGAACGGCTGGTCTTCCAGCAGCGTCTCGCCATGGCCCAGCACCTGCCACAGGGCGTGGCTGGCATGCGGAGTGATCGGGTTCAGCAGCAGCACGATGGCCTGCAGCGCTTCCTGGCGCACCGCGCGGCCCTGCTCGCTGCCGTCCTCGAACTTGGCCAGCGCGTTCATCAGCTCCATCACCGCAGCGATCGCGGTATTGAAGCTGTGGCGGCGGCCATAGTCGTCACCGACCTTGCCGATGGTTTCGTGGGTCTTGCGGCGCAGCGCCTTCTGGTTGGCATCCAGCGCGGCAGCATCCAGCGCCGGGGCGGCACCGTCGGCCGCGTGCTTCTGCACCTGGGCCCACAGGCGACGCAGGAACCGGGCCATGCCATCCACGCCGGCCTCGTTCCACTCCAGCGACTGCTCCGGCGGCGCGGCGAACATCGAGAACAGGCGCACGGTGTCGGCGCCGTACTTGCCGACCATCGCCTGCGGATCCACGCCGTTGTTCTTCGACTTGGACATCTTCTCGGTGCCACCGACCACCACCGGCTGGCCGTCGGCGATCAGGGTGGCGCCGGTGATGCGGCCGCGCTCGTCGCGCTGCACTTCCACGTCGGCCGGGTTGATCCAG
>DQIG01000133.1:4877-5086 GCA_003525885.1 Stenotrophomonas sp.
CACGTCGGCCGGGTTGATCCAGTCCTTCGAGCCGTCCGGGTTCGGGCGGTAATAGGTTTCGGCGATCACCATGCCCTGGCACAGCAGGTTGCGCGCAGGCTCGTTGCTGTCCACCATCCGCGCGTCACGCAGCAGCTTGTGATAGAAGCGGAAATACATCAGGTGCAGGATCGCGTGCTCGATGCCACCGATGTACTGGTCGACCGGCA
>DQIG01000133.1:5234-5443 GCA_003525885.1 Stenotrophomonas sp.
CCGATGTACTGGTCGACCGGCAGCCAGTAGTTGCCGCGCTTGTCGACCGCATCACGGGCACCCGGCGAGGTGTAGCGGGCGTAGTACCAGCTCGACTCCATGAAGGTGTCGAAGGTGTCGGTCTCGCGCTCGGCGGCCCCGCCGCAGTCCGGGCAGGTGGTCTTGCGCCATTCCGGGTCGGTCTTGATCGGCGAGCCGGTACCGGCGAA
>DQIG01000133.1:5618-12136 GCA_003525885.1 Stenotrophomonas sp.
ACGCAGTCTTCCGGCAGCACCACCGGCAACTGCTCTTCCGGCACCGGCACTGCGCCGCACTTGGCGCAGTAGATCACCGGAATCGGGCAGCCCCAGTAACGCTGGCGGCTCACTCCCCAGTCGCGCAGGCGGTAGTTGACGCGACGCTGGCCCTGGGCCTTGCGCTCGAAACGTTCGGCCAGCGCTTCGAAGGCGCCCTGGAAGTCCAGTCCGTCGAATTCGGCCGAGTTCACCAGCTCAAAGGCACGGCTCTTGTCGCTGTACCAGTCCTGCCAGCGGCTGCCGTCCCAGTTACGCTCCTCTTCGGTGCGCGCGTCCTTCAGGGCGATGACCTGCTTGATCGGCAGGCCGTACTTGTTGGCCACCTCGTTGTCGCGCTGGTCATGGCCCGGAACGGCCATCACCGCGCCGGTGCCGTAGCCCATCAGCACGAAATTGGCGACCCATACCGGCACCGGCTCGCCGGTGACCGGATGCAGCGCGCGCAGGCCGGTGTCCATGCCGCGCTTTTCCTGGGTTTCCAGCTCAGCCTCGGATACACCGCCCTGCTTCAGGTCGGCCAGCATCGCTGCCAGCTCCGGGTTGTTCTTCGCCGCGTGCAGCGCCAGCGGGTGCTCGGCGGCGATCGACACGAAGGTCACGCCCATCACCGTGTCCGGGCGGGTGGTGAACACGCGCAGCGGGTCCAGCATGCCGCCGTCGACATCACGCACGTCGAACTGGATTTCCAGGCCCTCGGAACGGCCGATCCAGTTGCGCTGCATGGTCTTGACCGATTCCGGCCAGCCGTCCAGCTCGTCCAGGCCGTCCAGCAATTCCTGGGCGTAATCGGTGATGCGCAGGAACCACTGCGGGATCTCGCGCTTCTCGACCAGGGCGCCGGAGCGCCAGCCGCGGCCGTCGATGACCTGCTCGTTGGCCAGCACGGTCTGGTCGACCGGGTCCCAGTTCACCACCGCGTTGCGGCGGTAGGCCAGGCCCTTGCGCATCAGGCGGGTGAACATGCGCTGCTCGTGGACGTAATAGTCCGGGCGGCAGGTGGCGAACTCGCGCGACCAGTCGATGGCATAGCCCAGCGACTTCAGCTGGCTGCGCATGTGGTCGATGTTCTTGTAGGTCCACGCCGCCGGCGCGGTCTTGTTCTTGATCGCGGCGTTTTCCGCCGGCAGGCCGAACGCGTCCCAGCCCATCGGCTGCAGCACGTTGTGACCCGTCATGCGCTTGTAGCGGCTGATCACATCGCCAATCGTGTAATTGCGCACGTGGCCCATGTGCAGCGCACCGGACGGGTACGGAAGCATCGACAGGCAGTAGTACTTCGGCTTGTCCGAAGTCTCGTCGACCTCGAAGGCACGGGTGGCGTCCCAGTACTGCTGGGCGTCGGATTCAACCTGCTGCGGGTCGTAGGCGTTGGTTTCAGCGCTGGTCATGGAACACGCGGATGCGGCGGCAAAGCGGTACAGCGTACCGCAGTGCGGCAAACGTCTCCAATCCTGCCTGCCGGATGCCGCCGCCGCGGGCGTCCAGGGCCGGTCTCAGCGCGGTCGCGACAGTCGCAGCGCCAAGGCCAGCCAGACCACCCAGCAGGCGAACGCCAGCCGTTGTGCCAGCGGCGCCGGCAGTACGCCCTGCAGGGCAAACGCCGCCAGCGCGGCCAGCACGCCGCAGCCCAGGGCCAGTCCGCCCATCCCACGGCCATGCGCCTGGCGCAGCTGTGATGTGCCCAGCAACAAGGTCCCGGCGACGAAACCCAGCACCCAGATCATCCAGGCACTGGCATGCAGCTGGCTGGCCGGACCATGCAGGTCGTCCACGTCCAGCGGCAGAAGCCCCATCGCAGCAAAGGCCAGACCGGCCAGCAGCAGCATCTGGCTGCCGACCCGCGGCGCCCAGCCGGCGGTGGTGGGGAGGCGGCGACGCAGGCGCTCAGCCACCACCACGGCCAGCACGCCAGGCAGCACGAAACCGAGCAGATTGAAGGCCAGCGCATGCGGCACACCGCGTGCGCCCAACAACGCCACTGGGTGGCGGGCCTGCGCATAGCCCTCCAGACCAGCACCGAAGCCGGCTACGGCCAGGACAAACACGACTGCAGCGAGCAGCCCCAACCAACGATCAAGCCGGACCACGGACATTGCGCGCAATCACCCGGAAAGGAATGGATCACCGCATTGTCGCGGCAGCGACGCGATGCGCCAAGCACCGTGCATTTCTGATCAATTCGATATCCGCGCGGGTCTCCACCAACGAGGGTCGTGGCATGGCAGTTCCGCCATGCAGGGAGCTCCCCATGATCCAACGCATCCTCGCCGCCGCGCTCAGCCTGGGCCTGGCCAGCGCTGCCCAGGCGGCCGAATTCAACTGCTTCGCCAAGGTTGGCCCGCCCGGCGCCGCCCAGGACAGCAGCACCCTGATGGGCCGCGTCAACGCCGGCGGCCTGCGGCAGGCCGAGGCCGAGTACTACCGCCGCACCTCGACCGCCAAGCCGGTCAGCGCTGGCGGGTGGGTGATCCATGAGCTGTACTGCACGCCACGCGCATAAGCCGGGCATGGCGGGCCTTCGGGCCCGCTACCACCATCTCGATGGGCGTACTCCGTGATGGCAGGGTTGAGACCGACATCGATCGTCACCATAGAATCTGTCTCCAGATGCCAAGCGATGCCTCCCCCATGACCGAGACGACTTACGTATTCGACGCCACCACTGCGACCTTCGAGGCCGAAGTCCTGCAGAAGTCGCTGCAGACGCCGGTGCTGGTCGACTTCTGGGCCACCTGGTGCGGGCCGTGCAAGACCCTGGGCCCGATGCTGGAAAAGCTGGCTGCCGAGTACAACGGCGCCTTCGAACTAGCCAAGGTCGATGTGGACAAGGAACAGCAGATCGCCGCGGCCTTCCAGATCCGCTCGGTGCCGACCGTGTTCCTGGTCAAGGGCGGCCAGCTGGTGGACGGCTTCCCCGGCGCCATCCCGGAAGGCCAGCTGCGTGAGTTCCTGGCCCAGCACGGCATCGTGCCGGCCGATGTCGGCGACGCCGCCCCCGAAGATGACGCTCCGCTGGATCCGCAGGCGCAGGTCGACGTGCTGCGCGCACAGATCGCCGCCGAGCCGGACAAGGATGAGCTGAAACTCGACCTGGCCCTGGCCCTGCTGCAGATCGGTGGCGTGGACGAAGCCGGCACCCTGATCGACGGCCTGCCAGCCAATCTGGCCACCGACGACCGCGCCGTGCGTGCCCGTGCCCGCCTGGCCTTCGCCGCCGCACTGAAGGATGCCCCGGCCGCCGAGGTACTGGAGGCACGCATCGCCGCCGATGGCAGGGATCTCAAGGCCCGCCACCTGCGCGGCGTGCAGCTGCTGCTCGGCGGCCATGACGAGGCCGCGCTAGCCCAGTTCCTGGAAATGCTGCGGATCGACCGCGGATTCGAAGAAGGGCTGCCGCGCAAGGCCCTGATCGACGCCTTCAATGTGATCTCCGACGAAGACCTGGTGGGCCAGTACCGCCGCAGGATGGCGTCGCTGCTGTTCTGAACGGGAGCCCGCTCCGTTCAGAATCCCTGCACTGAACGCGGGCAATAATGCGCGCGCTGGCGGCCATGCGGTCGCCACGATCCGTTCGGGGGGATGAGGTCGGGGCCATGGGGTCTTGCAGCTGCACCCCCGCATTGCCGGGATTGCAAACTGTGACCGTCGTCCGCTCTCTGTCGTTCGCCATGCGTTTAACGGGCGCCCTGCTCTGCGCCCTCTTCGTGCTGCCCGCCATCGCCGGCGCCCAGGACTGGAACTACCGGGTCCGGCCCGGCGATACCCTGTGGGACCTGGGCGGGCTGTACCTGAAGCCCTCGGTGCGCTGGCAGCAGCTGCAGCAGCACAACCGCATCGACAACCCCTACCAGTTGCCGCCGGGCCAGCTGCTGCGCTTCCCGATCAGCTGGCTGCGCACCGAACCGGCGCCGGCTCGGGTGCTGTCCGTGCGCGGAAAGGTCGAACTGGCCGGTGCCGATGGCACCGCGACCCGTGCCCTCCAGGCCGGCGAGCAGCTGCATATCGGTGACACCGTGGAAACCGAGGGCGATTCCAGCATCACCCTGGAATTCGCCGATGCCTCGCGCCTGCAGCTGCGCGAATACTCGCGCCTGCGCCTGGACCAGCTGAGCCGCTACGGCCACACCGGCATGGTCGACACCCGCCTGCGCCTGCAGCAGGGGCGTGCGAGCAACCGGGTGACGCCGGCGCGCGGCCCGGCCTCGCGTTACATCATTGATGCGCCCACCGCGACCAGCAGCGTGCGCGGCACGGTGTTCCGGGTCAGCGCCGGAGATACCGGACACGTTGGTGCCACCGAGGTCCTGCAGGGCAAGGTGCAGGTCGGCAACCCCCATGGCCAGCGCCTGGTCCGGCCGGGCCAGGCCACCCGCAGCAGCAGTGCCGATGCGGCCCCCGCCGCGGTCTCCGCACTGCTGCCGGCGCCGGCACTACGCAATGACGCGCTGCGCCTGGCGCCGCTGCCGACCCTACTGGCCTGGGAACCGGTCAATGGCGCCGACCACTACCGGGTTGAAGTGGTGCAGGCAGCAACGCCGGAAATCCTGCTGTTCGCCGCCGATACCGCCGACACCCGGCTGGCGATCGGCGACCTGCCGCCCGGCCAGCTGCGCATCCTGTTGCGCGCGGTCGACGCCCAGGGCGTCGAAGGCCTGGATGCCAGCGCCGATTTCGAGCTCAGTGACCAACCTCCGCCACCGCTGACCGTGTCGCCCCTGCATGGGCAGACGATCAACAGCGACCGCCCGCGTTTCCGCTGGAGCCAGGCCCCCGGCGCGCGCAGCAGCGTGCTGCAGATCGCCGCCGAACCCAGCTTCCTGCAGCCACTGCAGGAGCAGGCCACCCATGCGACCGATCTGCGCCTTGCGCAACCGCTGCCGCCCGGCCAGTACTACTGGCGCGTGGCCTCGCGCGATGGCGAGGGTCGCCAGGGCCGCTACGGCCAGGCACTGCCGCTGCAGCTGAGCAACGAGCCGGTGGACCCGGCACTGCAACCGCCCGAGGCCGCGCACGGCGAGCTGACGCTGCGCTGGCAGGCCGGCAGCGAAGGCCAGCGCTACCGGGTGCAGGTGGATCGCCGCGGTGACTTCAAGGCACCGCTGGTCGACGAGACCGTGGCCCAGCCGCAGGTGAGCTTCAAGCGCCCGTGGAGCGGCACCCTGCACGTGCGCGTGCAGTACATCGACGATGACGGCCACGCCGGCGAATTCTCCCCTGCCCAGCAGATCCCCCTGCCGTGCCGCCTGTGCTACAGCGCCGGTGGCAGTGCCCTGCTGCTCTGGCTGTTGTTGTGAGGCGCTCGCCGCTGCCATGGTCGAAGCGGATCCTGCTGGCGCTGCTGGCCGGCGTGCTGACCGTCCTGGCCAGCCAGGGCCAATGGCTGTGGCGGCAGGACGAGGCGGCCTATGACGCGCTGGTCGGGAACTGGGATTACCGCCCCGACCCCAGCGTGCTGATCGTGGCCATCGACGAAGGCAGCCTGCAGCGCATCGGCCAGTGGCCCTGGCCGCGCTCGGTGCATGCACGCCTGCTGGACCGCCTGACCGATGCCGGCGCCGAACGCGTTGCGCTGGACCTGATGCTGTCCGAACCCGACCGTCGCGACAGCCGCCAGGATGATCAGCTGGCGGCCGCCATCCGGCGCAATGGCCGGGTGGTGCTGCCGGTGCTGGCCGCACCTGCGGCCGGCGACCGCATGGCCGAGGAAATGCTGCCGATCCCGCAGATCGCCGCCAGTGCCGCTGCGATCGGCCACACCGATGTCGAGGTGGATGGTGACGGCGTCGCCCGCGGCGTCTATCTGCACGCGGGTATCGGCCAGCCGCACTGGCCGGCACTGGGCCTGGCACTGGCCAACCTGCCTGCGGGTGCGGTACGCGGCCTGCCCGATCCCGAGCCGGAACTGGGCTCGCCCTACCAATGGCGCCGCGACGATTACGTCCGCGTGCGCTACGCCGGCCAACCCGAGCGGCTGCCGCAGGTGTCCTACGCGGACGTACTCGATGGCCACGTGGACATGGCGATGCTGCATGGCCGCCGCATCGTGGTCGGCATGACCGCCAGCGGCATCGCGCCTCGCCTGCTGACCCCGACCACCCGCGAGTTCTGGATGAGCGGCAGCGAGTACCAGGCCAACATCACCTCGATGCTGCTGCAGCACAAGCAGATCGATGTGCTGCCGCATGCCTGGCAGCACGCCATCAGCGGCGTGCTGGTGGCGCTGTGCGTGATCCTGCTCGGCCTGCGCCTGCCCTGGCTTGCCGCGCTGTGGTCGCTGCCGATGCCTGCCCTGCTGAGCTGGCTGCTGCTGCGCACGGCGGATCTATGGTGGGCGCCGGCCAGCGCGATGCTGGGTGTGGTGCTGGCACTGCTGGCCTGGGCGGTGTGGCGGATCTCGGCCTGGCATCGCCAGGCCAACCGCGATGCCCTCACCGGCCTGGGCAACCGCCTGCGCTTCGAGCAATCGCTGCAGCAGG
>DQIG01000029.1:0-2755 GCA_003525885.1 Stenotrophomonas sp.
TCCGGGCCCGCGGGTTCGTCGGCCGCCGGTGCCGGCAACTCGGTGGCCGCCGCTTCGATATCGCTGCCCGCGCCGGCGTCGGCGTGGGCCAACTGGGTGAAGCTGTACACCCACCAGTCGTGCGGCACGCGCCGGGTCAGAGCACGCACTGCTGGAAGGTCACCTTCCACTTCGGCCGCCAGCTGCGGCGGGGTGGCCGGAGCCTCGCTGTCGTCGATATGCACATCGGCGTGCACGCGCAGCGCCTGCAGGTCGCCCAGCAGCGGCGCCAACCGTGTCCTGCCCAGGCCGGCCAGATCACCCACGGCAATCCACAACGCGTGTTCGGCACGTGTCAGGCCCACATACAGCAGGCGCGCATCCTCGGCGCGCTGCTCGCGCTCGCGCTGGGCACTGGCCGCTTCCCACGCCTCGTCCTTGTCCAGCTTCCAGTGCAGCTGGCGCTGGCCGTCCACATGCACCGTGCAGTGCGAGGCAGTGTTCGGCGCGCCGCCATCGATGCCGACGAACGGCAGGAACACCAGCGGGTATTCCAGGCCCTTGCTCTTGTGCAGCGTGATGATCTGCACGCGGCGTGCATCCGATTCCAGGCGCAGCAGCTGCTGTTCGTCATCCTGGTCGGCGCTGGCCATCTGGCCCTGCAGCCAGTCCAGCAGGCCGTGCATGCCGAGCGCCTGCGCCGAGGCTTCCTGCAACAGTTCGCCCAGCTGCAGATAGTTGGTCAGGCGGCGCTCGCCATCGATCAACGCCAGCAGGCGTTCGCCCTGGGCGGCACAGACATCGGCGATCACCGCAAACGGTCCGCCGCGCTGCCAGCGCTCACGCCAGTGCAGCAGCTGCGCCTGGAACCCGCGTTGCAGATCGCCCTCGCGTTCCATCGCGGCGATCGCACTGGCCCGCTGGCCAAGCAGGACGGTGGCCAGCACCGCACGCAGGCGGCCTTCGTCGGCCGGCTGCAGCAACGACAACAGCAACGCGCGCAGATCACGCGCTTCGCCGGTGGCGAACAGACTCTGCTTGCCAGCCGCCACCGCGGGAATACCGACCGCGGCCAGCGCGCGCTGGACCAGGGTGGCCTCGCGATGCGAGCGCACCAGCACCGCGATGTCACCCGGCCGCACCGGCTGCCCACGGAGCACGGCGTTGCCGGCGCGGGCATCGACCAGGATCTGGTGGATCGCCGCCACACAGGCCTGGGTCGCTGCCTCACGCGAGGCATCGGCACTCATCGCCTTGTCACCGCCACTGCGCAGTACACGCAGCGTCAGGCCCGCCGCAGCATCGCCGTCGCGCAGGTAGTCTGCATCGCTGCGTACGCCACCGGGGCGCACCGGCTCGAACTGGATGTCGCGCTCGAGGAAGGCGTCTTCGCCACCGTTGTCGTACAGCGCCTGCAGCGCGCGCAGCACAGCGGGTCGCGAGCGGAAGTTCTGGTCCAGCACCGGCGCCTGCTGCGCCGCCTGCTTGGCCTTCAGGTAAGTGTGGATGTCGCCGCCGCGGAAACCGTAGATCGCCTGCTTGGGGTCGCCGATCAGGAACAACGCCGGTGCCAGGCCCAGCTCGCGCACCTCCGGTGAATTGCCGAACACGCTGTGGAAGATGCCCCACTGGCGGTCGTCGGTGTCCTGGAACTCATCGACCAGCGCGATGCGGTACTGCGCGCGCAGCTGCCTGACCAGCGCCAGCCGCTGCGGGCCATCCAGGGCCTGTGCCACGCCATCGATCAGGTCATCGTAGGTCTGTACCCGGCGCGTGCGCTTCAGTGCCTGCAGGCGCTGCGTGGCTTCGTCGCGCAGCGCGTGCAGGAAATGCAGCGCGGTGGCGCGCAGCCAGGTCTCACGCTCGGCCAGCAGCGTGACGTAGCGGTCCAGCGCTGCCTGCAGCGGCGACGACGGCGTGCGCTCGGCGAACTTCTTGTTGGTCTTGGCGGCCAGCGCCTCCGGCAGCAGCGCCGGCAGGCGTTCGCTGATCAGCAGCTCGCGCGGATCGGCACGCTCGGCCCAGGCCAGCAGCTGCCGGCCCAGCGGATGCAGCCAGCCCAGCTTGTAGGACACGCCGTTGAGCCACTTGTTGTCGACGGCATCGCAGAGGTCGATGAAGAACTGCTCGCCATGTTCGCGCACGCTTGCGGACAGTGCTTCCGCCGCGCTCTGCAATGCCGGGTGTGGATCGCCCAACGCCACCGGCCGTGGCAACGGATGCAGCGGCGGCGCGCCCAGCAGCGCGCGCAGATCGGCAGCCAGCGCGTCCGGGGTGGACCACAGCCAGGTCAGCGGTTCCAGTGTGGCCGGGTCATTGGCATGCACGCGCCACAGATCAGCGGCCAGCTCTTCCAGCAACTCACGATCGCTGGCCAGCAGCTCCGGCGGATCGAAGGTGTGGCCGCTCTCCAACGCATGCTCGCGCAGCACGCGGGTACAGAAGCCGTGGATGGTGAAGATGGACGCCAGGTCGATCTCGTCGGCGGCCACCTGCAGGCGGCGCTTCAGTGCGGCTGCGCTCTCGGTGCCCCCCTGCAGATGGCGCTGCAGCACCTCGCGGGTCAGCCTTGCGTCCGGCGCTTCACCCTCGGCCGGCTCCAGGTCGACCAGGCGCGCGGCCAGCGCCAGGCGCTCGCGGATGCGCTTGCGCAGTTCCTGGGTGGCGGCATCGGTGAAGGTCACCGCCAGGATCTGGCCGATGCGCAGGCCCTGCTCCACCACCAGGCGGGTGAACAGCGTGGCCAGCGTGAACGTCTTGCCGGTGCCGGCGCTGG
>DQIG01000029.1:2907-3712 GCA_003525885.1 Stenotrophomonas sp.
TGCCGGTGCCGGCGCTGGCTTCGATCAGGCGGATGCCGTCCAGCGGCAGGGCCAGATAGGGATCGCCTGCCATGCACTGGGTTCCCTCATCGGCGATGGCGGTGCTCATGTGCCGCCTCCCTGGCTCACGTCAGCGCCAAAGGCGCGGCCTTCGCGCACCGCACTGAAGACCACCTGGCTGTTGCGCAGCAGGTCGGCATAGCTGGCATCGGTAGCGAACGGGTCGGCACCACGCAGCAGCAGCTGCCAGGCGTCGCTGCTGGATTCCCCCCAGCTGCGGTCGCTGCCGTGCCACTGCTTCCAGCCTTCGCTGCGCTGTTTTTCTGTCGGCGCGTTGTACAGCACCCAACCGGTATACGGGGCAAAGCGCAGCGGCTCGCGCAGGCCGCGTTGGCGCAGCTGCAGCAGCGCGCGCAACGCTGCGCGTGCAGCGGAGGCGCTCAATGCTGGCAACACATGCGGGCCGGGACCGGCATCGCCGCCATCGTGGAACTGCACCAGCGGCAGCGCATCGCCGGCTGCGTTGGCCAGCAGCCAGTCCAGGCCCTGGCGGATCACCGCATTTCCATTGAGGGTGCCAGCGCGGAGGCGCACCAGCCCTTCAGGATGACGATCAGCCACGCGGCCATGCAGGCGCACGCCGTCGATGTCCACCTCGTAACGGCGGCTTTCCAGCGGTTCGCCCTGCATCCAGCCCAGCAATGCACTGGCATACGGGCGGGTCTTCAACTGCTCCACCTCGAACTGGCGCTCGCCCAATGGGCCGGACGGCAGCAGGCCGCGCGCGCGCAGCCGCGGGTACAAC
>DQIG01000029.1:3877-4193 GCA_003525885.1 Stenotrophomonas sp.
GCGGGTACAACGGCTCGGTATCGCCGCTGAGCGTGGCACGCACCACCGCCGCCTGCACGCTGCGTTTTTCCGGGCCGCGCGATGACAGCACCAACGGCTCCAGGTCATCAACCTCCTCGGCATCATCGGCCAGGCGCAGGCCCAGCGACTGTGCGAGGAACTGCCCGGCCGGGTCGCACAGGAAACGGCGCAGCGTGTCGAGTGCGACTTCGTCTTCCAGTGCATCGTCGAGCGGCGGCGGCAACGGTGCATCGAACCACGGCTGCAGGCCCCCACGCTCGCCGGTGAGGCGACCGGCAGCCGGATGCCACTGCCG
>DQIG01000134.1:0-6865 GCA_003525885.1 Stenotrophomonas sp.
AAATTATGTCTTGGACAGTCTTATGGGGCAAGCCTAGCCTATGCCTCAACCTCAACAACCTCCCCAAGGGGAACTCCATGAGCATCAACACTCTGCTGGCTGGCAAGACCCTCGGCTTGGGTACCGCGCCGCTGGGCAACATGTTCCGTGACATCCCGGAAGCCGAGGCCCAGGCCACGGTGGACGCGGCCTGGGAACAGGGCACCCGCTACTTCGATACCGCCCCGTTCTACGGCGCCGGCCTTGCCGAGATCCGGCTCGGCGACGCGCTGGCCAAGCGCAACCGCGACGACTTCGTGCTCAGCACCAAGGTCGGCCGCCTGATCCTGGACGAAGTGGAAGACACCAGCGCCCGCGACCTTGGCGAGAAGGGCGGCCTGTTCGTCGCCGGCCGCCCCAACAAGCTGGTCAACGACTACTCGGCCGATGCCACCCTGCGCTCGATCGATGACAGCCTCAAGCGCCTGAAGACCGATCGCCTGGATATCGTCTGGGTGCACGACATCGCCCAGGACTTCTACGGCGATGAGTGGCTGTCCTACTTCGAGACTGCACGCCGCGGCGCCTTCAAGGTGCTGACCCGCCTGCGCGAGGAAGGCGTGATCAAGGCCTGGGGCCTGGGCGTCAACCGTGTCGAGCCGATCGAGCTGACCCTGGACCTGGACGAAGCCCGTCCGGATGGCTTCCTGCTGGCCGGCCGCTACTCGCTGCTCGACCACGAGCGTGCGCTGCAGCGGGTGATGCCCAAGGCGGCCGAACGCGACACCGGCATCGTGGTAGGCGGTCCGTACAGCTCCGGCGTGCTGGCCGGTGGCAGCCGCTTCGAGTACCAGAAGGCGTCGCCGGAGATCCTGGCCAAGGTCGAGCGCATCAAGGCCATCGCGGCCGGGTATGGCATCAGCATCAAGGCGGCCGCCCTGCAGTTCTCGCTGGCCAATCCGGCGGTGGCTGCGGTGATTCCGGGCGCCAGCCGTCCCGAACGCATCGCCGAAGACTATGCCGCACTGCAGGAAATCATCCCGGCCGGGTTCTGGCAGGAACTGCGCGCCCAGGACCTGGTTGCGGCCAACGCCCCGCTGCCGATCGACAACATCTGAGTCCCCAAGGAGACCTGCCCATGGCAACTGCTTCTGTATCCATCACCGTGCCGACCCCGGCCGACCAGGTCTGGAACCTCATCGGTGGCTTCGATTCGCTGCCCGACTGGCTTCCGTACATTCCCCAGAGCACGCTCAGCGAAGGCGGTCGCGTGCGCCATCTGGCCAATTCCGATGGCGATGCCATCGTCGAGCGCCTGGAAGCCTTCGACCAGGCCGATCGCAGCTACACCTACTCGATCCTGCAGGCGCCGTTCCCGGTCACGGGCTACCGTTCCACCCTGCGTGTGGTCGAGCAGAGTAGTGGTTCAAGGATCGACTGGTCCGGTGAGTTCACCCCGGTGGGCGTCAGCGACGAAGAAGCGTCCGCGCTGTTCGTGGGCATCTATCGCGATGGCCTGGAGGCACTGGAAACCACGCTGGCCAGGTGAATGCCCGTGTGGTGTTGATCGCATGCAGACGCCCCGGCCGGTCCGGGGCGTTTGTGTGTCAGCGTGCGGGCGTCGGTCCACCGCAGGCAACACGGTGCATCGGGAAATCCATTGCCTGTTCCGGGTTGTCCTGCGCGACCTCGATGCGCGCATGCGCCCGCTGTTCGTCGAGGCGCCGGTAGCGGATGCGCTGCGGGAAGTCATTGGCCGGGTTCTCGAATACCGCCTCGTTGGCATCGACCCGGGTGGCGTTGAACTCGGTGGCGTTCTGGCCGGAGGGCAGGGCGGTCAGCACCAGGCGGCCGTCGTCATGCTGGCGCAGCTGCATGAACTCGAAACCCACGGTATGGCCGTCACGCAGGCTGCGGCTGCTGCCGAACAGGGTGTTGCCAGCCAGGGTGGACCACTGCTCGCCGGCGCCGGCCGGCTGGCCATCAAGCTGCCAGCAACCGGCCAGCCAGGCCAGGTGTTCGATCTTCGACGGTGGAGCGGCCTGTGCGTGCGCGGCCGCGAGCAGCAGTGGCAACAGGGCCGGGGCAATGCGGAGCGACATCGGTGCCTCCATGCGCGGGGATGTGCGGCCTGTATAGCGCCCGAGGTACAAAGCGGCCAGTGCCGTCGTTTCCAGTGTTGATTCCGATACGATCTGTCGTATTGAGATCATCTCGCTTGACCCGGAGTCCCGTCATGGTCGACCGTCTCGCCATTCTGCTGGAACGTTTCGCGGTCACCGCCTCGGTGTTCCATGCCGGCGCGCTGTGCGGCATCAACACGCTGGAGGGTGAGGATGAGGCCGGGCAGCTGCACCTGGTGCGCCGTGGCCCGCTGCAGGTCAGCCACGGCCAGCAGACCGTGCAGGTCGAAGTGCCCAGCCTGCTGCTGTACCCGCGGCCGATGCCACATCGCTTCAGCACCGATCCGCAGCACGGCGCCGACATGGCCTGCGCCAACCTGCATTTCGAGGGCGGGCGGCTCAATCCGATCAGCGCTGCGCTGCCCGATTTCATCTGCCTGCCGCTGGCCGATCTCTACGGTGGCAACGCGGCGCTGGAGCTGCTGTTCGAAGAGGCCTTCGAGCAGCGCTGCGGGCGTGCGGCGATGGTCAACCGGTTGTTCGAGGTGGTGATGATCCAGGTGCTGCGGCAGCTGATGGAAGGTGGCGAGATGCGTGGCGGCCTGTTTGCCGGGCTGGGTCATCCGCGGCTGCGGCTGGCGCTGGTGGCGATGCATGAAGCGCCGGCACAGTCCTGGACCCTGGAAGACCTGGCCGAGGTCGCCGGCATGTCACGCAGCGTGTTTGCTGCCAGTTTCCGTGAGGCGATGGGCACCACGCCCGGCCAGTACCTGCAGGGCTGGCGGGTGGGCCTGGCGCAGCAGGCGCTGCGCCAGGGGCGCCCGTTGAAACGGATCGCTGACGACGTCGGCTATGGCAGCGAAGCGGCGCTGTCGCGCGCATTCAAGGCGCATACCGGGCAGTCGCCACGCGAGTGGCGGGGACAGGCCCGCGCCGGCGCGGCCTGAGCCTCAGCCCAGCACCAGCCGGGCCAGTTTCATGCCGCCGAACAGGCCGACCAGGCCCAGTGCCACCGAACCGCCGGCATACAACGCTGCCAGGCCATGCTGGCCACGCTGCAGCAGCAGACCGATTTCCAACGCGTAGGTGGAGAACGTGGTGTAGCCGCCGAGGACGCCGGTGGCCAGCAGCAGCCGCAGCTGCGGCGAGGCGCCATTGCGCAGGGCGAAGGCTTCGACCAGCACGCCCATCAGCAGCGCACCGCTGATGTTGATCAGGAAGGTCGACCACGGCCACGGGCTGCCGACCGCTACCCGTGCACCGATCAGGTTGCAGGCATGGCGAAGGCAGGCACCGAGCCCGCCGCCGATGAAGACCAGTAAGTAGTTGTTCAATGCTTGCATCACGTGCCTCGGTACGGGTTCGCTGATTCGAGGGCGAACGCCGAGGGCAGGCACGGCCTGCCATCGACGAACACCGGTTCGTCCTGGCAGGAGCCATCAGCCCTTTCAGGCGGTTATCGGGGGAGCCCCATCCCCATCGATGATCATGCTACCAGCGGCAGTGCGCTTACGTCATCGACGTCGTCAACACCCGGATGACCTTGCTCCGGCTGAAGCCGTCCATCAGCAGCTCGAAGGCCAGCAGGTCCAGTGCCGCGTGGCGGCGGTGGTCGATTTCCAGCCCTTTCTCTTCCACCAGATGGCTGACCAGTTCATAGGCGTCCTGCCAGACATCCAGGTGGGCCTGGCTGGGGATATAGGTAGTGCCCCGCTCACCGACGCCAAGCCCGCTCACGCCATACAGCAGTTCACGCGCGTCCAGCTTGGCCGCATCGGCGATGCGGAACAGCTGTTCGGCCTTCACATGGGCGGGACTGACATGGTCGTTGAGCCAGTTGCTGATGGTTGCCGTCGTCGAATCGGCGGCGCGGGCCAGATCGGCCGGGCGAGGGTGCCCGGCTTTCTTCATGGCAATGGCGAGTCGTTGGCCGAGAGTATTCATCTATGCAAGCCAGCTTAACGCGTGGATCGCAAAGATCCCTTGTTCCAAGAATAAGTCTGGTTAACAGAAGGACCGACCGTGACCGATTTCTGGAGCAAAGGGCAGGTGCGCGCCCGGCTGGGTTTCCGGACCGATGCCGAACTGGCGCGGTTCTTTGGCATTAGCCGATCTGCAGTGTCGCAATGGCCCAAGAACTTCCCGATTCCTGCGCTACGCCAATACATCCTGCATCAGCGCTACCCCAACCTGTTCCCGGCGACTGAGGCCTCGCAGGCCGAATAAGCCTTAACTGCGCCGCCTTTTGTCGCATATAGCACTCTAAGCGCCGTTTGCTAAGTATGCTTAGCAGTATAGAAAACTTCGATGGAACGGGGATTGGCCATCGGCGGTGCCTACTGGAACAGGGCGTGGGGGGATCGGGTAGTGTGTCGGGTCCGACCCATCCGCGGACCCCATCTCCCCGTATGTTGTTTTGTGAACGATTAATAATTTCGATCACCAAAGTCGCGGTATGTAATTGACCTGTCGTGAAATCTATGACTAATTGGAATCAACCGGACGTGAAGCCCGGGAGTCTTTCAGTAGCTCGCAAGTGAGTCGGTAGACCGTCAACGATGCAGAACAAGTCCAACGGAGGTCGTATGGAATACGGCATGCATGGCTTGGCTGAACGGGTACGCCGCGAACTGGAAGCCAGTTATCACAAACACGGATGCGGTCCGGCGTTCTGGGATACCTACCAGCAGGTGCTGGACCGCCTGGTCCCGCAGGGGACCGAGCGTACCGAAGTCACCAATGAAATGGCGCTGATCATCGAACAGCTCGGCATCGTCCGACGTGCGCAGCTGGTACCGCCGCACGCCGACGGGCCGCGTTGATCCGCTGATTCAAAGCAGGCGCCAGGCGCCACAGGCCAACAGCGCCAGCAGCATCGACAGCAGTGCCAGGGTCCGCGGTCGCCACCATTGCCGCGGTTGCCCGGCCATGGCCTGCGGACTGCAGTAGCGCACCAGCCCCGGGCCGAAACCAGCCTGGTGCTGCTGCCTCGAGCAGGCGTCCAGGCAGGCACCGCAGGCCAGGCAATCGGCCTGCGGTCCCTGCCGGATATCCAGTTGCATCGGGCAGGCGCTGACACAGGCAGCGCAATCGGTGCAGTCGCCCAGGCGGTCGGCGCTGAAGGTGGGCATCGGTCCAGCCAGCAGCGGATGTGCGGCGCGGAACACGTAATCCTGTGCGGTGGTCGGGTCGAGCAGGCCTCGGCCGCGTCCGAGCACGCCGCCAAGGCCCGACGGGCGCGTGCCGCGTGGTTCACCGCGGCGCGCGTCGTACAACATGCGTGGCGTATGCGGATCGGTCAGCAGTGGCTGCATCCGCGCGAACGGGCACAGCGAACGGCACACCTGCTCGCGCAGGAAGCCGGCATTGCCCCAGGTGGCTGCGGCATAGAACAGCACCCAGAACGTTTCCCAGCCGCTCCAGCCGATGTGTGGCGCAGCGGCCACCAGTTCGTTGATCGGGCTGAACAGGCCGACGAAGGTGATGCCGGTCCACAGCGACAGCAGCCCCCAGGCCACCTGGGTGGCGGGGCGCACGGCCGGCGCTGGCAAGGCCTTGGCCATGCCGTGTGCAATCCAGTCGAAGGCACGACGCCACAGCGTCTGCGGGCAGGCGTGTCCACACCAGATGCGGCCGGCGAGGTGGGTGAGCAGCGCAAGGCCTACCGCCAGCACCGCCAGCATCCCGACCAGCACGCCGACATCGCCGGGCCACAACGTCCAGCCGAACAGGTCGAAGCGCCGTGCGTTGATGTCAAGCAGCAGGGCCTGGTGCCCGTTCCAGCGCAGCCATGGCAGTGCATAGAACAGGGCCAGCAAGAGCACGCTGAGCGCGCCGCGCCAACGCCAGGGGCGTGGGATTCCGTTACAGGGCGTACTCATCCCAGCGGCAGCTCGTCGTCGTCATCGCTCGGCATCGGCCGCTGCAGGTACCAGGTGACCGCGCTGGACAATGCCGTCACCGACCAGAACATGAAGAATCCCGCCGTATAGCCCAGTTCGCGGCTGATCGCTGTGCCCGGAAAGCTGATCGCCTGCAACCGCAGCGGGTCGACGAAGGCGAAGAACACCACGCTGGCCAGGCCCGCAGCGATGAAGCTGGGCCAGAGAATGGCACCCCAGAGCTGGATCAGTTGCTGGCGGCGGCTGGGAGAGGGTCTGTTCATGCTGTCCCGGATCGGAATGTGGGCGGCGCGTATACTTCGCCGAGGCTGGCGCAGCATCCGCAGGGCATGCTTCCTGCAAGCGTGCCAGCCTAGGCGCAGCGGACTGCGCCGACATTGATCTGGATCAACGGCGGTGCCGGCCTGGCTGCGGCACACTGCCGGCAAGCTTTGGGTGCCCCGATGAACGCAATGCCGCCACCTGTCCTTCCCGTCGCCTCGCCCGGGTTGTGTACCGAGCAGGAAGTGACCCGCCTGGTCCACGACTTCTATGCGCGCGTGCGCGAGGAAGATCGGCTGGGGCCGGTGTTCGAGGCGCACGTCCACGACTGGCCGGAGCACCTGGCGCAGCTGGTCGATTTCTGGTCGGCGATGCTGCGCGGTACACGCCGTTTCAAGGGCTCGCCGATGTCCAAGCACATGGCCATCGAGCTGGACAAGGACCTGTTCGACCGCTGGCTGGTGCTGTTCCGGGTGACCACCGCCGAGTGCGGTAACCCGCCCATGCAGGAGCTGGCCAACGACGTGGCCGCGCGCATCGGTGACACCTTCTGGAAGCGCTACCAGATGCTGCGCTGGCCTCAGATCGGCCTGCCGGTGC